>NZ_CP041151.1:3753435-4066222 GCF_006494715.1 Shewanella sp. SNU WT4
GTTCGTTACTGCCTAATCTGCCAAGTCACTTTCAAGACTGGTCGCTTGGGTATGCTAGTCGCTCGGCGGGCAGTGGCGGTGGTGATTTTGTGTTATGTCAGCGCCATGACTGCGTTAAAGATGAAGCCAAGGATGAAGCCCTAAGCGTGCTGCTGGTCGATATTATGGAGCATAACATCGAAGCTAAGTTTTTCTCCTACGCCTATGCCGGCTATATGCGCGGCTTATTGAGCCATAAGCAGCAAGCATCCCCTAGCGCCTTACTAGCGGCAATTTCTAACGCGGCTTATCAAGACAGCATGTTAAGCCAGACTTTAATGACCTGCTGCGCTTGCACTCTGTTTGCTAACCACACCTTACTTTTTAGTTGCGCCGGTCACCCGCCGCCATTATTGATTACTGAGTCTGAACTTATCCCTATCCCCAGCCAAGGCACGCTGCCTGGGCTAATTGCCGACATTCATTTTTCTGAGCATAAGTTGCAATTGCACCAAGGCCAGCGCGTGGCCTTATATACAGATGGCTTGTTTGAGTCTGGCGGCAGTATAGAGCGGCGCCAAAGCTTAGAAACCATTATCAAGAAACGCTTAGTTGATACCTTGTCTATGGATATTCAAGCGGCAGCCGAAAGTTGCATGCAAACCTTTGATCGCCATGGCGGCGTGCCAGCGCGCGACGATGCTCTATTGCTACTCATAGAGCCAAACAGCGGAGTGACCAAAAATGTCAATTAAGCTTAAAGCCTTATGCTACTTAATCGTCTTCGAAGCGCTATTTTTACTGCTGCTAACCACCTACCCCATCAGCCCTAGCGCCACCCCGCCCTTAGTGCCCAGCATAGCGGCGCAGTTTAGCCCGCAGTGGCTTAATTCTGATGGAGCATTATCAAAAACCTTACCCGAATCCTTAAGGGCGCAGTTACCCGCAAGCCCTATTACTCGCATTGAATTCACGCCGCGGGGCAGAGAGCCCATTAACCTCTATCAGGCGCCGCACTTGAATGCAAAAACCGGCTTAGGTGCCGGTGCTGTGCCTAGTTCTGGTTTTGATTCTGGTTCTGGCGCAATTTATAGCTCAAGTGCTATGTCTGGCGCAGACATAGCTGCCCCTTGGTTATATCAAGAAGACATAGCTGGCCTTGGGCGCTTAATCATTAGCTATCATCAAGCGGCATTCGCCCCATTGCCAGCGCGCCAAGCATTGGTGCTGTTTATCAGTCAATTGGCCTTTATTGTGTTAGCGACTGTACTCATCTATCTGGTAATACATAGGCGCAAACGTAAAATTATTCACGCCATCAATACCTTGTCGCGCTTTGGTGTTGGCCCGCAAATGAATATTGCCAATGCCGATGAGTTTTCCGATATCGAGCTTGCCATTAATCGCATGTCTAAGAGTTTGCAAATCGATCAAGAGATGCTGCAAGAAAACCTTGAAAAACAAAAAGACAGTTATCGCACCATTTCTGATGAAAAAATCAAACAAAGGGCCATTCTCGACGCCTCACTTGATGCCATCATATCCATCAATGAAAAGCAGCAAGTGGTTGAATATAACAAGGTTGCAGAGGAAATCTTTGGCTACACCAAAGAAGAAGTGCTCAATCAGCCCATGATGGATTTAATTCTGCCGCCCCACTATCGCGAGCCCCATAAAGCTGGGATTGAGCGCTTTATGAGTAGCGGTAAAAGCGTAGTCATAGGTCAGCGTTTGAGTCTGTGCGCCTTGCGTAAAAACGGTGAAACCTTTCCCATTGAAATCTGTATTTCATCCCTTAATACCGACAATGGTTATCTGTTTATCGCCAATATCCGCGACATTACTGAGCGCGATAAAGTTGATACTGAACTGAAATTAGCCGCTCACGCCTTTGCCAGTAGCGATGCCATGTTTATTTGCGATTTAAGTTATAAGGTCATCCGCTGTAATAACGCTTTTACTCGCATGACCGGCTTTAGCGAGGCGCAAGTGTTTAATCAGCATCTGCGCCACCTTGCCGCCAAAGGCACAGACAAAATAGTGTATCGCAGCATTTGGATTAAATTGTGGGAGAAATTGCGCTGGGAAGGCGAAGTGTTAGTTAAACGCCAAGATGGCAGCAATTTTCCGGCGTTAGTGACTATTTCGGCGGTGCAAGGCGCTAAATATAAAACCACCCATTACGTGGCACATTTCATTGATATTTCTAAGCAAAAACAATCAGAAGCGATTTTGCAGCAAGCTAAAATTGATGCCGAGCGTGCTAGCGTCAGTAAGAGCCGCTTCTTAGCCTCCATGAGCCATGAGATTCGCACTCCCATTAATGGCGTGTTGGGGCTGCTGACCATGCTTGAAGACTCGCAGCTAAATGCCGCGCAGCAAAACATAGTTAATACCGCTAAAGCCTCAGGCAAGATGCTGCTTTCTATCATTAATGACGTGCTCGATTTCTCAAAAATGGAGTCGGGTAATTTATCCTTAGTAGCGCAGCCCTTTGATATCCGCGACACCTTTAAGCAAACCTTAGAGCTACTGCTGCCCATAGCCAATCGCAAAGGCATAGCGCTGCGATTCAACTTAGATAATACCTTGCCGCCATGGGTTGAGGGCGATGCCGATAGATTGGCGCAGGTGCTGATGAATATCACCAATAACGCCATTAAATTTACTCATAAAGGTTATGTCAATGTTGAGCTCAGCTACCGCCCGCTGGGCGCCAATAGCATAGAGGCCATGTGCAAAATCACAGATACCGGCATAGGCATAGCTGAGGACTTACTGCCTAACTTATTTAATGAATTTACTATGGCAGACCAAAGCTTTGCTCGGAGCAAAGAAGGCACAGGCTTAGGGCTTGCCATTAGCGCCAGGCTTATCAATCTAATGCACGGCGAAATTCACGTGGAAAGTGAGCTCAATCATGGCAGCTGCTTTAGCTTTAGCCTGCCACTGCTATTAGGCTTTGCACCCAGTCATTATCAAGCAGTGACTCAAGCTAATGGCTCCGAAAACACATTGGAAGCCAGTAACCTCATTAACGACATTAATAGCGACCCATCATTAAAACCGCTGATCTTAGTGGTGGAAGATAACCTAGCTAACTGCATGGTAGTACAGCATCAATTAGCCAAAGCCAATTATGATTTTATGATAGCCAATAACGGCTTTAAGGCGATTGAGCTATTAAAGGATTTAATGACTCAAGGCGAGCGCAGCGAGTTATCGCGCTTACCCGCAGCCATCTTGATGGATATCTCTATGCCCGAGATGGACGGCATGGAAACCACCCGCATTATTCGCGCTATGCCAGCGCCGTTTGGGCAATTGCCAATCATCGCGCTCACTGCCCACGCCTTAAGTGGCGATAAAGAGCGCTTTATCGCCGCGGGTATGGATGATTACTTATCTAAGCCCACTAATCGCAAGCTACTTGAGCAGCATATTCAGGTATTTATTCAGCGTAGCGGCGCAAGTAGCGAGACTCCTGACATTAGCCATGATAGCCAGAGTGATGCTCTTATTGATGAAAAGGTAATAAATCAATTAATCAGCGATATTGATGCCCAAGATATGCCTGAAATTCTCACCCTCTATTTGCAAGATACCCGTCAACGCTTGCAGCAATTTACCGAAGCCTTGCAGCAAAACGATATAGCGCGCCTTGAATTTGAAGGCCACACCATAGGCAGCAGCGCCGCGGCCCACGGCAACGCTAGCTTATGTCGCATTATGCGCAGCGTCGAAGCCTTATGTCAGCAAGACGATATTGTGGGCGCCAAGTTGCAGGCCGAGCAAGCCATCTTAATTGCCACGCGCTCATTTATCGCCGTAGAAATTCGCATTAAGCGCGGATTTATCGCTGCCGCTGGCTAGCAAAATCTCTGGTATCTCTTAGACTTAACCCTAAGTACGCTAAGGTTAAGGATTACCATGAGTGCAGCTATTACTATTGTCATCATTGAAGATGCGGCGCCCATAGCGACCCAATATCGTTTCTTTTTGAAATATCTACATGCCAATATTGAGATAGCTGCCACGGGCGAAGACGCTAAACAATTGATTGAGCGCCTACGCCCTGAAATCATCCTGCTCGACCTTAAACTCCCCGACATGCAAGGCCAAGACATTTTAAAGTGGCTTAAGCAGCAACCCTTTGAATCCATAGTGATAGTCACCACAGGTCATGGCTCTGTCGATATTGCAGTGGATTTAATGCGCCTCGGCGCTGATGATTTTTTAGAAAAGCCAGTGTCAGCCGAGCGCCTGCGCACTACCATCAATACCCATTTAGACAAGGGCTTACTGAAAAAGCAGCTCAAGCAACTGACAGAGTCCGGCCATCGCGATCATTTTCATGGTTTTATCGGCAAGAGCCTTGCCATGCAAACCGTCTATCGCATCATAGAGTGCGCCGCCAATAGTCAGGCCACCATTTTTATTACCGGTGAAAGCGGCACCGGCAAGGAGGTGTGCGCCGAGGCTATACACCAACAAAGCCAACGCAAGCATCACGCCTTTGTCGCCTTAAACTGCGCCGCCATTCCTAAAGATTTAATGGAAAGTGAAATCTTTGGCCACATTAAAGGCTCGTTTACTGGCGCCATTAGCGATAGAAAAGGCGCAGCGTTACTGGCCGATGGTGGCACGCTATTTCTCGATGAAATCTGCGAAATGGACGTTGAACTACAAAAGAAATTATTACGTTTCTTGCAGACAGGGCGCTTTCAGCGCGTCGGCAGCAGCCAAGAGTTACAAGTGGACGTACGTATTTTATGCGCCACCAATCGCGACCCATTAGTAGAAGTGCAAGCTGGGCGTTTTCGTGAAGATCTCTATTATCGCCTGCATGTGGTGCCCATTCATTTGCCGCCTCTGCGCGAGCGCGGCCACGACATTATTGATATTGCTACTCATCTACTGCGCCAATATAGCCAAGAAGATGGTAAACATTTCACTCAGTTTGCCAGCGATGTTATGCAGATTTTTAAGCGCTATCAATGGCCTGGTAATGTGCGTCAATTACAAAATGTCATCCGCAACATAGTGGTACTGAATCAAGGCGACACGGTTCTTAACGATCATTTACCTGCGCCCTTAAATGCGCTGTTAGCGCAACCTTTGCCGGTTAATAGCAGCGCTATCAATCAAGAACCGTTAAGCGCTAATACTAGTGTTAGCGCTGCAAGGGAGCGCCCCAAAGCGCACCAAATTCTTGAGTTGCACCAAATCCGCCCCTTGGCTGAAATCGAGAAAGATGTGATTGAGCAAGCCATTAGCCTCTGTGATGGCAATATTCAAAAGGCGGCCAACTTGCTTGAAGTCAGTCCATCAACCATATATCGCAAAAAACAAAGCTGGGATGACATGGCCAATTCATGTGGCAATGAATCAGCCAATTAATGAGGCAGCGAATAACGCTATGGTGCGCGCCTTAAACGCCCACCAAACCTAACCCATAAATCACAGCTATCAACAGAGTCAAGCCATGACAACTCAGCAGCCCCACACAGTAGTGCTAATGCTTGATAGCCGCAGTCAAGGCGGCATAGAAACCCATGTGGTCGAACTCGCTAAAGGGCTAGTGCGCGCCAACCTTATGGTGCGGGTGTGCTTTATGCGCCGCTATGACGCTGAGCATCCCATAGCCGCAGCGCTAAAACATGCGGGAGTCACAGTGGATTACCTGCCGTCAGGCGTAAGGGCGCTTTATGCCTATCTTGCCACTATTAAGCCTTGGATACTGCATACCCATGGCTATAAGGCCGGCATTCTTGGGCGCATTATCGCCAAATGGCAAGGCATAGCGACCATCAGCACTTATCATGCCGGCGAAATCTCTCACGGCAAGCTTGGTCTCTACGATGTTATTGATAGATATAGCCATTTTTTAGCAAATGAAGTGCTGTCCGTCAGTCAAGAAATCGCCATGCGCTTACCCTTGGCTCGCGCCCACGTATTTCGCAATTTTATTGATACCGAGCATTTGCCATTAAGTTGTGGCCAGCAAGTGGCGTTCGTTGGCCGCCTTAGCCATGAAAAAGGCGGCGATAGGATAATTGAATTTGCCCGCGCCTTACCTAAGGTTGATTTTCATATTTATGGCGACGGCCCTGATGCCAATGGCCTACAAGCAGTGGCCAGCAGCAATGTCCACTTTCATGGCTTTTGCCAGATGAGTCAGCATTGGCAAAACATAGGGTTAATGGTGATGCCATCACGGCATGAAGGACTGCCCATGGCCGCCCTTGAAGCTATGGCTCGCGGCATCCCCGTGGCTGCAACTAAGGTCGGTGATTTAAGTCAGCTTATCGATAATGGCATGAGTGGCTATGTCGTGGCAGAGCCAGATTATCTGCAATTAATTCAGGCCATTGAGCACTGGCAGCAATTAACGCCAAGCCAGCGCTTATTACTTGGGCAGACAGCCAAAACCAAGATAGAGCAGGAATATTCACTCAGCGCCTTAATGCCCAGCATGCTAGCCCTGTATCACCAAGCCCATGAGCCCGTTAGCTCGAGCTAACACTACCGCTAAAGACAGATGTTTTATTTTGCAAAGCGATTTGCAGTTTAGAGCTTAATGCGAGCGAGATGAAATTAAAAGGCACATATAAACAATTAGTTAACTCTTGGCCTAAAGCTTGAATAGCATAATGAATGCAGCACTCGTTTGGACATAGGCATGAAGCATTACCATAAACATAAAATCGTTATTCTCTATATTCACTACAGTGAATCTTGGAGTTATGGCAGCGAGCAAAGCCTAGTCACTCTGATTAATCAGCTTGATAAAGACATCTATGAGCCGATTGTGTGGACTAATCAGCCAAAGTTGGTGACTCAACTGCAACTACTTGGCATATGCACCCAATTTGATGAGCACTGCCTATTTAACCCTTGGTACACCCCCAGATTAGGCCTGCGTCTTAGGTATCGGCAATATCAAGCTTGCTGTCAGTTGATTAATCAATATTTGGTCGACCTTATTCATTGCAATAGCGCAGGCCCGCTGCAATGGGCAATTTTGGCGGCGCATACCATGAATATTCCGATTATTTATCATTTACATTCGCGCTTTCCCACCCGCGGCAAATTAGCGCTCGGCGTGTATTTATGCCCAGTCATAGTTGGGGTGAATCAAGTGGTAAATGACGCGCTAATTCATGATGGCTACCCGCAATCTTGCACTGAACTTATTTATAACGGTATAGATACCAAGCAGTTACTCGCCCAGCCCGGCAAAGATATGCGCGCCGAATTTAACTTAAAGCCACAAGATATTTTACTGGCCAGTATTGCCAGCCAAAACCCACATCAAAGCATAGACAAGCTCATTACCATTACCATTACGGCGAGCTTGCGCCGCCAAGGTTATCCAGTGCAACTGCTGATCTTAGGCGCCGCCAAAATGAGCGCATTACAAGCCCACGCCCAAAGCCTTAACGTCAGTGAGCAAGTGCACTTTATTGCCGAGCCCACCCAAGTCGTAAGTTACCTTAAAGGCGGGGTCGATATTTATCTGGCTGGCCCTGATGAAGAAGTATTTGGCTTATCATTAATTGAAGCACAATTAATGGGATTAAGCGTCGTTGCCCCCAATATTGGCGGCATAGCTGAGGTCATCATTTCTGGACAAACTGGGCTAATTACCACCACAGAGTTAGAAGATGTTAGCGCCGCGATTGAGCGTTTAATTAGCCAGCCGAGCTTTAGGCGCCATTTAGGCAAGTGCGGCGCCGAGCGCGTGCTCTATCATTTTAATTCCCACTATTTTTATCAGCAGTTCAGCGATTTATACCAAAAACTTATTTTTGAACACGGTCAATTTGATAACCCTTACCTACTCCAAAAAATGCGGGCCTTGGCGAAAGCCAGCCTCAAATTTGCTGGCAGGTTGATAGTGAATAAATTGACCCGTAAAACCACTCAGCGCAGGGTATTTAAATGAGCCAAAACTATCCCAACATACTGCTAATTGATGCCATTCCGTTTCAGGGCGGCTCAAAAGTAGCCACCCGCACCTTATTGCATGAACTAACCACTGAGCATCAGTTATGTATTTTTACTCAGACCCCGCAAAGCTGGCAGGGATTAAACGCCCGTTTTTATCCCTTGTATATGCCCCGCTGGCTTATCAATAAAGACCAAGGGATTATCTACTTTATCAAGTACCTGTTAATTGCCTTGCAAGTGCTGCTACGCAAACCAAGCCTTGGCAAGATAACCCTCGCAGTAGGTGCATCAGGCCCAAGTGTCGACTTAGCCTTATACATGTTAAAGCCGCTACTGGGATTTACGCTGATGCAACTGGTGCATGGCGGCGTGGCTTGCTCTAAAACCAATGCTCGCTGTTTGCTGCGCGCCGATAGCATCCATTATTTGCCCAGTAGCCGCGCCTCTATGGTGGCCGCGCTAGCAAGATATGGCATCACTGACATGATGTTTAATGAGCCAAGATTCACGCCCATGCTTAACGGCTTAGATAAAAGTGAGTGGCCAAGTGAGGCCTTAATGCACAGCAGTGAACCTGCGCGACCTGTGATTTTTTGGGCGGCATCGCTACTTAAATGGAAAGGCTTATCCATTCTTAACCAGGCGCTGCAAGAGTTAAATGCTTCTGATGCAAACTTTTCTGAACAAGGCTTTAGCGCCAATATATGTTATATCCAGCCTAAAAATATCGCCCTTGAATATGATGAGCCTGAGGATGATAGCGCCAACATTCATTGGTTTAATCAGCCAAGCAATCTTGATGAAATGCGCCGCCAAAGCAGCATCTATGTGTCCACCAGCCAGCAAGAGCCCTTTGGTTTATCAACCTTAGAAGCCATGGCGGCCGGTTTATGCGTGGTTATTCCAAGTGATGCGAGTTATTGGGATTTAGCCTTAATTGATGGCGCTAACTGCATTAAATATCGCCCAGGGGATAGCCAAGATTTACGCCAAAAACTTGAGCATTTAATTAAGCATCCGCAATTGATGATAAGCCTTGGCCGCCACGCTATGTTTATCAGTCGCAATTATCATGCTGAGCAAGTGTACCTGCCGCAATTGCAAGTCATTGATAGCTATTTAGGCGCGGGCTCAAGCAAGGCTCAAGCATCAATAACTGGCGTTTTCTAGATGTTTGGCAGGCGATTAACATCAACCAATCCCGCCTTAAAGGCCATGGTGCTCTATGGCTTAGGGCTTGGCATTATGAAAGGCGTGTCATTATTGATGCTGCCTTGGCTCACTAAGGTATTGCCGCAAGCGGACTTTGGCCGCTTAGAATTGATTATGAGTATCGCCATGTTTAGCAGCATAGTGGCTGGCATGGGGCTACAAGAAGCCATGTGCCGCTTTATTGGCGATGCCACCGATGCCGCGCACAAGCGCACTATCGCCGCAGAATTTTATGGATTAGCCCTACTCATAGCCCTATTATCATTGCCGCTATTGCTTGGGCTGGCTTGGTTTATCAGTCAGCAGTTTCCCGCATTATTTAGCCTGTATCAATTGGGGTTAGTGCTGAGCTTACTGGCGTTTGAGTCTTGTATCAGCTTGCCGCTTACTTGGATGCGTATGGCTGATAAACCTTGGCTATTTTTCTTAGCCACCACCAGCCGCGCCTTATTAAACGTAGTGCTGATTTTAGCGTTCACTGAGGCCGGCCGCGGCCTTGATGGCATAGTGGAAGCGGGCTCAGTAGCTGCCCTTTGCCAGCTTATTATCTTAACTGGCTATCAATGTCAGGCCACAGGCGTCCGGCTAAGCCGCCGCTTTTTGCGACCATTAGCGGTTTATGGCTTGCCGATTATCGCTACCGGCTTAATGGCTTTTACTTTGAATGGTTTAGATCGCTGGATTTTGCAGGCCTTTACCTCGGCCGAAAGCGTAGCGATTTTTGCGGTAGCTGCAAAATTTGCCATTGGCTTAGTGCTATTGCAGCAACCTTTTACCTTTTGGTGGTTTCCGCGCCGCTTTGATGTGCTGTTTAATCAAGGTCAGCAAGCCGCCGTAAAAATGACCAGCCTTGGCGTGGGGATTTTATGTGTACTTGCCATTACCCTTGGCACCCTCACCCCAGCACTGATTGTAAGCGTTATGCCAAGTGCCTACGCTCCTGCCATTAATATCGCCATGATACTTATCATGGCGGCCTTGTTTAAAGAAAGTGCAGAGCTGATGAACCTGGCAAGCCTAAGCCAAGGGTCGAGTGAAAAGCAGCTTTATATTAATATCTTAGCATCCATGATTGGCGTCGCGCTTATGCTGCTACTGACCCAAAATCATGGGGTATTAGGGCTTAGCATGAGCTTAGTATTCGCCCAAGGGTTACGACTGGTGCTGCTGACTTGGCTTGGCCATAAAATGCTGCCATTGCCTTACCCAGCGCTTACGTTAATCAGCATGATTTTACTGACCTTTGGCCTATTACTGCTTGGTATGCTGGATTTAGCCTTGTGGCAACGCCTCTGCCTAGGCGTGATTGGAGTAACTACCTTAGGATTTTTGCTAGTGAGTTCCGGCCTAGTCTTTAACCAGCGTGGGCGCTGGAAACTGGCGTCAAGGTCAGTATGATTAGCCGCGACTCAATTTTAGGTAAGTGGCTAGATCCACAGGCGCCATGGCCTGTACCCTTAGGCATAGTCGTACTGTTTATACTTATCGCCGCGGCCTGGTTTTTCCTGCCTCACCCCTTATTAATGTTAGTGCTAGGCCTTATTCCTTTTGCCTTACTGCTGGTCATCAAAGAAGCATTTTTGATGGTGCTGTTATTTGTGATTTTTTCATTTTTTCGCATCCATGAAGTCATTCCGCAGCTGTATAACTTTAAAATTCCCTTGATGCTGTCAGCGGCCTCACTCATCACCTTATTTTGGCACTTAGTGATTAGTCAAAATATCAAACTCTACTGGACCAAGAGCTTAGGCTTGTTGTCGTTATTTACCTTGCTAGTCATAGTGGGATTAGTGCTCGCTGCCAATCGCCCTGTGGCCATTACCTATTTTATGGAGATTTACTGGAAGATTATCTTAATGACTTTTGCGGTGGCGTATCTTACCCGCACAGCCAATGATTTTAACCGCGCCAATCATTTAATCGCAGGAGCCGGCATCTTAGTCGCCTGCGTAGCTATTTATAATAAAATCAATGAAATCGGTCTAGTGGAAGGCACAAGGGTGACTATTGGGCGCGATATAGGCTCCATGCTTGGCGATCCTAACGATTTAGCCTTAGTGCTGATGTTCCCCGCCTCATTTTCATTAAGCTTAATCATGACTTCTAAGCTATCCATAGCGTCAAGACTCTTAGGTTTAGTGACTTTCCCGCTTATTTTCTACGCCATTATTGCCACTCAAAGCCGCGGCGGCTTGCTGGGGATTTTGACCATTATGGGGGCAATCATCTATCGGCACGTCGCCTCGAAAACCCTATTCTTTGGCGCCGCTGGCGTTGCCGCGATACTGCTCTACGCTGTGGCCGGTATTAGCGAGCGCGCATCTGGCGGCGCCCATGAAGAAGGCGTAGATGCCTCAGCCATGGGGCGCATCTATGCATGGCAAGCCGCCTTTGGCATGGCGCTGGATAACCCCCTAACTGGCGTTGGCCTTGATAATTTTTACGTGAATTACTATTTTTACTCGCCTCACTGGGATGGCTTAAATCATGCGGTGCATAGCACTTGGTTTGGGGTTTTAGCCGAAACTGGCTTTTTGGGCTTAATCATTTTTATCGCCTTTGTGACTACGGCTATGCTGAGCGCTAAATCGACCCTTGAAAAAGTGGAAGCCCATGTGAATCAACTGCCCATCAGCTTTTATTGCTCGGCGCAGGCGCTCCTTGGCGGACTTGCCGCGACTATCGTCTCTGGCACCTTTTTAACTCAAGGCTTTAACTGGCCGATTTATCTGCTATCAGGCTTAGTGATAGCCCTCACTCGCGCCACCGATGAATTTTTGGCAAAACCTAAATAGCCACGACTCGTCATTGCAAATTGCAACGCCAGCACTAGTCTTTTACCCGCAGCCTAAGCTACCACCAAGCTAACGTAATGATTTAATTAACAATCAACTAATCACCAACTAATGGCATAACACTTGCTGCATGAGCTTAAGTTCACTTTTCCGCTCAAGAAGGCAGCTATGGCCAATATCATCCCCATTGATAGCCGCAAAAAGGAAAAGGTTGCAGAAGATACTGCAGTAACTCAGCGAGTTGCGCACCCCACTTCTATAATAAAACTGACGGCAGCGGATGATTGCAGTCCATTTTCAGCGCGCACTGACATTAATTTATTTGCAAAGGATAGCGCCAACCCCATGACAGATAATGTCGAGACTCAAGCTGCAAGCTTAACTCAGCCCCCCAATAAGCTTACAAATCAGCCTTTAAGCCTGCCTTATAGCCAAGCTTTAGGCCAAGCGGGAACTCGCGCTGATTTAGTCGTCTTTGGTGAAGATTGGGGCGGCTTACCGTCGAGTACTCAGCATTTAATTGCCCGCTTAAGTCAGCATTACCGCGTATTTTGGGTTAACTCCATAGGGTTACGTCAGCCACAATGGCATAGACGCGATGGCTATCGCATCGTCCAAAAACTGCTGGCGGCCGTAAGCAAAGTGCACCCCCGCGATGATGGCAGCGGCTCAAATAAAGCAAACGCTACCAATGAAACACACGGCACAAGCAATCAGGCTTCAACACTCAATGCTGCCAATGTCGATGGCAAACATTCAGACTATTGCCCTATCATCATCAAGCCGCTGACTATTCCGGCGCCCCAAGGGCGATTGGCTCGCCTACTAGCAAACTGGCTATTGCTGCAGCAAATCAAGCCGGTATTAACGCGCTTTAAGGTTGTGAATCCTCTGGTGTGGACATCCCTGCCAACTGCCGTGGATATTTGTCAGGCGTTAAATCCAGAGCGAATTGTTTACTATTGCGGTGATGATTTTTCGGCATTAGCAGGGGTTGATCATCACACTGTCAGTGGTGATGAAGAGCGTTTAGTCGCAAAAGCTCAGCTGATTTTGGCGGCAAGCCCAGCGCTTGCTAACAAATTTCCGCACGCTAAAACCGAGCTTATGCCCCATGGGGTTGATGTTAGTTTGTTTCGCACCGCTAGCCTGCGCGCCCCTGATTTACCTAAAGATGGCAAACCCATAGCAGGCTTTTATGGCAGCCTATCTAGCTGGCTGGATTATCAATTGCTGTTTCAAGTAGCAAGTCACTTACCCGATTGGCATTTTGTATTTATCGGCAACATTGAAACCGAGGTTGGCGCCTTAATGGCGCTGCCCAATGTGCGCTTTCTTGGGGCAAGACGCCATGAAGAGCTACCCAGTTATAGCCAGCACTGGCAAGTGTCCCTACTGCCATTTCGCAATACTCCGCAAATTCAGGCCTGTAATCCGTTAAAGCTCCTTGAATATATTGCCTGCGGTCGCCCGATTGTTAGCACTGAGTTTCCGGCAGCGCAGCAATGGCCAGAGCAAGTACACCTAGTGTATAACGCCGGCGATATGATCCGCACCTTGCAGCAACTGCGCCAGTCACTAAGGGTTGCCAGCCAAGTGGACTTGAGTCAACACAGCTGGGAGGCGCGTGCCACCTCGCTCCACCACTTATTGGAGCAAATATGAAAGGCCTAAGTTATCGACTCATGGTGTTGCTATGCGGGGCGTGGCGCCAACGCTATATCATAGTGGTGCCGGCCTTATTCTTTCCGCTCGTGGGTCTTGCCATTGGTACCTTAAGCCCAAGAATTTACACTTCGCACACCAGTATGTTGCTGCAAGAAACCGCCAACATGAACCCCTTCTTAAAAGATTTGGGCATGTCGGCCATGATCAAAGAAAGGATGGATAGCTTAACCACCTTGCTCCATAGCCGCCATATTCTGGCATTAGTGGCTAAAGATATGGGCCAAATTACGGAAGAAACTTCAGATAAGGATGCCAATGAAATTATTGCGGCGCTATCGGCAGGCCTTAGCGTCCAAATGGCGGGCAAAGAGCTCATTAGCATTCAGCTAGTCTCGGGTAATCCGCAGCGCATGCGTGAAACCTTAGAGAGCGTGAGTAAACACTTCATCGAGCAAATGTTAGCGCCCGAGCGCTCATCCATGAAAGATTCCAGCAGCTTCTTATCGGAAAACTTAGATACCCGCCGTAAGGAGTTAGAACAAGCCGAACAAAAATTGGCGGAATACCGCAGCGCCAATGCCGCCGATATGCCAGAGATGCAAATGGATAAGCTCACCCGCTTAGCAAAACTCAAACAAACCTTATCAGAGCGCAAAGCTGAACTGGCTGGCGCCGAAAAAAGCTTAGGCAGCTTAGATCAGCAGTTATCGCGCACCAACCCTGTGATAGGAAAGTTAGAAGAACAAATCATAATGCTGCGCAGTGAATTAACCTTGCTGCAAGCCAAATACACGGCTAATCACAGTAAGGTTCAAGGGCTTAAACGTAACTTATCAGAATTAGAAAATGAGCGCGCCGCACTGTTAACTCAGCATCAAGTCACTTTAGATACCACCCAGCTATTTGATTTAGCGAGTGTGGCAAGCTCAGGCAAACTTGATGGTCAGCAGCCGTTACTGATATCGCAATTAGAGCACTTGCAGTTAGGGCGCTCAAAAGTGAGTAGCTTAATCGAAGAAGTGAGCAGCCTAACGGCCATGATTACAGAATTAGAGCAAGACACTAAAAGTTTAGGCTCGCGCCAACAGCAACTGGCGAAACTTGAGCGCGACTTAGTGATTAAGCGCCAAATGTATGATGACTTAATGGAGCGCTACGAGATGGCGCGCCTGACCAGCTCCTTTGGGGTGTTTGAGCAAGATAAACGTATTCGCGTCATCGACAGTCCTTACATCCCGACCAACCCATCTAATCCACATATTTTGTTATTCGTGATTGGTGGCCTTTTTGGCGGCTTCTTTATCGGTGCTGGTATTGGCACAGTCAGAGAGCTGACCGACACTAGCATTCGCCTGCGCCAAGACGTGGAAGAGTTAACTGGCGCCACTGTGCTGTGCCGCATTCCTCTTATCGTACCAAGAACCAGCGAGCTTACGTTTGGGCCTGCGCCAGTCACACGTTGCAGTCGCAATAGTGCTAACACTTAAAGTCGGTATGTATAATCACATTCACAGCATCATTAAGCTTATTGCCACGACTCAGCTTGCGATCATAAGTAGCTTGATGCTCATGGCTTTCTTGGGGGCAAGCATAAGCACTGCTAATGCCAGCAGCGCGACTCGCCTTGAACTTACGCAAGATGCTGACATTTCTGCCCATAAAATTACCTTAAGCCTGAGCCGTAGCGATAGTCAGCAAATAACTAAAGCCACAGACATAGTCATCAGCGGCATAAATCACAGCGCTAAGCCTGCCATCTTAGTGTTACGAGTCGATGATAAAGACAATCCGCCCTATAACGATCGCATTAACCTCGAGCGCGTCATTGCCCCAGGGCCATTTACTATCAGTCAGTTACTTGGCGGCCTTACCACAGCAAGTCAGCGCCAGTTAAGCCTTAACCAAATTCAGCAAATCATTATTTTTAGTGACGATAACGCCATTAGTCTTGAGCGCGCTGAGCTTATTACCCATCCGCCCTTGCCTGCTGGCAGCATAGGCTGGGACTTTGGCCCCGCAGGCAGTGCCCTGTGGCCAGGGTTTCAAGCGGTAACAATTACTGACTCTATGATAACTGGCGGGCAAATGTTGGCTATCGATAGAGGCAGTAAAATGCAGGCGAACGAAGGGCTGACGACCGATGGCATTAATGGCATCACCCAAGTGCATTTACCTTTAGCCGCAGGGCTTTGGGGTATAAGCTTATGGTTAAGAGACCCAGGTGAATGGGAATATTTACCAGCAGTGACAACGCGCAGCATTAGCGTTAATGGCACTACAGTGGATGAGCTCAAGCTAAGCAGTGAAGAGTGGTTTGACAAGGTTTATCTTGGCCGCCAATGGCCAGAAGCTTCGGGCAATGACAATAGTTATCAGCGCTTTGCCTTAAGTCCCTTCGATAGTTTGCAAGTAATAGCGGCAAGCCAAGGCCAAGGCGTCACTATCAATCTCAGTGGCAATCAACCTCAGGCCGGTTTTATTGCCGCCATTTTGGCTGAACCTATCACTCAATCATCAAGCAACCCAAGCTACTTACTGCCACAAAAAATCAGTGCCGATAAACTTAAAGTGTTAACTGGTATAGAGCAGGCGCGCGCACTGTGGTGGCAAAGCAATTGGCCGCTAGCGCCTTGGCCAGAGCCCCAGCCTAAGCTAGAACATAAGCCAGAACATAAGCTAACAAATAAAGCCGACAATAATGCGAAAGCCTTAGCCAAAGCAGATGGTGCTAACAGTATTCACAATTACAATAACGACGTAATTATGCTGAGCAAAGCGCCCAGCCTAGTGGCGCCCGGCTCTTGGTTTAATGTCAGTTATCGCCTCGATGAACACCTAGGTGACAGCGATATAATGGTGCAGGCGCCACGCCTTAATAGCACGTCACTACCCACTCAAATTCGTTATGGCCATTGGCAGTGGCAGCGCAGCGGACTTAAATCCACCTTGTTAATTGCTGATGATCAGTTGCTTAAGTCGGGCTTACCGCCAAAAGCCTCTCAATACGCGCCGCAAAATACGTATTTGGGTCAGCAGCGCGCGCAGCAAATCGCCCCGCACACGCCATCACGAATGCTGCATTTACGCATTAAAGTGCCATCAAGCGCAGCGCCCGGCCGCTACCTTGGTCAAGTGGATATAAATAAGGGCACTGCCACTATTAGCCTGCCGATTGCAGTGGAAGTCATGCCTGATGCGCTGCCCCATGTTAAGCAATCCATAGGCGTGTATCTTGAGCCACAAGTGCAATTTGGCTGGCTTAACGATACCCAAGCTATGTTAGAGCAAGGCATAAGCTGCGATCTCGCCTTTTTAAAGCAACAAGGGTTACCTTCAGTCGCGCCGCCACTAACTACCCCCACAGATAAAGCAAAAATTCAAAAATTAATCAGTGAATTGCAAGAGTTAACACAGCAAGGTTTTGCCGCCCCAGTGCTGGCCTACACCCCACTAAAACGCTTAATTGCCAGCCAAGGGGTCGAACAAGCCACTGCAACCTTGGCCGATGTGAGCCAACAGCTAAGCGCTTTGGGGTTAAGTGAACCTATTTGGGTCAGCGCCGATGAACCTTCAAATCCTGACGGCCTCAACCATCTTGAAGCTAGCTTTCGCTATATGCGGGCGTTTTCGCCAAAATCGCGCTTAGCCGGTCATTTAAATCATCAAGGCGATAGTAAATGGCTGAATTTTTTTGATTTAGTCTTACTCAATGATGGCTTTGGGATTAATCAAGCTGAGTTAAATAAGCTACCCGCCGCCCTTGAGGTATGGCTGTATAACTTAACGCCGGCGCGCCATGCCGCGGGTTTTTATCTGTGGCAATCCCAAGCCGAAGGCTTAATGCTGTGGCACGGGCGAATGCCCACTGCCGACCCCTTTAACCCAACCGATGGCCGCGAGTCTGATATTCAATTTTTATACCCAAGTGCCATGCCTTGCCCGTTAGAGCCAGATGTAAACTTGGCACTTTTTGAGCTCACCGATGGCATCACAGATTTGCAATGGTTGTTATGGCTTGAGCAGCAAGCGAGTGTCAGTAATAACCATCTTACAGGCCAAGCGGCCGCCCGCGCCTTATTAGTTAGATTACAACATCAAGTGCCCAAAGAATGGCAAGCCATGGCGGCCATACCGTCTTCGCGCTTAGATGACTGGCGCCAACAAATCATGACGCTTTATGCACAGTCTACAGGCCAAACCAAGCATGCAAACTAAGAATCGCCATTTGCAAACTGCAAGCTCAGTTGGCGAACACCTAAAGCCACACAAAAATAAACCACTAAATTACAACACCTTAAGTGTTGGCACGGCAAATGCTTTACCTAAGTATCTTAGGTTTTTTTCACTTATGTATCGTGCAATCTTGAGGTGGCGCCATGTTAAAAGTATTCCAAGTGGTACAACATCTTCGTCCCGGCGGACTTGAAAATATGGTGTTAGATATCCAGCAGTTTTCTGATTTCAATCAAAATACTTGGATAGTGAGCCTAGAAGGCGAGCTTGAAACTGCCATCGCCGCTTGGCCTAAACTTAAGCACTGCGCCGATAGGCTGATTTTTATGAATAAACAGCCTGGACTCACCGCCAGTACTTATCACAAATTGTGTCAGTTATTTACTGAGCACCAGCCTGATGTGGTTCATACCCACCATATCGGCCCCTTGTTTTATGCCAGCACGGCCGCTAAACATAGCGGCGTCAAAGTGCGCATTCATACCGAGCATGATGCTTGGCATTTAGATGATATGAAGCAAAGACTCATTCAAAAATGTGCCTTAAAAATCGCTAACCCGATACTGATTGCCGATGGCCATGCCGTGGCCGCGAGCTTAGATCGCTACCTCGGCCTTGATAAGGTAAAAACCATTCACAATGGCATAGATACCAATAAGTTTTTCCCAGGATCACAGCATAAGGCGCGCCGCAGTTTAGGCCTGCCGCTTGATGTCAAATTCATTGGTTGCAGCGGCCGCATGGAGCTAGTTAAGAATCAAGAACTGCTGATTTATGCCATGCGCTATTTACCCGAAGATGTGCACTTAGCGCTTGCAGGCCATGGCAGTTGCTTTGAGGCACTTAAATATCGCACCTTAGTTGAAGGCTTAAGCCACAGGGTTCACTTTGTCGGCTTTACCGATAACATGCCAGATTTCTACCGCGCCTTAGATTTATTTTGCCTGCCATCCCTTAACGAAGGCTTTCCATTAGCGCCGCTTGAAGCGCAGGCCTGTAATATTCGCGCCTTAGTAACAGATGTGGGCGGCGCCAAAGAAACCTTATGCCCAGAAAGTGGCAAGTTGTTACCTAGCCATCACGCTAAAGAAGCAGCCGAATTAATTAACACTATGCTCAATGGCAAAATGTCGATTTCGCCCCGCAATTTTATCACCCGCCACTTTGATGTGCGCGAGATGGCGAAAGCCTATGATGATGTTTGTCATCAAGGTTATCGCGACACCTCTACGCCGCTGGAGCACTAATCATGAACCAGGTTATTGCCGTTATCACCTTAGTGAGTATCGCGCTCATTATTTATCACCACGCCTTATTCCCAGTGTTACTTAAGTGGTTAGCGCGGCGCCGATTAGTGGCGGCTAAGGGTGATATGAGCGCAACCCCTAAGGCGCATGATGATGCCAGCACGCTTGCGAGCATTAGCCTGATAGTGCCTGCCTATAACGAAAGCGCATGGATTGCCGATAAGATTCGTAATCTTGCCAGCCTTAATTATCCCAGCGACAAACTTACCGTGCATATTGGCTTTGATGGCTGCACCGATGACAGCGCCGCCATAGCGCGTCAAACCTTACAAGAACCCTTGTGCGCGCTCCTTAATTGCCAGTTACATGAGTTCAGTGACAATCGCGGCAAAGTCGCCATGCTTAATCAACTCATAGCCCAGTGCGATAGCCAGTTGGTGGGCTTAAGTGATACCTCAGCGCTGTTATCTATCGATGCATTATTGCTCGGTGGCAGCCATTTTACTGACCCACAGGTTGGCATAGTCAACAGCCATTATTTACTGCTAACCCCCACGGATGCGGGGGAAACTAAATATTGGCAATATCAAAATACTATTAAAAATCTTGAAGCTAGCATGGGCAGCCCCATGGGCACTCATGGCGCCTTTTACTTATTTCGCCGCGAATTATTCAGCGCTTTGGCCAGTGACACTATCAATGATGACTTTATCTTGCCCATGTCGATTGTGGCGCAAGGCTATCTTGGGGTGCAGGATAATCGCATTCACGCCCTCGAGCAGGAAGGCAGCACTCAAGAGCAAAACTTTGCCAGACGCAGACGCATTGGCGCTGGCAATATGCAGCAAATCATTCGTTTAAGTCATTTGCTATGGCCTGCTAAACATGGCCGCATCAGCTTTATCTTTTGGTCAGGAAAAACCTTACGGGTCGCCTGCAGTTATTTAATGCTACTGGCACTCCTTGGCTCACTCTACTTAGCGCCATCATCCATGCTATTTGCCGGATTAGCGGCGCTGCAACTCAGTTGCTATGGCGTAGCCATACTAGGTTTGTGCGCGCCTAAATTACAAAAATACGCAGCAATCCAAGCCATGAGTTATTTGGTCTCTGGCCACTTTGCTATATTTATTGGAAGTCTCAGATACTTGTGTGGTCTTGAGCAAGGACGTTGGCAAAAGGTCAGCGCATCGACAAGGGAAAAGTCACAATGAATATTATCCATCCAGTTACAGCCAAGATAAAACGCTGCAGCGATATTTTGCTTGCCAGCATAGGTTTGCTGCTCACTTTGCCGCTACTCCCAGTCATAGCTCTGGCCATAAAACTTGATAGCAAGGGGCCGGTGTTTTATAAGCAACTGCGGATTGGCCAATCCCTTAAAGATCGCACCTTATTATTTAATATGATTAAATTTCGCACCATGCGCACAGATGCCGAAAGCATGAGCGGCGCCGTGTGGGCCAGTAAGTGCGACCCCCGCATTACTCGGGTTGGGTTATTTTTACGTAAAACTCGCCTTGATGAAATTCCGCAGTTTTTTAATGTGTTAAAAGGCGACATGTCCATGATAGGCCCGCGCCCTGAGCGCCCAGGTTTTTATCAAACCTTAGAAGATGCTATTCCCTTTTTTGCCGATCGCACCTATGGCTTGCTGCCCGGGATCACTGGACTTGCGCAAGTAAAACAAGGCTATGACACTTGCATTGATGATGTAAAAAGCAAGGTAGGTTATGACCATAGTTACTGCCTCGCCTTAACCAGCTTAAGCGGTTGGATAAAAATGGATACCTACATAGTATTTGCCACTTTAAATGTAATGTTTCGCGGCCGCGGCCAGTAGGATGCCTGCAGGATTAGAAGTAAGTTAAAGAGTCGGTTGCATCAGAAGACAAGGGCTACACTTAACGGGCGACCACGACTTAGCGGTTAAGCTTAAGCGCGTTAACATCCGCGCCCAAACAAGAGCTTAAAGCAAGCCCTTAAAGCAAGCCTTTAAACCAAGCCTTTAAAACAGTGTCGCAGTTGCTGTATTTAGTTTTAATATCAAGACCTAATACCAGCAGTCACCAACAGCTAGGCACAATAAACACTTGGAGATACATCCATGAAAAACATCGTATTGGCAGTATTAGTCATTCTGCTTATCAGTTGCAGTTCTCGGCCACTACTTAGTAATCAGCAGTGGCAAGCAGAGGTCGCAGCCAAAGTTTCGCAGTGGCAACTAGAAACCGTTGATAGCATTACCGCGTTTAGTCTCAGCAGCTGGTCATCCCTTGGCGAAAAATACTTAATCCTAAGAACTAACCCTTTCACCCCTTACTTGATTGAACTAAATGCTCGCTGCCCAGGGCTGAGCTTTGCCAACGCCATTTTAACCAATCAGTTTTCAAGCACTTCCCTTAGCGCTAAATTTGATTCCATCGCTATTCCAGGAGACGCTGGGCTTAGCTGCCAAATCAGTAAGATTTATCCGTTAACGCGCGAGCAAGATAAAGAACTTGTGGGTTTAGATAGCCCAATAGATACCGACGCTAGCCCAGATGTGGATGCTAACAGCGTGAGTAATCCCTAAGCCATGCTAACTCAGCAATAGCGCTCTACATCCTCATTCGCTATCACTTATCTTTGGGAGTGGCTACACATGCCACTCCTATGACTGCCAAGCCTTACGCCAAAAGCTAAACCAAGCATTAGACTAAACGCTAAGCTCACAAACACTTATGTGATAACCCTCAGCAAAAAAGGCGCGCCTTAAGTAAGTTGCTTGTACCCCACGCCTATTTCCCCAATACTGTGGCAGTCACGCTCACTCTTGGTTTAAGCCCATGATTAAAAAAAATAAAAATAATCGCATCACACTACAAGATGTCGCCAATCAAGTGGGCATCACTAAAATGACGGCTTCGCGTTACTTAAGAAATCCTAAGGCAGTAGCCGCCAAAACCGGCGAGAAAATAGCGCAAGCGATTGAAGAATTAGGCTATATCGAAAATAAAGCGCCAGCCATGCTGTCTAAAGCCTCAAGCCGCGCCATTGGCGTGCTCATTCCATCGTTATCTAACCAGATTTTTTCAGCGCTAGTACACGGCATAGAAGCTGTCACTAAGGCTCATGGTTACGAAACCTTATTGGCACACTTTAGTTATGATGAACATGAAGAAGAGCAAAGAATTGCCGCGCTGTTAGCCTATCAAGTAGATGGCTTGATTTTAACCGCCAGTCAGCACACGCCGCGCACCTTACAAATGATCCGTAATGCAGGTATTCCTGTGGTGGAGGCCATGGAATTACCGCCAAACCCCATTGATATGGTGGTCGGCCTTGATCATATCCAAGCCTCATTTGAAGTAGTAAATATGATGATTGCCAGCGGCAAGCGCTCCATCGCCTATTTTGGCGCGCGCCTTGATAGCCGCACTAAGCTGCGCATGACTGGCTTTGATAACGCCATGACAGCGGCGGGCTTACCTCTGATACATGTTTTAACTGGTGAACATTCAAGCTATTCCTTGGCGGCTAAATTACTCGACCAAGCATTAGCCCAGCATCCAACACTTGATGGCGTGTTTTGCACTAATGATGATATCGCCATAGGCACCTTACTGCGGGCGCAGCAACTAGGCTTAAAGGTGCCAGATGATTTGGCGGTGGTTGGCTATAATGCCCTCGATATTGGTCAAAGCGTGCTGCCAAAACTCACCAGTGTCGATACCCCACGTTTTGCCATTGGCCAAAAAAGCGCTGAGTTACTACTAGCAAAGCTTCGCGGTGAAGCGATAGAGTCCACCATTGTGGATATGGGTTATCGCATCACAGATGGCGCCAGCCATTAATGGCTCGCTAATGTGGCAAAAACAAAAAAAGGCAATGAGTTAAAGAGTTAACTCATTGCCTTTTTGATTGCCGATTCTATGCCAACAATTGTCGAATTTATGCAAACAACACGGCCAGCGCACTAACCCTGATGCTAAAAACTAGTTAGCAGACTGCGCCAAAATAGCGGCTACCGCGCGCTCTACCACAGTCTCAATATCGCAATCTATGCCTACGACTATGGTCTTAGGCTCGTCGTCTGGACGCTCTAAGGTTGCAAACTGGCTGTTGACCATCACTTCTTTCATAAAGTGACCATTGCGTGCACGTACCCGCGCCATGATCAAATCATAATCGCCATCAAGGAATAAAAAACTGACATTGCTATTGCCGGCGCGGATTTGATCGCGGTAAGACTTTTTCAAGGCCGAACACACTATCACCCCATGCTCGTTTTTACTTTCAAGGCTGTAAGCCGCATCGCCAATACGCTCCAGCCACGGCTTACGGTCGTCATCATTGAGCGGTTCGCCAGAGCTCATTTTTTGAATGTTGGCACGCGGATGCAAATCATCCCCATCAATGAATTTGCGCTTAAGACGCTCGGCCACTAATTCACCAATTGTGGTCTTGCCACTGGCACATACACCCATAACTATGACACTACTTCCCGCCATGATAACCCTGTTCCCGAATCTGCGCGTGATCTCAATTTTGACATTCACGTTGAAATATTTGTTTATCTTACGAATGTTATCGGTAACATGTTACCCGTAACCTTAAAAAATGTGAACTTGCACACAAACAGCAACCCAAGCCATGTGAACTCATGCGCAAACAATAACTATGCTAAAAGGTGTAACTATGGAGCAGTTAGTTCAACCCGCAGATCCGCTAATGCTATTAACAATCGCCGCGCTAGCGATTATCGCATTGCTGATATTAATCATTAAATTAAAAGTCCATGCCTTTGTGTCGCTCACCATAGTGAGTTTAGGCACCGCCATAGCAACAGGCGTAGCCTCAGACAAAGTAGTTCCGACTATGATGTCAGGCTTTGGCGGCACCTTAGCCTCAGTCGCGCTACTGGTTGGGCTCGGCGCCATGATAGGCAAAATTCTCGAAATCAGTGGCGGCGCCCAAGTATTAGCTGACACCCTTATCGGCCGCTTTGGTGAACAAAAAGCGCCCATGGCACTCGGTGTGGCCTCACTGATGTTTGGCTTCCCTATTTTCTTCGATGCTGGTTTAGTGGTGATGATGCCCATTATTCTTAGTGTCGCCAGCCGCTTTGGTGGCTCACCGCTTAAATACGCCCTGCCATCCGCTGGCGCCTTTGCGGTAATGCACGCTTTTGTGCCGCCGCACCCAGGCCCAGTAGCAGCCTCTGAATTTTTAGGCGCTAACCTTGGACTGCTGTTGGTGGTAGGTTTATTAGTCGCGATTCCGACTTGGTATATTGGTGCCTATCTCTTTGGTCAGTACGCCGGCAAGAAATTCAACATTCCACTCTCGAAAGCATTCTTTAATGCCGACACCATTGTTGATGCCTCAAAGCTGCCTAAATTTACGACAGTAATGAGCATCTTAGTGCTGCCCGTTATTCTTATCTGTCTTGATACTGGCCTGCATACCTTAGCGGTTGCTGGCGTGATTGATGGCAATACGCCGCTGGTCGAGTTTTTACGCATGCTAGGTAAAACGCCGGTGGCATTACTTATCACCTTATTGGTGTGCTTAGTGATTTTTGCCAAAGATTACGGCATGGCGAAACTTGAAAAACTGTGCGGTGACTCATTAGCCCCCATTTGCGGCGTAGTGCTAGTCACAGGTGCTGGCGGCATGTTTGGCGGCGTACTGCGCTCAAGCGGTATTGGTGATGCGCTCGCGGGCGTATTAACTGATACCGGCATGCCAGTCATTGTTGCAGCCTTCGTTATTGCTACCTGTTTACGTGTAGCTCAAGGTTCAGCGACCGTAGCCTTAACCACTACGGCGGCGTTAATTGCCCCAGTGGTAGCAGTTACTACTGGCCTTAGCGATTTGGATTTATGTTTTATCGTGATTGCGATTGCCAGTGGCGCCACAGTACTGTCGCACTTTAACGATTCAGGCTTCTGGCTGGTATCTCGTCTGTTAGAGATGGATGAGAAAACTACCTTAAAAACTTGGACCGTGATGGAAACTCTGCTTGGCACTATCGCCTTTATCATAGTTGCCACCTTAAGCTTTGTGCTTTAAGCCCAATTGCTAAGCTTCCCAATAAAACAGAGTGTGGCGCTGCGCCACACTCTGTTTTTCCCTCAAAGCTCAGCAAACACTTTATACCCCCCGTTAAAGCTTCCAGCTTAACCCTGCGAATAACCAAACTCGTTAGCTGTACCCCATCAGCGCAAGCACTTAATAGCATCTGTGGTCTAGAGAATAGCCAGTTAAATGATTAAAAGGCCGAAATGAGCGCAACTGCTTAGGCAGGCATGCTGGCAAGGCGAAGGCAAAACTAATGGCTTATGGCAGCTATGATTGGGACAAATACGCGAAATAAACAGCAGGGGTGTTGGTCGGCAGGCACCGACCAAATATCATGATCGCAACAGCAATAGCGGCTTACTTTTGGCTGGCGCGGTAATGATCAAAATGCTCGATATAGTCATCCATATTGGACTCCAGCATTTCTTTGTAGCGCTCGATATAGTATTCCATCATTTCTTGCTTTTTCGACTGCATTTGCTCTTTAGAATCAAAGCTAGTTGAGCCAAACCAAGCGTTGTAGCGCGCTAAGCCATACATAAATGAAGCGCTAATTTCGCCCGTTTTAAGCTTGGGATCTTGATTCTGCTGATTGGCAACTTGGATTAATTCACTGGCACGCTGGTAAAACGCTTTATCTAACTCAGACATCCTAAATTCCTGTAGCAACCGCGAGATCGCCATGATCTCACCTATGGCTAATACCCTACTCATTTTTGGGTAAAAGAGACAGTAACCAGCTTCACACTATTGATGACTATGACTTAAAAACGATGCGCTAAATCTCAATTTAAGAGAAAGGTGAATTGCGAAGTTAAGCGGAGTTAAAAAAACGCGTGTTTCACAGCCTCAAACGAGCTTGAAGCTGTGAACCTCTAGCTAGCCTATTTGCTTTTAGGAATAGCTAAAGCATCCCAAATAGCAGCAAGATTTAAGCTAAGTAGCTGCAGCAGTAATCAGTCACAGTATGAATTTTTAATTTAAAACTAGAATTAGCCGCGACTTCAAAAGATTGACCCGCCACTATGGTTTGCCACGCTTCACCGGCTAATTGAATTTCAAGCTCACCGGCTAAAATTTCCATTAACTCTTTGGCGGCAGTACTGAACTCATAATCCCCAGGCAACATAATCCCTAAGGTCTTATGGCTGCCATCGCTGAACTTAACCGTGCGACTGGTAACTTTACCGTCAAAGTAAATATTGGCGGCCTTAACGACGGTGACTTGATCAAATTGTGACATGGTAACAAGCTCCTTTAATGGTAATGGGGATTCAGTGTTGACTGCGCGCTATCAAATAACCACATGGTTATAAGCGCCTGTTTAGCAAGCCTAAGCCGCGCCATAATAGCAGGCTTAGTCACTAACTAGCAGCACTTAGCGAGCGCCATACCTTAAGTTAAGCCAACGCATTAAGCTTAAACATCTGCACCAAGATACACGTCAGACTAGCGCCTCGCGGCTTTTACGATAGAATGAATAACTAGCTATAACAATAAATTAACTCGTTACCGCTTGGAGATGCTATGGATAAGCAGGTCAGCTCACGCAGCACTAAGGATAAAGCCCTTCGCCTCAACCTCGATGAAAAAAAATACGGCACTATCGTTGAAATTGGCGCAGGCCAAGAAGTGGCGCGTAATTTTTTTGTCGCTGGCGCCGCCGCGGGCACCATAGCTAAAACCATGTCAGCCTATGACATGAACTTCTCTGATGCGATTTACGGGGTGCAGCAAGATGGCCGCTATGTCAGCAAGGCCAGAGTTATCGCCATGATGGAGCAAGAGTTTGCCCTAGTGGTTGAACGTGTAGCGAATGTGCGCTCAAAATCATCTCGCTACTTTACTTACGCGGCCACTGTGGCCGCCAAAAGCTTTAATCGCAATAATGAATGCCACGCTTGGTGCGGCGTACGCATTCAAATGTACCCAGGGGCTGAGCCCTCTAACTTAGTGGTGCATGTGCGCATGTTTGATGATAACGCCGAGGCGCAGCAGCAAGCCTTAGGCATACTTGGGGTTAACCTGATTTACGCCGCTTATTACTACTTTGAAGACCCCAAACGCATCATAGACTCCTTAAGCGACAACTTGAAATCAAACCGCATTGAGATTGATTGTATTGATTTTAAAGGGCCTTATTTTGATGACATCAATAATCAGGCGCAAAATATTCACCTCATTCGTAGCCATAAAACTCGCGCTGTGATGTTTAAGCCCGATGGCAGTGTCGCTGTGCCCGCCGAGATGCTGTATAAAAAAAATGTGCTCACTATTCGCGGCGCCTTTAAGCCGGTCACTCGCCTCAATGTCGATATGATAGAGCAAGGCCAAAAGGCCTTTGAATGCTTAGAGGATGTCAATGCCAGCAATACGGTCGTGATCACTGAGATTTCCTTAAACGATCGCCACGGCAAAGATGCCAATATTGCTGCCACCGATATTATCGAGCGCGTGCGTTTACTGAATCTGCTCGGCTACCATGTGATGATTTCTGACTATACCCGCTACTTTTCGCTGCGCGCCTATTTTCGCCAATACACTAAGCTGCAAATCGGCATAGTGATAGGCATGGTCAATATTCAACAGATTTTTGATGAGAAGTTTTACGATGGTTTAGAAGGCGGTATTTTAGAAGGCTTTGGTAAGTTGTTTCCCGACCATACCCGCTTATTTGTCTACCCTGAGCTTAATGCTCATGGGCAACTAAATGATTTATCTCAAGTCACTGTGCCCAATAACTTACGCTTTTTATACCAGCACTTGCTGGCCAATGGCTTTTTTACTGGCATAGAATCCAGTAATCCAGAGCTGCTTAATATCTATTCCCGCGAAATCTTGCAGCAACTCGCCAAAGGCTTAGGCGACTGGCAACATGCGCTACCGCCGATTGTGAGCGAAACCATAATGAGCGCTAAGTTGTTTGGCTTTCGCCGCTAAACACTAAGGCATAGCAATAACAACGGCTATTAACATTGCCTTAGCGTTTAATCATGCCAATTACAATGGCAGCTTAGTACAGTGACGCCTCGCCTTCAGGGCGAGTCTTAAAACGGCGATGCAGCCACATGTACTGGCTCGGCGCTGCCATAATGGCATCTTCTACCATGCCATTGACAAACACGGCCGCAGCTTCCACATCACCTTTAGGAAACTTATCAATTAACGGCTCGCCAAAGGTCAGCACATAACGGCCACTGTCGTGCTTACGCACCATGGAAAACGGCACCACAGCGCAATCGGTTTCATCCACTAAAATGCTGGTACCTGTGGTAGTACAGGCTTGCTTAACCGCAAATAACGGCGCAAACGTCGAGCGGCGACGGCCATAGTCATGATCAGGGGCATACCATACCCGCGCGCCTTGGCGCAGCGAATCAAGCATGAATTTAAGGTTTTTGCGATCGATTAAGGTGCGGTTGGAGCGCGAGCGACCACGATACTGAAAGTAATCAAAACATGGATTATTGTTAGGGCGATAAACCCCCATGCCCGACATATGAATACCAAAGGCGCGGGCTCCCAATTCTAAATTAAGGGAGTGAATAGCCAGCAGCATAGCGCCCTTGCCTTGAGCTTCAAGCGCTTGCAGGTGCTCAAGACCAACCACTTCCACATGGCTAGATACGCGCTTATCTGACCAATACCATGCCATGCAAGTTTCAAATAAGGCCAGCCCAGTATTGTCGATATTGAGTTTGACTAGCGCCGCGCGCTCGTGCTCGCTCATGTGCGGAAAACATAAGCTCAAATTGCGCTCAATAGTGCGTTTGCGCTTAGGCATCATGCGCATTGCCACACGGCCACACACCTTACCTAAACGAAATAATACGGCGTAAGGCAATAAGCTCATCAGATACATGACAGCCATTAAGCACAAGGTGCCCCAATAGCGTGGATGCAACAATTTGAGGGTGAATGTTGGTGCGGTATATTTACTCATAATGCCTCAGGCCCAGTGATGAGCTCACTAGTTCAATAGCAAGCGGGGCAAATCACAACAAAGGAGCGGCATTTTATGCGTCTTAGCTAAAATAACAAGGCGCTTAGCCCTTAAAGCGCGGCTCGCGCCCATTTTTTGGTCAAAGTCGCGCCTTATGGCGCAAGTTACACTAAATTAGCTAAACGTTTTAGCCCAGTTGACGGCGCCGCGGATGCAAGCCTAAGTGCTACAATGCGCGCAATCACTAGCCAGTGTTTATGCCCGTTAAGTGACCCTATTACAGCCAAGGACCAAAGCGAGTAAGGGAGCGCGATACACTAAAATCTAAGCGGCTCGATAACTCATCTATACCGACCTTTAAGCCATGGTCTCGCAATATGCCAGGCTGCTTAGCGGCAAAGACCACCCAGTTACTGCCAGAGGTGAGACACGCGTAAACGTCAGCAAAACTTGCTTGCAGTCGGGCGAGTAATTCCACATCGCGGCTATGCTCTTTCCAGCAATTAAGCACTAACAGACCATCGGCTTTTAGCAAGTTAAAGGCATTATCGATAAAAACTTGCGATAACTGCTGCTCATCTATGCCAGCATCGGTATAGATATCGGCATATATCACGTCACAGCGCTTATGATCGCCAGCAGCTAAAAACTTCATGGCATCAGCTTCAATCAATTGCAATTTTTTGCTGGGCTGCACCCGAAAATAACGCTTCGCTAACTCAATCACTTGCGGGCGCAATTCCACGGCTGTGAGCTTAATCGCGGGATCATAATGTTTAAGTGAATGCAGTAAGGCGCCGCCACCTAGCCCTAACACTATGGCTGATTTAGGTTTAATAAATAACAGACTGAGTAGCATCGCCTGCACATAAGTATGCTGCGGGATATGGGGCGCACTTTTTAATTGCTTACTTTGCTCATCGTTATCGCCAAAGGCCAACAATCGATAATCATTGTCTTCAACCACACTGATAGGACCAAACTGATCCTCTCCCTGCCACAAGCAGTGATAGTCACTCATGCGTCTTGCTCGAAAAGAAAAAAGCTATTTTGCCACAGCTTGGCTTAATCCTCGCATATTTAACGTAAGACTATTTAAGCGCAAGACATTGAAAGATTACTTTTCACACAAGTGTTAACCAAAGGCCATGGATTGATTGAATAGCGCCCACAATAGATCGCAGTCAACACTAAAACCACCAAACTAGCAAAACAAACTCAAACAAAACAACAAGGCCAACAGTTCATTTACTCGCCACTTTGATCTTGATCACAGGAAAATTTTACCAACTGATTAAAATTCGCGCTCAATTCATTAACCATTGAGACAACCAATGACTTCTACAAAAAAACTGGCCATCGGCGCCTCACTACTTATCTGTACTCAACTGGCAGGTTGCATGGGTACCATGGGTCTTAGTGGTTTAGTCACTAAGGGTAACCTGAGTGTGGTTGACAACCGTTTTGGCCGTGCTGGTGTGTATATCTTATTAGCGCCTGTGTATGCCTTTGCAGCTACCGGTGACTTGTTCATTTTCAACACTATCGAATTCTGGACTGGTACTAACCCTATTACTGGTAAATCACCAGCCTTAGTAGATATGCCTGTTGAAGCGGTATTCAAAGTAAACCAACACTTAGATAAAGACTTAACTAAAGCTCCTTTAACTGGCGTTAAGTTAACTAAAGCGACCGTGACTCCAGTGAATGCTAACAAACTGGATATGCTGCTGACTTATGAAGATGGTAGCGAGCAAATCATGTCTGGCGAGAAGACTGGCGATAACGTTAACTTCTATCTTGACGGTCAAATCGTAGCCACAGCGTCAACAGCTGAGCTGCAAGCTTATTACGCTAGCCGTCAAAGCTAAAATCTTGCTAACAGTAAGCCATGGCTAAATGCTCAAGCTTACTGCACGCAACAACAATAAGGCTGCCAATGGCAGCCTTATTGCTATCTAGTGGTTTATTCTTATGACTTGTGAGATTCCTACGACTTGTGAGTTAGTTGCTTAGCCACTTATCGCACCGAGTCATCCACTGATTAGCACAACAGATAAGGACACACTTCCCCAGCCAAGGTCTGCTGCACATTGGTTAAGGTGGTTTCAGCAATAGAGTCGAGCGCTTCGGCAGTTAAGAACGCCTGATGACCGGTAAAGACCACATTATGGCAAGCCGATAAACGCCTAAAAACATCATCTTGAATGATTTCATTAGACTTATCTTGGAAGAACAAGTCTTTTTCATTCTCGTACACATCAAGCCCTAACGAGCCAATTTTCCCAAGTTTCAAGGCTTCCATGGCATCAACGGCGTTCAATAGGCCGCCGCGACTGGTGTTAATCACCATCATCCCAGGTTTCATCTTATCAAAACTCGCTTGGCACAATAGGTGATGATTTTCAGCAGTTAATGGGCAATGCAAACTGATGATGTCGCACACTGGGAACATCTCATCTAGGCTCACATACTCAACCCCTAAGGCGATGACCGCAGGGTTTGGATAAGGATCAAAAGCTAACACCTTGCAGCCAAAGCCTTGAATAATCTTGATGGTGGCTAAACCAATTTTACCTGTGCCAATAATGCCAACGGTTTTACCAAATAAGTTAAAACCGACTAAACCATCGAGGGAGAAGTTAGCGTCGCGGGTCCGTTGATAGGCTTTATGGATTTTGCGGTTTAAGGTCAAAATCAAGGCTATGGTATGTTCAGCGACCGATTCCGGTGAGTAAGCTGGCACGTTAACTACATGTATGCCTAAGCGCTTAGCCGCCACTAAATCGACATTGTTAAACCCAGCGCAGCGCATGGCAATAATCTTAGTGCCATGCTCGGCTAATTCGGTCAGTATTTCAGCACTGAGTTCATCATTAACGAAGGCACAAATCACTTCAAAGCCATGGGCCAAAGGCACGGTTTTCGAGCTTAAGCGTAAATCAAAATATTCTATTTCAGCGCTAAATTGAGCCGCGCTCTGATTAAAGTGATGGATGTCGTAATGTTTAGCGCTAAAGAAACCAATTCTCATGTCCTACTCCTTGATGACGACTGGGCTGGCTGTTGCTACTTAGTCTAAACGAAATTGGCAGGCGATAACGCTAATGTGCTCAACTAACGGTCACGTTAACTGAAGATAATTTATGACTCATGTCCCAAATGCGGTGAAGATAAGATAAGTGACCACTAAGGCGTTATCGCCGTAAGTCAATGACAAGCAGCATTCACTAACGCCCCGCTTAGCAAAACGGGCCCCTAAGGACCCGTTGATTAACTCATACTAAGCAATTAATTTTTCTCAGCGTAAGCCGCGGCATCTGTACCAGCAATACGGCCAAAGGTGACGATATCAGAAATGGCGTTACCTCCTAAACGGTTAGCGCCATGCACGCCGCCAGTGATTTCACCAGCAGCATACAAGCCCTTGATGATTTGACCATTTTGACCTTGTACTTCACCCTTAGTATCAATTTTCACGCCGCCCATGGTGTGATGCACAGCAGGCTTCACTTCCATGGCATAGTAAGGGCCTTTATTAAGCTCTCTAGGTAAATCTGGGCGACCAAAGGCATCATCTTTACCTGCTAATACTGCCTGGTTATAGCTAGCAATACTGGCCTCTAAGTTAACTGGCGGTACGCCCATCTTCTTAGCTAAATCCGCTACAGTTTGGCCTTCTTCAACGATATGCAAATGCACATAGCCTTCAATCTTACTTAATGATTTACGCACGGCATCATCAAATACCAAGTAAGCACTGGCACCTTTTTGTGCCAAAATAGCGGCAGAGGCTTTATCGCGAGTGGTGATTTCGTTAACGAATCGCTGACCTTCACGGTTAATCAGAATAGCGCCATTACCACGCACAGCTTCTGTTACCATTACGCCGCCGACTGGCGAGTAAGTTGGATGCGCTTGAATGTATTCAAGATCGCGCGTTGCCGCGCCCGCTTGTATAGCAACATCTAAGCCATCACCAGTAGCACCTGGGTGATTGGTGGCAGCAAAGCCAGCCAGTTTCGGATCGTACTGAGCCACGCGCTCATTGTTACGGGCAAAACCGCCAGTTGCTAGCACTACGGCATCGGCCTTAATGACGTAATAACCTGTGTGCTCACCTTTAACCAGCACGCCAGTCACTTTGCCACCCGTTTCTAAAATACGCACCACGCGGCTATTTAAGCGAATGTCAGTACCGCGCTCAGTGGCGGCGTCCCATAATACTTGCGCTACTTCAGCACCCACACCAGCGCCACCCGTTGGGCGGTGAGAGCGATTAACACTGGCGCCACCCATACGGCCGACATCATTCATGTCCGCGCCCATGGCCATTAACCAATCTATAGAGTCTGATGACTCATTGGCTAACACTTTGACTAATTCAGGATCATTAAGATTGCGACCACCTTTCATGGTGTCTTCAATCATGATGGCTTTCTTATCTTCAATGCCAAGCTTAGCTTGCGGCTTAGTTTCAGCAGCATTCATACCACCGGCAGCCAGCTTAGTGTTACCGCCCGCAATAGGCTCTTTTTCCAGCACTATGACAGAGGCGCCATGGTTACGCGCAGCGACCGCAGCCGCTAAGCCTGCGCCACCTGAACCAATAACCACTACATCGGTTGATTCGCTTGGGCCTGAAGCAATGGCTTGATCTTGCGCTTTCTTATCGGCATCAACCGGAACGAACTTACGCTCCCACTTGCCTTCATAAGGCATGTTATAGTCAAAGCTATGGCAAGCATCACAGTAAGCGACTGATTTTTCATGGCCCTTATGACATGCGGTACAAGCAATATCACCAATGAGGTGTGAACTATGGGGGGAGACTATGGTTTTAGGATCGTTTAGCGCCACTTCTTTCAGCGTGCCATGACAGCTAACGCACTGACTGTTCTCATGCTTGAGATTATCATCAGTAGGGCCTTTTTCAGTGACGTGACAAGATTCACAGCCACCCATTTCAGTATGAAAATCTGCCAAGTAATCAGCGGCAGCCCACACATTGCCCGCCATAACTCCAGAAACCATCACGGCTAATACCGTTTTACGCATGATACGAATCATCTATTCCACCCATTTAGTAGTAAATACACCAACTGCAATATATTAAGGCCGCCTAATAAAAGCCTTTATTTACAGGAGTATTGCTTATTGGCGCAAATGTACCACTACCAAAAGAGGTATATATTTATGCGTATCACAGATTATCTATTGTTAATTTTAACCCGTTAAAAATCCAAGCAAGCTCACATTGTTAGCATGAATAGTCTGCCTCTAACTCAGCGCTAGTCATTTCATCCTTTTCATGGTCATCTCACAATTTTTGCTTTGGCTCACGGCAATTCTTGCGTTTTAAGCCGCTTTAACTCCATGATATCCGCCATATTGGCTTTATTTTTACCTTAGGTGTACCTGTGACTGAGACTCAATTCTGGCTGCAACGCTTGGCAAAAACTGGTCTGCGAGCCCTGCATATCGTCGGTGTGTGCGGCGCCGCGGGCGGCATTTTATTAGCTGTGCCAATGGATGCTTGGCTCACCTACTGGATTATCGCCATGGTGACGGGTTTAATCTTGATGCTGTGGGAAGTTATTCGCGATTGGCGCTGGCTTATCCAGCTAAAGGGCGTACTCACCTTAGTGAAGATTGGCTTATTACTGCTGTTCATTCCATTGGCGAGCGCGAAACCTGCGCTCATCATTGCCATCATTTTATTGTCCGTAATTGTGTCACACGGCCCATCTGGGCTTAGGCATTACTCCATCATTCATCGCCGCCGCTTAGATAGCAAAAAAGAGATTAAAGGCTAGTAGGCCTAGGCTGAACAGCTGCCAATAAAAAGCCCCCGAACATTACTGCTCGAGGGCTTTTTTCAAAATCACTAACGACTCACACTGACTTAATGCTTAGAAGCGATACGACACTTCTGCGCGATAAGCGGCGCCAATCGCAGCACCTGGGTAAGAGAAGCTGTTGTAATATGGCCAGCTGTTATGAGTTACGTCGACTTCTGGGCGTTCGTTAAGAATATTCTCACCAATTAACTGCACTGTCAGGTTGTCAGTAAATTGATAACCCACAGACATGTTAACCGTGAAATATTGCTGTAAACGGTCAACTTTAACAACATTACCCGTCACAGGGTCATAGTTGCCGGCAGGTTGCTCCCATACAGGGATACTACCCATACGATCGCCGCGAATCGCAGCTTGCCACTCTTGATAATCCCAGCTCACAGTTAAGTTCACTTTTGAGCGCGGCTCGCTGTTATCTTTATCATCACGTAATTCTTGCAGTTCGGCTTCGCTATTGGCTTGATAACGGGTATTTAAAATATGAGTCCAACCCAAGTTGAAGCCCCAATCACCGTATTGAGTATCTAAGCCATAGCTAATTTGTGTATCTATACCACGCTGCTGATATAACGCTTTGTTTTCAGGAGTAACGTTAATGGTTTCAATTTCACCCGCGCCAGGGCTACCAACAGGTACACGTTTAATTTTAGCCGTATTAGCAAGACATTCAGGGCTATTAGGTGACTTACCATTTAAGCTGTAATTACAGTCATACTCTAAATCCAGCAAGGTTTGCGCACTTTCGTCACGAATTAAGTCTTCAAGCTTAATATCGTAGAAATCGATAGTCATGCTCAAATCTTCAATCGGCTCTATGATAACGCCAAGCCCCCAGTTGGTACCCTTCTCTTCTTCTAAAGTTAAGCTGCCTGAACGACTACCTTTAAAGTTAGACGGATCGCAGGCGCTTTCTGATGGCACAAAGCTTGGGTCATCGTTAAAATCATCACGGCGACAACTGGTCCAGTCATAAGCATTGGAGAAGAAGCCTGAATTACCAGCAAACACATAATGCATATCTGGCGCGCGGAAACTTTGTCCCCAGTTACCACGGAACTTCACTTCTTCAATCGGTTGATACGTTAAACTCACTGATGGCGATAAGCGGCCACCAACATCGGTAGTATCATCATCATATTGGTCATAACGACCCGCTAAACCTAAATCTAAACCTTCAATCACAGGCACTAAGAACTCGGCGCCCACAGCATAACGACTACGATCACCGCCACCTTCAGTGCCAGTTAAGCCCTGCCACCCCATACCCGTTTGGTTTAAGGTGCGCTCATCAACCTCTAAGCTGTAACCTTGTTTGTTGTATTCAATAATGGCAGCAAAGCCCACCATACCTGCAGGTAATTCAAATAGGTCGCCATTGATATCGGCGGAGAAAGTGCGAGCATACGAATCACCTTCAATGATTTGCGTGCCAATTAACTCATTGCGAATATCTGGCGTAATTTTGTCATAAAGACCCACTTTACCGGCGCCGTTATACAGACCAAAAGAGTTATCTATGGCACCTAAGAACATTTCAGTGACTTTCTCTTCCTTCATCCAGTCACGGGCACTTTGATAGTCATAACGACTTTCAGAGTAATAAGCCTGCCAGTTGTAATCGCTAAAGACACTGCCTTTTAAACCCGCGGTAAAGTTATATACATCTTCATCAAATTCGGTATTACGCTGCCCCATTTCATCAAAGCTAAACATACGCTGATGCAAGACATAATCGCGAGTACCACCAAAAATGTTGCCAGTGCCGTTTGGAGTATTCACTAATAAGTTTTCGCTATAGAAATGGCGCGAACCATAAACCGCTGAATCAATAGTGGTATACATACCATCTGCAAAGAATTGCAGGCTGTCGCTGATATCATACGTACCAAAGACATAACCAGTGGTGTTTTTACGCTCGTTACGAATAGTGTTATCGCCTGTGGTATCAACACCGCAATAGTTACCAAATTTTTCACGAGAGGCATACTCATAACCCGAACCAGAATCGGCGCACGCCTGCGCGCCGGGGTCGCGATACTTACCCGTTCTATTGTCTAACAATAAGATACCGCGGCTTAATGGGCCCGCGCCTGCTGGGTTATCATCAACAGAATCTAAAAAGTCACGTTCACGTGAATAAATGGGCTCTTGCTTATAAAACTCTAAGGTACCGCCAATCGAGTAATTTGAACCTGTGGTGCCAGATGTCAGCGAGAAGCGCTGTTGATCGCCGCCGCCTTCATAGGTAGTACCATACATGGCATTGACAGTCGTAGCGTCGATATCTTTCTTCAAAATGATGTTAACAACACCAGCTACCGCATCAGAGCCGTAAATGGCAGATGCGCCAGCGGTGACAATTTCAATGCGATCAATGGCAGCAAACGGAATACCGGCTAAGTTAACAAAGTTACTTTGGCCATTATACGGGGTTGGGTTTTCAGCAATGCGGCGACCATTGAGCAGCACTAAGGTATAGCCAGGGCCAAAGCCACGCAAGTCAATCACGTCAGCGTTAGGGGTAAAGCCGCCTTGGGCGCCAAACTCGTTACCTTGAACGGTACCAGTATTTTGTGACAAACCTTGCAGCGCATCAAATGCCGTACTAAAGCCTTCGTTTTTCATGTCTTCAGCGGTAAGAACGACTATCGGCTGCGCCGTTTCTAAATCGGAGCGGCTAATACGGCTGCCCGTCACTTCAATGCGTTCAACTTTTTCATCTTCTTTTTTTACGTCATCAGCCGCTATGGTAACGCCCGCAAACATTAAGCTTGATGAGACAATACCTAAGTGAATTGCTTTGGCCATTTTGGAAATCTTCAACATACATCCTCCACAATCTTGCTGACTCTCTAAGAAGTCTCACAAGCAAGTAACTTGTTATTTATGATTTTTTTGTTGTTGCCACGACAGCAGCAGGTAAGACGCCACCCTATTGTTTGCATCATGTAAATAATGTTACGCTTGTGTTGCCAAGGTTTTTTTAGGGGATGAGGTTTACAATGTTGAAAAAATTGCCTAGCTGGCTTCTGCCACTCACCTTACTTGGCGCTCCCATCAGTGTTTATGCGGCATCTGACTCTGGAGTGTCTATCGATGACTTTGCTAAACACAGCATGTTTAGCAATGTTAAAATTTCCCCTTCCGGCGAATTTTTAGCAGCCACTTACCCTTATAAAGAGCATAAGCGTTTGGCCATTATTAATAATGCCAATCAAAAAATTATCTGTAATTTTGTGTTCAAATCCGATGAATCTGTGATGGAATTTTGGTGGGCTAACCCTGAGCGGATATTAATGACGATTTCCAAACAATCGGACCAATATGCCTCGCCGTTCTGGACGGGTGAGTTGTTTGCTGGCAATGCCGATTGCAGTGAGCGCATTCAATTATTTGGCGCGCGCAACAACGATGGCGCAGCCGCAAATATCGAAAGCCTACTGTCTGATGACCCTAAACATATTCTAATTTCATCCAATCTTGATAAAAAACAATATAGCAATCTCTATAAGCTCAATATCTATAACGGCAAGCGCAGTTTAGTCGAAAAGGCTGAGCACGAAAATGCAGCCATTACCTTAGATAACAAAGATGTATGGCGCGCATCGCAATCAAGTAAGACTGAACGCAAAGGACTGCAAAGCGCAGAAGCCTCAGGCGAAATGATTACCTATTTACGCGCCGATACCGCCTCCCCCTGGCAAGCGGTATCCATAGTCGATATGACACGTCAAAGTGCCAAAGGCGCCACCAGCATCATAGGTTTTAGCGCTGATAATCAATACATGTTTACCAGCGATAATACCGAGGCCAGCACTGACGGAATTTATCGAATTAAACTCGCCGATGGCAAGCGTGAACTCATGTATCGCCATGATACAGTTGATGCCTTCCCTTTTATCAATACCTATTACAGTGACGAGGGTAAGCGTATTCGTGAACCCATAGGCGCTGTTGTGTACGACGGCATTCCTAAGGTCATTTTCTTTGATGAAAATAGCGAGTTCGCTAAAGATTACCGCGCGTTAGAACAAGCCTTTGCAGGTAATTTTATCAAGATCACCTCAACGACTAGCGACAACCAAAAATGGTTGATTTCTGCCAGTTCAGATGTCAACCCGGGTAAGTTTTACTTGTTTGATAAAGCCAATAATAAGGTTTCATTCTTATCGGCATCACGCCCATGGATAGATGAAGCTAAGATGGCAAACATGCAGCCTATCAGCTTTAAAACCCGTGATGGCATAGAGCTACATGGCTACTTAACTACCCCCAAAGGCAGTGACGGTAAAAATATGCCTTTGATCGTCCATCCTCACGGCGGTCCTCACGGTCCACGCGACTATTGGGGCTTTAATGATGAAGTTCAGTTTTATGCCAGCCAAGGCTATAGCGTATTGCAAATCAACTTCCGCGGTTCTGGTGGCTATGGCCGCGAATTTGAAGATAGTGGTTATGGCCAATGGGGCGGAGCTATGCAAGATGACCTAACCGATGGCACCTTGTGGGCGATAACACAAGGCTATGCCAATAAAGATAAAATCTGTATTTCTGGCGCCAGTTATGGCGGCTATGCCTCATTAATGGGAGTCGTTAAAGAGCCAGATCTGTATAAGTGCGCTATCGGTTATGTTGGTGTGTACGATTTACCTTTGATGTTTGAAAAGGGCAATGTGGCTGAACGCTTAGGTTGGGGAAAACGCTATATGGAACAAGCCTTTGGTGGTTCAGAGTCAGAGATGAAACGCCACTCACCCGCCCATAATGCTGACAAGATAAAAGCGGGAGTCATGATAGTGCATGGCGGCCGTGACGAGCAGGCTCATTATGAAAATGCCTATGTGATGCGCGACGCCTTAAAGAAGGTCGGTAAAGATCCTGTCTGGGTGTGGAAAGAAACCGAAGGCCATGGTTTTTATGATGAAGACAACCGCAAAGATTTGTACATTCAAATGCAAAGCTTTTTGGGAAAATATCTGAATTAATTGAGCTAAGATCAAACACCGCGATGTTTATCGCGGTGTTTTTTTAAAGGCATTTAGGTAGGTTTTACCGCACGGCTGATAGGGTTTTGCAGACTGATTAAGGTTTCTGTCGATTGTATTTCATCAATGGACTGAATGCGGTTAATCAATACATGTTGCAAGCCATCAATCGACTGACACATGACTTTGACGAAAATACTGTAATGACCTGTGGTGTAATACGCTTCAACCACTTCTTCTAAGGCATTAAGCTTGGCAATCGCAGCGGGATAATCCCCGGCACTCTTTAAATTAATACCAATAAAACAGCAAACATCGTATCCCAGTGCTTTAGGATTCACTGAGATTTGCGCGCCGGTAATGATACCTGCTTGGCGCATTTTCTCGACCCGTACATGAATAGTGCCAGCGCTAACGCCAAAGCGCTTAGCTAATTCAGCAAAAGGGCTGCGCGCATCTTGCATCAAGGCTTCTAGAATTTGATTATCTAGCTGGTCGCGTTGAAATGAGTGATCAATAGTATTCATAGGGATTATTGATTTTCTTCTAATGTTTTTGTAGGGATATTACGAATTTAACAACCCTATTATTGATCAGCTTCAGCTTCCATAAAAGGGGCCGCTGCCGTAAAAGTTAGGACCTCACCTGAATAAGGGTGAGTTATCTGCAGTTCTGCCGCGTGCAATAACAACCTTGGCGCCAAGCGTTTTGCTAGCGGATCGGCATAAAAATTATCCCCAAGGATAGGGTGACCTATGGCCATCATATGCACCCGCAGTTGATGTGAGCGGCCTGTTATCGGCGTAAGCTTAACTAAGGTTGAGCGCTTGCCATAACTAATCACTTCATAATGGGTCAGGCTTGGTTTGCCTATCTTGTGATCAACCATTTGTTTAGGCCGATTTGGCCAATCACAAATCAGTGGATAATCAACGCTGCCTTGCGCTTGCTTCACGTGACCTGCCACCCGCGCATAATAGATTTTATGGGTTTCACGGTCGTGAAACTGCCGCTTTAATTCAATTTCTGCGCTCCGGCGTAGCGCTAATACTATGATGCCAGAGGTTGCCATATCGAGACGATGCACCACTTGCGCATTGGGATGTTCAGCTAACACGCGGCTATAAACACTGTCTTTATGGGCAAGCGCACGCCCAGGCACAGACAATAATCCTGACGGCTTATCGATAACTATGATGTCTTTGTCGCAGTGAACTTGAGATAACCACGGGTCGGTCGGTGGGCAATAGATAAAATCCGGCATAACTATACTCTGGCAAATAAGGCGGCGTCACGATACCCGCAGGACAAGCGAGTCGCAAGCAAAAGCTCGAAATTATCCGCTTAAGCTACACACAAGTCCCCGAGTCTAACCAATTACCAACCGCGTCCCGACATTTGCATGATGGCAAAAATCCAAATCACAAACGCCAAGGGTAAGTGCACTAAGGCATAAAAGGCCTGATCTAAGCGCTTAATTCCGGGCGAAAGCAAAATTAAGTAACCATGGCCCAGCACACTCACGGCAAAGGTGGCAAATAACGGGTACAGATACCAAGCAAAGGCCCCAGCCTCAGCCACAGATAACCATTGCCATACTGGGGTCAGTAACGCCCAAACCACCATGAATAGGCTGCACAAGGGCGGAACAGCTAGGCGGTAACTTTCAGGATAAGGATTCATAATGATGCCCATGGTTAGCAATGATGATAAATACCCCAGAGTGGAACGAAACCATTAAAAACACAACATAATTAACCATTCATTCACTTTTGTTGTTGCCCGATAATCCTCGCAAGTGTCCAGTTCTCTCCTAGAATTAAATCAAAGGAATGCAGTTGATATTAACAGGGTGAAATAACGACTATGGCGAGATTAATAAGCAAGGCGACACTAAGTAAGCGCAGCCGATTCGCCTTAGGATTATCGGCCATAATCATGACCCATAACGCCTTAACGCCTAATGCATTGGCTAATGATGCATTAGCCAATAGTGATAATGCCGCGCCCACTTATCTTGAAAGCGCCCCTGAAATATATCGCTTTTATGCCAAGCCACTCGCCAACAAAACCGCTGTGCAGACAAGTATTGCTGCCGATGTATCTACGCCGATTAAACCCTCCTATATTGTTGAGCTCACTGCCAAGCCAATGGCGATGCACGATAGCTTTAGGCAATCAAAAAGAGGTTACATCCAATCTGGCGGTATATCTTCACGCACTACCCTTCAAGTTCAGGCTCAAGCTCAAATTCAAGCAAATGCATTAGCACTGCAGCAAATTAACCAGCAACAGCAAAGTGTTATCAAGCAAATCCTTGGTAGCAAGGCGATGATTGAGCAGCAATATCACACGCTATTTAATGGCTTTAGCGCCCAATTATCAGTAAAAGAAGTCAATGCGTTACGCCAACATAGCGCTGTTAAAGCGGTTTATCCGGTGCGTTACTATCGCCAGTCCATGGATGCCGCTAATACCTTGATGAGTAGTCAATCCTTGTGGCAATTAGTCGGTGGCCAAAGCCGCGCGGCTGAAGGCATTAAGATTGCGATTATCGATAGCGGTATTACCCCTGAGCACCCGATGTTTTCTGGCACAGGGTTTAGCCCAAGTAGCCCTGCCAGCAATGATTACTGCAAAGCTAATCCTAACTTTTGTAATAACAAGATTACTGTCGCGCGCTGGTATCAACCTGACTTTAGTCTTTGCGCCGATGAACACTTAAGCCCAAGGGATTACAACGGCCATGGCACTCATGTGGCAGGCATAGCCGCCGGCAATCTAGTCAGCACCACGATTAGCGCTGACACCATTAGTTTATCTGGGGTCGCGCCTGGCGCTAGCCTCATGATTTACAAAGCCTTATTTAGCGGTGATGACTGCCAAGGTGCCATAGGTTCAGACACTATGCTGCTCGCGGCATTAGAGGATGCTGTCAATGATGGCAGTGATGTGATTAATAATTCTTGGGGCGGCGCGCCGGGAGAAGATCCTAATTCCAGCCCATATCAAAGCGTATTTCGCGCCGCGGAAGCGGCCGGTATTTTAATGGTAAGCGCTGCCGGTAACGATGGCACTATGGGCGCGAGTTCTATTAGTTGCCCAGCCTGCGTTGATGCGGGCTTAGCTGTGGCTAATACCAGCACAGGTAAAATCACCGCCCATTTACTGACGACTAACGGCAGAGAGCTTGCGGCCGTTGCTGGCGATGGCCCCATATTAAGCGCTAACCTTAATGCGCCGCTAATTCATGCCAGCGCCATCAGTGCCAATAATCGCGATGCTTGCAAGCCATTTGCGGCAGCAAGTTTTAATCAAGCCATAGTACTGGTTGAGCGCGGCACTTGTACCTTTGAGCAAAAAGCGGCCAATGTCAGTGCCGCTGGCGCGCGCATGCTATTAACTTATAACAATGTTAACAGTGCGCCCTTTACCATGTTTATGCCCCAAGCCAGTATCCCTGGTTTTATGGTATCGGCGCTTGATGGCCAATGGTTAGAGAGCAATCACACCTCAGGCAGCGCGGTCAGCATTCGCGCTAATTCGCAGCAACTTATCCAAGCAGAATTTGCTGATCAAGTGAATATTGATAGCGGTCAGGGCCCAGTCATAGGTCTTAACGCATTAAAACCAGAGCTTAGCGCGCCCGGTACGGATATTTTATCGGCCAATGAAGCGAGTGACTTTATTGAATTTACCGGTACTAGCATGGCGAGCCCACAAGTGGCTGGCGCTGGCGCCTTATTGATGGCGCGCTACCCGCAATTAAGCGTTAGCGCGATAAAAAGTATATTGGTTTCTAGCAGTAAATTTAGCGGATTAACCAGCGCCGATGGCAGCGATGTCACGCCCTTTGTTACTGGTGCAGGTCGCCTAGCTCTAGATAATGCCGCAAGCGCCCCTTTAAGTTTTGCAAGCTTAGCCATCATCAATGATGAGTGCACTTTTGACTGCGCCGCTAGCCTCACAATCTATAACCATAGCGCAACCGCGAGTAGCGTTAGTATCAGTAGCATCAGCAATCAACTGACTATCACACCTACCGCGACTAACATCACAGTTTCCCCCAATAGTAGTTATGAATTAGCGTTTAATGTCAGTACCTTAGAGGTCAGCAATAGTAACTGGCAATTTGGCCGGCTATTATTTACGCCAAATACGGGAGCAACGCAGCAATTACCACTCTTGCTTAAGTTTGGTAAAAATTCGCGCCCAGAAATACTCAGCTTTAGCAGCAATACAGCCACTCTTACCCCAGATGGCAGCGCCCGATTACGCTGGCAAGTCACTAATTTATTAGCTGCCAGCAATGTGACGTTAACGGCAGAGGCGCCCGCGAATCTTGTCTTTGATAGCCAAAGCGCGGCCATAAACTTACAAGATGGCCAAACTGACAATTTTAACGTCAGTGAGCGCTCCTTAAGTTGGCAGGGGCAATTAAGTAGTGGTGCGCTCGCTATTAGTCCTGCTGCCATGAGTTTGCCAAGTATCAGCGGCACAGTCGCGCCGCTGTCTTGCACTGGCAGTTGCGATGATGTGAGTTTCACCCTAACGACACCAAGCTTTAACTATCAAGGTGTTAACTATCAAGCCATCTCAGTATCTGATAACGGATTTGTGGTACCTGGCGATCACAACCTAAGCCATGACACCACCAACCAAGCCATACCTCAAGTGCAAACGCCCAATAATGTTATTGCCCCCTTCTGGACGGATTTTGATTTACAGGGATCTGCGGAAACCAGTGGCGGTAACATTTATAGCCGCACTATGACGTTTGCTGGCAATGATTATTTCGTGATTGAATGGGCAAATGCGGCGCTTTTTGACAATACCACTAACCAAACTTTTAGCTTTGCCCTCTGGCTTGGCTTAGGCGATCATCAACAAATTTATTTTAACTATATTAATGTCTCCAATGCGCCAAGTACGTTAACCATAGGCGCAGGAAATAGCCTCGGCACTCACGCAAGTCAGCAATATTATAATGGCGATGGCGTGTTACCCAATAATGGCGATGTGTGGGGACTCGCTTCTACCTCCCCAGGCGAACTGCAATTAAGTGTTGATGTCAGCCCCATCAATGTGGTGTTTCCAACGCCAGATACCGTCACGCTTAACGAAGATAGCTCGCTTGAATTTAATGTACTGACGAATGACAATCGCCTTGAGCAGCTACTGACAACCAAGCTTACTATTGGCAGTGATAACGCCACCGCCGTGCTGCCACTCGTTATAGTGCCAATGAGCACGTTTGAGCAAATTAGCATTAATAGTGCGCCAAGCCATGGCCAATTAAGTGTGATTAATGCAGGCACTGTGAGATACCAAGCGCAGGCCAATTACTTTGGCACCGACTCTTTTAGCTATATAGCAACCAACGCCAATAATGAGCCGAGCCAAGCCGTGACTGTGAATTTAGTGATTAACTCAGTCAATGATGCGCCAAGTGTTAACCCTGCGCCGTTAACGCAAACCGTCAATGCTGGCGCCAGTGTCACTATCAGTGCCAACGGCAGCGATATTGATGGCGATACACTCAGCTATCAATGGCAACAAGTATCAGGCTCGCAAGTGACTATTAATGTGGATGGCGCTGGCAAGCTAAGCTTTATCGCCCCAAGTTCTGGCCCGCTAAGCTTTGCGCTTAGCGCCAGTGACGGTAAGCAAAATTCGCCGCCAGTGACAGTTAGCATTAGTATCACGCCAGCGACTTCCCCACCGACTGATAATGGCGGAGGCGGAGGCGGTAGTATGGGGAGCGCCTTACTGCTGTTAGCCTGTTTATGGTTATTGAGGCAGATAAGATCGCCAGCCCTGCGCTAGTTTGATGGGTGTTAATTTGATTGATAATGGTTGGCTTCTGGAAAGCTGGGGGTAAGCTTAAAAGTATGAACTTACGGTTTTAAAAGAAGCGCTTGGCTCAGTAATAACTGAGCCAAGCGAATTAACTAAAACGATATTCGCTAAATACTAAATACATTAAGTTTATATCTTAAGCCGCATCAAATAAGCGTTGATGCAAGGTCGCGACTAATTGCGGCACATCGGCCTCTGCCACTAACACACATAAGTTATGTGGACTCGCGCCTTGGCAAACCATGCGCACATTAATGTTTTCCAGCACCTCAAAAACCAATTTGCACACCCCAGGAGTTGTCGCAATACGATTACCGACAATCGCGACTAACGCTAACCCCTGCTCAACTTGCACCCGGCAATGCTGAGCTAATTCAGTGAGTAAATGATCGCTTAGCAAGCCTTCACCACTCGAATCTGAACCGGTTTTATCTAAGGTAAGTGCCACGTTCACTTCTGAAGTAGTAATTAAATCAACGCTTATCTTATGACGCGCTAAGGTCGCAAAGGTTTCAGCTAAGAAGCCTCGAGCATGCAACATTTGTAAACTATGCAAATTTAATAAGGTTTGATCGCGCCTTACCGCAATGGCGCGATACAAAGGCGGATTATCAATGCGATTGCGTATCCAAGTGCCACCGCGCTCTGGTTCACGACTTGAACCCACAAACACTTCAATACCGCGGCGCACCGCAGGTAAAATGGTGGCAGGATGGAGTACTTTGGCGCCAAACGTCGCCATTTCCGCCGCTTCATTAAAGCTGATTTCAGCCAGCGGCTTGGCATTAGCCGCAAGCCTTGGGTCAGTGGTATAAATACCCGCAACATCGGTCCAAATTTCAACCGCGTTGGCACCTAAGGCTTCAGCTAATAACGCCGCTGAGTAATCACTGCCACCGCGACCTAAGGTAGTAGTCATGCCGTGATCATCACTGCCAATAAAGCCTTGAGTGACGACCACTTGCTTATCGAAAAGAGGCGCTAAATGTAATTGCGCCAACTGAGCTATCATATCAATTTGTGGCTCAGCGCGGCCAAAGTGACTGTCTGTGCGCAGAATTTGCCGCACATCGAAACTAATCGCATTTACGCCTAATTCTCTTAAGGTGGCGGCAAACAATTGTGATGAACACAATTCGCCGCACGCGAGCAACTCATCTTTAAGCGCTTTAGTGCTATCTATTAATAAGCGCTCGCTCAATACGGCAATGCGACTTAATAGACCATCGATAGCGGCGGCAACATCGTTGGGACGATGCAGCGCATCTAAGATTTTATATTGAATGGCGGCGATATCTTTTAATAGCTTAAAGCGCTGCTCATCATCTGTCACAGTCGTTAATTCGACTAACAGATTAGTGACTCCCGCGGCCGCGCTCACCACCACTACACGGCGACTCGCATCATTTAAAATTATCTTGGCACTGAATGTTAAGGCATCGCTATTGGCAAGGGATGTGCCGCCAAACTTAGCGACTACTAGTTTATCGATAGACATAAATCACCCTCCAACCTATGAGCGAGGATAGACAATATATTGAGATTGTTAGACATAACACACTCCGAACCCAAAAATGTTCGAAGAGCCTGGGGCGAAATGAGATCAACAGCCTGCCAAAGCAACAGAAGGAGATAATTGCCACCAGAAGCTCTCCACCTAAACTCAGGTGACAATCAGTGGGATTCAGCCCACTTGACCGCAATCAGCACTCACATTCGTGCGTCTCACTCGGCGTTGCTCCCCCTTCGCAATAATAATCAGGGAATGTGCCCTTATTATTGCGTACCTGGTCAACGCGCCTCTTCTGAATGTTCATTACAATGAACACCTGAACGTTAACAATTGTTTATACTCGAGGTCAACAAAAAACAAAGAAGGTCAAAAAATAACTTGTGTTGATGATCAATAGAAAATTAACAATGCCCAGATTAAGTGTCAGCTATAGCTAGGTAACTCATTGACTAAGGTTACGCGCTCACTAAAAGCGCCTAAATCAAGCCGAGAATTAGCATCGCTACAGCTAAATAACCCCAGACGATTACCACTCACATAATAAATGGCTAATTGTTGCCAACGCCGCCCCAAATCTAAGGCTTCAGCTAAAGGTAAAATTACCGCCCAACTCGCCTCAACATGAGATAAATCTGGGCTAGCCCCAAGAATGCGCCGATATGGCACTCTTAGCTCATCAATATCTTGTTGCAATTGCCTATCATAGAGGCGGTTTTGACCGGGTAAATGAGGTACACCTAAAGGGTTGGCCGCGGTAATAATGGCAAAATCAATACTGGGGGTTAGCGCTTGTGTTAATAAGAACACACTACTCTGATAAGCCCGCCACAGCTCAATTGTGATCTGTGTCATAGACAAAAACCTTTTAATGAACAAAAATGCATCCACAGTTTAGTCTGCTTTAGCAGCAAATTCAGAAAAACTGGCTCAAGCTCACTATGGCAACCCCTTGGTCATGGTGCTTTTGCAAACAATTTTTGCAAAAATTGATTAAGATTACGTCACTTCATGATTTTTTTAACAATTAATTTGTTAACAAATGCCTAAAACGAGTACACTATTAGGGTTGATTAGCTAACCACCATCCTAGGGCGTCAACACCGACACTCACATTTCACGAATCGGTTTAAAAGGATGGCAACTCAGTTGCAATGAAACTCACTTTTGAATTGATGATTTAATAACCTTCACAAACCTACAACTGTGAGGGAACTTATTTCGTTAATTGTTACTCGAAGTGTAAGCAACTATCGTATTTTCCCTGGGAGTTTCAAAAAACTCCATGGATATTGCAGATTTTACTAACCTTATACAGTGCTGTTTAGCCCCTTCAATTATTGATAGGGACTGGCTAGTTGTTATTGCAATTTAGCTGAGTGAAATATTGACTCGTGACTGTTTATCGTTAGCGATAATTTGATTAAATTTTTTTAGGTAAATGACATGCAAAACCCGCACATTCTGATCGTTGAAGATGAAGCAGTTACCCGCAATACGCTGAGAAGTATTTTTGAAGCAGAAGGATATGTGGTAACTGAGGCCAATGATGGCGCAGAAATGCATAAAGCCCTGCAGGAAAATAAAATCAACCTGGTGGTGATGGATATTAACTTGCCTGGTAAAAATGGTTTGCTGTTAGCGCGCGAATTGCGTGAAATCAACAACATTGGCCTGATTTTCTTAACTGGCCGTGACAATGAAGTTGATAAAATCTTAGGTTTGGAAATTGGCGCTGATGATTATATCACTAAGCCATTCAACCCAAGAGAATTGACCATTCGTGCTCGCAACCTGCTGACTCGCGTAAGCAGCACTGGCCAAGACGTTGAAGAAAAGAGTTCAGTTGAATTCTACCGCTTCAATGGCTGGTCTTTGGAAATCAACAGCCGCTCATTAGTGAGCCCGCAGGGCGAATCATACAAGCTGCCACGCAGTGAGTTCCGCGCTATGCTGCACTTTGTTGAGAACCCAGGTAAGATTCTGAGCCGCGCTGACTTACTGATGAAGATGACTGGTCGTGAGCTTAAGCCACACGATCGTACTGTTGACGTGACGATTCGTCGTATCCGTAAGCATTTCGAAAGCCAGCCTGATACTCCAGAAATCATCGCCACCATTCATGGTGAAGGCTACCGTTTTTGCGGTAACTTAGAAGATTAATCACTTAGGTGATACAAAAAGCCGCTATGATTAGCGGCTTTTTATTGGCTTACATTTAGGTTTTTGTTTAAAGCTTTTATTAATGAAGCCTTTAAGCCCTTATTAAGTCAGTCATTAAGCAAAGAATTAAGCCAGAAAACTAACTCTGAAAATAATCGCTAAAAATAATCGCCAACGATAAACGTTATTAAAGCGGCGATTAGCCGCCTTAATACTTTAAGCTAAACGCCTTAGGGCAGTTTATAACTCACGGTCAAGAAAATCCGCAATCGATAGATATAAATGACTGCGCACCGCATTGCCCTGCATTGAATGCTTTGAGCCAGGATAATCAATCATTTGGAATAACTTGCCTTGATCTTGTAAGGCCTTATAAACCCGCGTGCTATTTTCAAACAACACATTATCATCCGCCATACCGTGATACATCAATAAACCTCTGTCATATTGGCCCACATAAGGCAATACCGAGGCGCGCTGATATCCAGCTGCATTAGTCTGCGGATGCCCCATATAACGCTCAGTATAATGCGTATCATATAGACTCCAATCTGTGACTGGCGCCCCTGAAATCGCAACTTTAAAATCCTGCGGCGCTTTAAACTTACTCATTAACGCCATATAACCGCCATAGCTATGACCAAAAATAGCAATCCGATCATCGGCCACATAAGGTAAATTACGCAGATATTTAACCCCAAGCTGCTGATCGATAACTTCAAGTTCGCCTAAGTTTTGATAAATCACCTGCTCAAATCGAGTACCGCGATTAGCACTGCCGCGATTATCTAATTGAAAGACTAAATAGCCGCGCTGCAATAAATGCTGCGTAAAATAATCATGATTACTCCAGCTGTTAGTCACTAATTGTGCATGGGGGCCGCCATAAACCCGCACAACTACAGGATATTGCTTAGTTGCATCAAAATCTGCGGGCTTAAATAAGCGGTACACTAAGGCTTGACCATCAGCAGCCGCTAAGGTACCAAACTCTGGCAATTGCCATAAACCAAAATAGGGATACAAAGGATGCTGTTTATCAACCGTATTTTGCTCAACCCAAGTTAATAACTTGCCAGCGCCATCATGTAAACTCACCTGAGGCGGCTGCGCAAGGGAACTAAAGTAATCAAGATAAATAGCGCGGTTTTTAGCAAATACTGGGGCGTGCGTGCCAGCACGCACGCCAACATCTTCAATGGCACCCGAGGCTATGGCAACCCGATAAATTCGGCTTTCAATGACAGTATCTTTACGGCCAGTAAAATACACCCAACCATTGGCTTCATCGACATATTCAATCTTATCCACCGCCCACTCGCCAGAGGTTAATGGCTTTTGCAATTGACCTTTAGCGTCATACAGATATAAATGCTTATAGCCACTGCGCTCTGACGCCCAAATAAACCCTGATGGGGTTAAAAAAGTTAAATCGTCATTGAGGTTAATCCAAGCATCACTCTTTTCCGTGAGTAAGGTTACGGCGCTCAATGTCGTCAATGCTTGCGACTCTGTTGCTGCCGGTTTCAAACTGGCTAAGCGTAAATCTAACTGCTGCTGACTGCGATTTTGCCACTGAAAACTTAAACCAGAAGCATCAGGCAACCAGTCGACTCGCGCCAAATAACCATTGGTATCAGCACCTAAATCCAGCCAAGTCGTTTTTCCAGAGCCCAGAGATAACACGCCAAGCTCAATCAACACATTGGCCTTGCCCGCATAAGGGTAGCGCTGCTCAGTGAGCTTAATGCCGTCAGCATAAATCTCATTACGCGTAACTAATTCCACAGGCGATTCATCAATGCGGGTATAGGCAAGCGCGCTATCATCGGGCGCCCACCAGTAACCTGTCATGCGCCCCATTTCTTCTTGGGCCACAAATTCAGCCATGCCATTTTTAATGTGCTCGCCACCATCAAAGGTCAGTTGGCGTTCGCTGTTTGTGGCTAACTCATAAATAAACAAATTTTGATCTTTAATGTAAGACACAAATTTGCCTTGGGGCGACACTTTGGCATCGGTGGCAAACCCTGTAATTGCTAAGGGTTGTAATTGCTCTGTATTAACTTGATATAAATACAGATTGCCGGCGGAAGGTATAAGCACACTCTTGCCATCGCTCGACCAGTCATATTCCATAATGCCGGCGCCATAAATACGTTGGCGCTCACGCCGAGCTTTTTCTTCGTCAGATAACTCGTTAGCTTTAAGTAAACTGGCATCGAGTAAACGTGAATGTTTACCTGAGCTTATCTCCATCTGCCACAAATCAAAAAAATGCTGATTATCACTGCGCGGTGCTAAATAAGTTACTCGCTGACCATCAGGGGATAATTTTAGCCCGCGCGGACTATTGCCTTCTAAAGCTGGCGAGTCATGCATTCTGGCAATGGCTAAGGGGGTCGAATCTCCCATAGGCGCGGTTAATGCGGGGGTAAGCGCCTCGGCAGAGAGCGCAAAGGGCATGGCAAGCGCTGCCAGCGGGATCCATTTTTTAGTCATTATTATTCCCTGATGATTTTATCTTCGCCTGATTCTGCCTGAATTTGGGTAAAAACCAAACTCTGTCGCTGAATTTTACTTTTGTCTGCGTTATTATCCGCACCATCTCGCGTGAATGACCCTATTTTAATAATGAAAATGAGGATTTCAGATGCAAACCTTGACTCAAGTGCTAGCTTCACAGCCACTTAACGCTTCACTGACGCAAGTCATACACACTCTGGCTAACAGTGCTAAAGACATTAGCAGCGCCGTTAGACAAGGCGCACTTGCCGGCGTACTTGGTGCGACAGAGCAAGAAAACGTGCAAGGTGAAACTCAGAAAAAACTGGATATCATCACTAACGACATGCTCAAAGATGCCTTAGCCCAAGACAGCCATGTCAAAGCCTTAGCCTCTGAAGAAGAAGATGATATCGTTGCCTTAAATAGCCAAGGCAGTTATTTAGTGTGTTTCGACCCACTGGATGGCTCATCAAACATTGATATTAACTCCTTAGTTGGCACTATTTTTTCTGTACTGCCAGCGCCAGCAGGGGATGTGAGCGCTAAGAGTTTCTTGCAATCTGGCCGCGCCCAAGTGGCTGCCGGTTATGTCCTTTATGGGCCGTCAACTATGTTGGCCTTAACCACAGGTCATGGCGTGCAACTGTTCACCTTAGATCCAAGCACCAATGAATTTCTACTGACTGACGCCGCCATGAGCATCAGCCCAGACACCAGCGAATTTGCCATTAACATGTCAAACCAGCGTTTCTGGGAAGCGCCAATGCAAAGTTATATCAGTGACTTATTGCTGGGTAAAATTGGCCCGCGTGAGCGCAACTTCAATATGCGCTGGATTGCGGCTATGGTGGGCGACGTGCACCGCGTATTATGTCGCGGCGGGATTTTTACTTACCCGGCTGACAACAAAGACTCTAAAAAACCTTTTAAGCTGCGCCTTATGTATGAAGCCAACCCTATGGCATTCTTGGTAGAGCAAGCGGGCGGCGTAGCCTCAACCGGTTATGAAACCATTTTAGATATTGAGCCACAGCATATTCATGAGCGCGTAGCCGTTATTTTAGGCTCAGCCAACGAAGTGAATGCCTGCCTTGAATATCATGGCCAGCATTACGATGACCAAGAGCCCGAGTGCTAATAAATAGTGCTAATAAATAGTATGTGAACTCAATGGAAATCCGGCCAGTGCCGGATTTTTTATTGCAGCCTAAAGTGAGTTAAACCATAAATGGAACCGTGAATTGAGGCGAATTAAGCCGCTAATTTAAGCGCCCATTAAAGTGCTAATAGATAACTGCTTACCCCAATCAAACTCCCTGCGCGCTATTATGCTGTTTTTCGGTTTGCTCGACGATGGTCAACACCGCCGTATCCCCCACCACATTGCATGAGGTTAAAATCATATCAATCAAACGGTCGAGCGCAGCCACCAAGGCAAAGGCTTCAATGGGTAAGCCCATTTGATAGATAAGCACACCTATCATCACCATACCGCCGCCAGGCACGCCGCCTGCACCTACTGATAGCAAGAACACGCTAAACAACACGGTTGGTACTTGCTCCAAGGTAATTGGCATACCAAAAGCATTGGCAATAAAGAAAATGGCAACGGTAATGTAAATCGACACCCCGCCCATGTTCATAGTCGCGCCAAGCGGCACCCCAAAACCTGCCACGGCGTGGCTCACGCCAAGTTTGTCGGTTAAGGTGCGCATGGTGACTGGTATGGTGGCGTTTGAGCTGGCAGTTGATAATGAAAACAGTATCTGCTCACGGGTTTGGCGCCTAAATTCAGCGGCGCTAATGGGAGTAAATATACCAACGGCGGCGGGATACACCACAAACACCCACAACACTAACAAGCCAATATTAAGCAGCAAATATTGCAGCAAACTAGTAAATACTGCGGCATCTAACGTAGCGCCTAACTTAAACATCAAACAAAACACCCCAATAGGCGCTAGCGACATCACCACGCCAATCAGTTTCATCATTATGCTATTTAGGATTTGAAAACCGTTAACCGCACCAACTACGCTCTCGCCCATGGATTTCATCACGCCGCCAAAGAGCAGTGCCATAAAAATGATTTGCAGCATGTTGCCCGAGGTAAAGGCAGCGATAGGATTGCTCGGCACTATATTGACTATCAAGGTCATTAAACTTGGCAGCTCAGTCGAGCTTAATGTCACCTCGGCGCCACTGCGCATATCAACCCCAGAGCCTGGGTTAATCAGCATGACCACAGCAAAAGCGGCGCCTATGGAAAGCACAGTATTAATCACATAAAAACTAAAGGTTTTGGTACCTAAGCGGCCAAAACTTTGCAAATCTTGCAGCTCACACACGCCGCACACTATGGAGACAAAGACTAAGGGCACCACCAGCAGCATGATCATGTTGACGAACATAGTGCCTATGCCACCGGCCAACACCACCAAGTCATCGCCAAAGAAGCCAATATCACTTAAGAAATATTGCACTACTAAGCCTAAGCACAGACCCAAAAGTAACCCCAAAAAGATACGAACTGATAATGAACGACTAGTCATATAACCCCTTCAAACAGCAGAAGTGCCCGTTTTTATTATTATTTTTTATGTTTGTAGGTCTTGGATAGTGAAACATGCGGCCATAAATTTCAACCCAAAAAACCAACAAGCAAGCAACCAAAGCTTAAACGCAGCAATCACAAAAGAAGTAATGCTTTGATTTTAAATAAAATTATATAAGTCTAACTTTGTACTAAAAACAATCATGAGTGTCAGTGTGGGCTAAGCGCTTGCTTTAACAGTAATAACTTAACGATCAACCAGTGAAAACAACTAAAGCGAGCATCATTAAAGGTGAAATAAGCTAGCGATAGTAAATTCGCTAGTCTTGGGATGAGATTTAACGCGATTAATGAGTGCAATACACTGCTAAATTTTGTTCAATAAAAAAGCAGTCATTGACTGCTTTTTCTTAAATCGCTTAGTGCTAAAGGCCTAGATGATGGCCAAATGTAAATGGTTTACGCCATCCACAACTCCACATCGTGAATGATAAAATTACCTGTATATACAGGATGATTATCACCTATTGGCTCAAGCTCGAAAAATTGGCGATACTCATCGGCCAAGCCGTCATAGCCACAAATCACTTGATATAACCACGCTTCACTGCCCCAAGTAAGCTGCTGCGCTTGCAGATATTCAAGCGCCGATTGGCGCACACCTGAATCAATCACGGCCATGAAATATTGCTCAACCGCGAGTTTCAGCGGGTCGTCAGCCACAGTAAAATCATCATTTTCGCCAAGGGACATTAATTGCGGCTCAGCGTTCGCCTTATCAGCCAAGTTTAAATGACTAATACTTTTGATTTTAGAGACGATTTCAAGCAAATCGGTTTCATGCAGGCTGTTATGCACATCCACATGGGCTGGGGCTAAAATGGCATCGGCGCGATTAAACAAATTGGCTATCTGTTGGTGAGCCACATGATTTTCAACCCGATAATCTGGATGTAAATCCGTGTGTAACAAAAAGCCCTTGAGTAATCGCGTACGTCCCTGAATTTGACGAAAACGCCCAAGTAGCTCAAGCAAGCGCCCTTGCACGACCGACAGTTCCTGCGCGCAGTAACTCATTTGATCTTGCAGGCTAGTGACCAATAAACGCCTAAGCTCGCGAATATCACCCGCTATCGTCGCCAGCTCATCAAAATGCAGCATAGCTAAGCCATTAAGTAATTCAGTCACTTGGCTTTGGGCTAATTCATTTTCACGAATTTTGGCACTAATAGTACCGACATAACCAAACTCGTTGTTAATCCGGCTCCACAATACCCGAATGGCATAACGTAAGCCTTCGGTAAAGCTATACACATGCTCATTTAAATCATTGAGATAGGCTTCTGCGGCGCTAAAATCCAGCTGATGGCGAGCTTCTTTATAGTGCTCTGCCAAGGTCTTAATGGTAGCTAGTGCTGAGCCCGCATTGGCATCGATTTGACGATTGCGCTCATCACTTAAGCCCTCTTCCAGCAAGGCACGCAAAGTGCGCTTTAGGCGCAGTGGTTCTTGCGGCTCTGGGCGCCACAAAATCCCCGCCTTTTGCAGCTTATCTATTACAGCAGGATCATGCTGATTGTCGCTAAGGGAGCCTGCTAAATACACGTCCATGATCACATCACTGTGGCGGCCAAGCTGCTTTAGCAGTTTGACCCCAGCCTGATGCAAGTTAGTACTCATAACAAATCCCTCTGGGTAGCAGTTTCTGCTTGAGCTTCTAACTGCAAACCTTCGGTTTCATCAATAAAGCGGATCACTTCATAAAGATAATCAACCTTGCCGGTGGCCAGATAAATTTGCTTTTCTGGGTTAGGTTTAAGCAAATAGCCAAGCTCGACTAAGCGCTTAAATACTAACTTGATTTGCGCGTCCACATTGGTCGAGGTTGAGCCAAATAAGCGGTACTGACTTAACGTTGTAAGCTGCTCGCGCAGCGCAGGCGTATCTTCAATGCGAGTTTGCAATTCAGTCAAGCGTAACGCTGAGCCTTCGACTAATGAGGCATCTTGGCCTGAAGCTTCTTGCATCAGCACTAACCATTCCACCATAGGAATGAGTGCCTGACAGATTTCCTTAAACTGGGCGGAAATAACTTTGCGCTCGTGTTCACCCAGTTGCAGATAACCGCAAAAGAATACTTCGCCTTCGGCGGCGCTACATAAAGTGCGATTGATTTGATTAAGATAGTGCTCAATCTGCTCGCGGTTAGCTGGGTTTTTAAGGGCGCGCCATTGATCTTCACCGCTAGTGCGGCAAATAAACTCGCCTTTTAATAAACGCTCAACCAGCTCGCCTTGGCTCGCCATCAAAGTGACTTGTTCCATTTACACCACCTCTTGTGCGGCTAAGGCTTTTAACTTATCCGCCAGCGGATTCACCTTAGGTTTAACGACTTGTAACTTGCGGGTCTGCTTATTGATAATGTAGCGATTCGCAAACAAATTAAGCACTTCCGATTCAGGATTCGGGAAGGCGCCAAGCACACTAATGTTGTTGTTTTCACAGGCATCAAAGATTTTTTTGACGTTGTTGTGATGCAAGGTGCCGAGCTCATCTATCGGCCAATGCACAGTCACTTCGGCATCGCCGCGCAATAAGCGGGTAAAGGCCAGCAAAAACTTACATAAAATCAAATAGGCCATGCCGTGACTTGAGGATTCATTAAGCTGACGGTCAGTGCGGATAATCAAATCTGAATTACCTTCTTTAAGGCGCAGTTCAATTTCCAGCAACTTAGCTACGCCGCCCGTCAGCGCGCTGCGGCCAATAATATCTAACGCGCGGCGCATGCTGTTGACATAATCTTCAGCCGGCAGACCGCTAAAGCCATCGGCTTGCCATTGACGGAACGCCTTCACAAACTGCTCAAGCTCGGGCCAGAACTCTAATTCACTGATGCGCGAGCGAATGCGCACCGCCGATTCTGACACGCCATCTAGGAATAACTCTTCACCCACTTCGCGGGTAATGCGGGCGCTTTGACTGGCAATGCGGCGGTCAATATCGGCCAACACATCGTAATAAGCCGTTAAATCCACACCGAAAATTCGGCCTTGTTCCCGCAGCGCCGTAATAGATTGCGGCACCATAACATTAAGCAACTGCGCCAAGGCTGGCACCAATTTACGGTAATCCAGTAAGCGAATGCCCTTGTCGTTGATGAGGGTGGCCTCAGTGCGCGCGCGCTCCCAAGTTTCAGCTAAGCTTGAGCCAGATTTACTAACAATCACGCTATCAAAGTGATCAACGTACTGTTTTACCGAGCTTAATAGGCTTTCACGCTTAAGCAGTAACTCATCACCTTGGCGCAGGCGCTCGGCAATGCTACCGGCCGCTTCTTCAAGGTTTTTAGGTAACTTAATATCCGCCAGTTTTCTTAATAACGAACGCAGCTTAGTTAAGTTTTCTGACGCTTCGACTTGGCTATTATCCGATAGGCGTTTGGCAGCTTCTAATTCGCCGCGCTTATGCTTAACTTCGGCGGTTTTAGCTTTTAGCTGTTGATCTAACTGCGTATAACTGGTTTTAACTTCGGCCAATTGGGTTTGCAGTTTAGGCTTACGCTGGCGCCAACTGTGTTGATACCAATCATCAAAGCGCAATACTTGGCTGCGACCTTGCTCAGCCCCCGCCATCTTAGCTTCAATGGCTTTGATGTCGCGTTTGAGCTGCAGAATTTGGTCTTCATCGACACCGCGGGATTTAAGCTCGCTCTTATACCAGCTGTCACACGCCTTTTGCTCGCTTTTGGCGTGCTCGCGTCTATGGCTAATTTGTTGTTGTTGCTGAGTTAAGGTTAATTCCAGCGCGCCGATAATTTCTTGCCAGAACGCGGTTTTCTCCATTTTCAGCTCCATAGCATCATCATGATGCTGAGCCAACCAAGCTTGCTTGTCGCTAATCAGCTGCTTTATTTCAGCTTGCAGCAAGGTAAGCTGCTTACCGGCTTGCTGTTTACGCTCACTTAAGGCAGCGTTCACTTGCGCTTGCAGCGTGCGTTTTTCATCTAATAAGCGGCGCAGCTCTTCACGGCTATGCTGATTATTCGCCCGCGCTTGGGTGAGCTCACGACCAATAGCCTCAAGGGCTTGATTGCTTGATACCAGCATGTCTTCAGCTTGCTGCTGGGCTAATTGTGCGGCGGCGAGTGCATCTTGCGCTTGCTGCAATTGCAGGCGTAAATCTTGTTCAGAGGCGGCGTAAGCTGGTACATCTAAACTTTTTAAATCAAAGGTTAAACCAAAGATTTCTTGATTAGCTTCACTGCTACGCACAGGGCGCAAATCAGTGCGATGCAATAATTCAGGGGCGATGATTTTACCTAGGCCTAACTCCCAGCCTGGCGCTTCACGGCGCAAATACTCAAGTAAGGTATGAGATTCAGGGAATAACACATGCTTAATGTCATCAAGCTGAGACAAGCGTTCATTAACGCGCTTACTGACTAAACGCAGGCCATCATCGGCTCTATCGCGCTCACTTCTGAGCTTACGCTCCTGCGCGCTGAGACGCTCAAGCTTAGCGGCGCACACTTCTTGCTCTTCATCGGCAAGACTAATGCGCTCATCGAGCACGGCCAAGGCCATCTTTTCTTCTTCGGTATAGCTCACGCTATCAATTTTTAACTGATGAGCAGCCATGGCTAATTTGAGCTGATATTCTTGCTCGTTAAAGCGCGCGACGCCTTGCTGCTCAGCGTCGCGGTTAGCTTGGGCGAGCTTTTCCAGTTCAGCGCGCGCCAATTCTTTTTGGCTATCGCGCTGCTCACGGCTTTTATCGACTTGGCTGTGCAGCTTTTCTAATTCGCTATTTAACTGCTCACCTAATTCACTGCGACGGGCGTTGTAAGCGGCTTCTATGTCTTGATGCTGTTCGGTTTGCAGCTTATGTCTATCATTAAGGGTTTGTAAGTCTTGGCGCCACTGCGGCAACGTCGCTAACGCCGCTTTAGCCGCATCAATATCTGCATCCATAAAGCTTTGATATTGATTTTCAATGGCATCTAACTCATCTTCAAACTTGTTGATATCGCCTTTGGCCGCCGAGAGCTCAAGGTTTAATTCATCGCGGCTGTCTTTCCATTCTTCATCAAGCTGTTTCAGCGCGATATTAGTGGCTTTAGAATCGAGCTGCGCTTGATCTTGTCGCTGCACTTCCAAGCTTTCGTCGTGACGATAGCCTTTATGTAAGCTGGCTAGACGCACTTCAGTGCCTTGCAACTGCTCAAATTCATCGGCCAACTTGTCAAATTCAGGGCGAATTTGCTCAAAGCCCGCAATAAGCTGACTTTCACGGATCCAGGCTTCTACGCGCTGCGGATTTAAGCGCGAGCTTGGCGGATTAACGCCGTCTTCTTCTAAAATCGCGGCTACCATCGACTTGACGGTTTCCATCTTGCCTTCTTTGGAATGCACGGCTTTAGCGAGTTTTTCAATATGGCGCAGGGAAAATTCAGGATCGCACAAGGCAAACTGGCGAGCATAAGCACGCAGCTCTTGACGATTAGTGCCAGTACTTAACAACGCGCGATCGTTTTGAATAATGGCGCGATATTCACGGGTATTGAGTAAATTGGTGGTGGCTACCTGCAAGCGCTTGTATTGCCGCCCAAGCTCAGAGGCAGGGTAGCAAATAACTTCATTGCCTTGGCGCTGCTTAATATAATCTTCAAGCTCAAAACCTGTGGCCACAAAGCGATAGTTAACCCCTTTGCCGTCACCGGCTGAGGATAAAATCGCTTGATAGAGCTGATTATCGCTCTTGCGATATTCATAAATGATGTAGCTCGCTTCATTAGGTAAATACCAACGCTCAAAGCTGTCACGAGTTGATGGCACAACGCGGCTTGGGTATTCACCATAAAATACCGGCACTAGGCGCTGCAATGTGGTTTTACCCGAAGCATTGGTACCACAAATGTTGGTATGGCCATCAAGGGCCAGCTCTACGACACCTGGCAAATGAGTGTCTATTAAAATAATACGATTTAGGCTCGACATGGTATTCCTTGCATGGCCATCAAACTCTGGCACAAAACCTTAAATGGCGACTGAAACACCACTTTATTCCGTTGTGAACTATGACGTTAAGCGTCACTGATATTCAAAGGTGAATAAGGTAATCCAAAGCCAGTGTGCAAGCAAATTACCTCAAGGTAATTGCCGTTTTTGCGGACAAAACTGAGAGTTAAGTAGCTTATCGCGCGATCTAATAGCCAAGCGCTATAACAAACTCTAGTTGCTGAGTAAAAATGACTATGGCATAACTAAGTTTTGGCAAATAGAGAAAGGCGCATTAAATAAGGGAATGAAGACTTGCGCTTTGGCTTAAGCGCTAGCACTGTGATGGGCAAGCTCACCCATCACAGCGGCATGATGGAAAATTACTTCACCATAAAATTGGCGGTACGCAGGGCGTATTCATCACACATGGCCGCTACGCTTTCTTCTTCAAAAGGCCTTAAGCCGCTTAAGACTAAACGCTTATAGCCCTTACCTATCAAGGCGCCATTGGCATGAATGGCAAAATCAATATCCACTTGGCCGCGCTTACCTTCATGACTAAGGCGCGCATCGACTAATGTCAGTTCAATATCGTCAAAATCAAGCGTCGATAAGCTAAAACCCATGCGCTCATAAATGACTAAGGGTCGGTCGGCATTAATCATCACGCCCTGCTCACGCATTAATGGCACCATGATATGGACAAAGTTAAGCCCAGAAAATGCCACATAACGGCGAATAAACTGCTCAATTTGGCGAGTTTCTTGGGTGATATCGCCAGTTGCATCGGCTTGTAAAATCAGCTTGTCGTTAGTATCTAGTAACTGCATGCAGTCTTGCGCCGCCGGTAAGCGTAAGGTTTTATTGGCCGGCACCATATCGGCAAACCGAAAATCCATGTGCGAGCGTAAACCGTTATGCATTAATAAGATGGCGAACAGTAGATCGCCAGGCACACAAAAGCGTTTAGCATCAATATCATGAATGGGATTAAAGTCACCTGCGACCGACTTAGCAAACAAGCTCGCTTGCTCTGCATCAATATCGATAAAGCCTTGGCGCTCATTAAAAAACTTATTTAAAAACATCATGATTCTCTTATCCATCCCAGATTGGCCCACAGTGTAACCGTGAATCACGCAAACACTGAGCCGATGACTTAACCCTTAGCCACAATCAGCCCTTGATGGCTTGGCCATGAATGACGGCTAATCCTTAGCCTTAGTGAGTTGCTAACGGCTGCAATAATTTTGCATCCTTGGGGATCACTCAGTCCCGCAGCACTAGGCTAATGTAAATTGCTCAAACAACCAACAAAACAATTAACCGCGCCAGCAATTAAATCGCCAAAGCCAACCTCAACAAAAGCAACAAACAAAACAAACTGTTTACACAAGTGTAATTACACCCATAATGCGAATCATTATCGTTATCACCAACCTTAGAGTTAGCTATTAGGAGTTTTCATGTTTGCGGCAAAACCACTTCAATTGTCTGTATTAACCTCGGCATTACTGCTGAGCTTCTCATCACCCTTGCTGGCTGATGACGATATTAATGTGTCTGAACACATCACTATTTTTGGGCAACAGAACCCACTCAATAAGTCACCATCAAGTAGTCACGAGATAACCCAAGCTGAGTTAGATAAATTTAAATACACAGATATCATGCGTACCCTAGCGACTATTCCTGGCATTTATATTCAGGAAGAAGATGGTTATGGCCTGCGCCCCAATATTGGTATGCGCGGCACTGGGCAGAATCGCTCAGAAAAAATTACTGTCATGGAAGATGGCGTCTTAGCCACGCCCGCGCCTTACGCCTCACCTGAAGCTTATTATTTTCCAACGCCTGGGCGAATGGAGCGGATTGAAGCCATGAAAGGCGGCTCAACCATTAAGTACGGCCCGCGCACCACAGGCGGCGTGATTAACTTGATATCGCGCAGCATTCCCAATGAAGATATGGCCGGAAAAATTGATGTCGCCCTTGGCCAAGATGGCTTTGCCAAAGGCCATGTATATGGCGGCGGCCAAGGCGAGCAAGTGGGTGCTGTGGCTGAAGTGTTTCGCTATCAAGCCGATGGCTTTCGGGACATTAACCATGTCGGCGGTAACACCGGCTTTGAGCGTAATGATGCCTTAGCTAAAGTCAGTTTTAATAGCGACAAAAGCGCAACTTACGCCCAAGCCTTACAAATTAAACTTAAATATTCAGATGAAACCTCAAACGAAACTTATATGGGATTAACTGAGGCCGACTACAACAGCGCGCCATTTAGCCGCTATAGCGCCTCGCAAAAAGATAAGATGACCACAGATCATCAACAAATTCAGGTCAATCATGTGATTGAGTGGAGCGATACCCTTAATCTCGCCTCGGTTGCTTACTACAATAAGTTCCACCGCAACTGGTACAAAACCAACAAGGTCAATGGCAAAGGCTTAAGTAGCGGCGGCATAGACGCGGCGGCTTTGTTCGATTCAGGTCTGTCGCCATTAAGTAGCATGAAGGTTGAAGTTAAAGCCAATAATCGTGATTACTTGTCTCAAGGTCTGCAAACTCAGCTCAACTGGGACTTAGAGCAACATCAATCCGCCTTTGGCGTGCGCTACCATGAAGATCAAATGGAGCGCTTCCAGTGGGTCGATAATTATCAGTTAACCCAAGAATATCAAATGACCTTAGCGCCTAGTGATGCCGGCGTGCCGGGCACAGATTCTAACTTGCTCGATAGCGCTAAGGCTTGGGCGTTTTTCGCTGAAGATAAGATGAGCTTTGACAAGTTTGCTGTGACCGCAGGTTTACGTTATGAAGACATCACCACTCAGCGCCAAGATTGGGGTAAAGCCAACCCAGGGCGTATCGGCGCGCCAATTAAAGATATTAGTAATAGCTTTGATGCCTTACTGCCAGCCTTGGCTGTGAGTTACACCATCACAGATGAATGGCTAGTATTTACTGGGGTGCAAAAAGGCTTTGCGCCCGCAGCACCTGGCAATGAAGCTGGGGAAGTAGAAAAGAGCTGGAACTATGAGTTAGGCACGCGTTTCAGCCAAGAGGCAGTTACTGCCGAAGCCGTGGCCTTTTACAGTGATTACAGCAATATGCATGGTAACTGCACGGCCGCGCAGGGCTGCGCTGATGACAACATAGGTAATCAGTACAATGCTGGCGAAGTGGATGTTAAAGGCTTAGAAGTGAGCGCAGGCTATGAGCTTAATGCCGACGGACAAGTAAGCTTCCCAGTGAAGATTGCTTACACTTACACCCACACCGAATTTAGCAATAGCTTTACCTCTGACTTCTGGGGACAAGTGAATGCGGGTGATGAATTACCGTATTTACCTACCAATCAGTTGTATTTAGGCCTAGGCGCGCAAACCGATCACTGGCAAGTTACCCTTGCTGGGCGTTATACCAGTGATATGCGCACGGAAGCGGGGCAAGGTAGCATCGCCAGCAATGAGTTGATTGCCGCTAAAACTGTGGTCGATTTATCCGCGCGCTACTTTATTACCAAGCAGCAAGAAGTGTATCTGCAAGCTGAGAACTTATTGGATGAGACTTATATGACAACTCGCATTCATGGCTCGATTTTCTCAGGAAAACCTAGAACTGTGACTTTAGGTTATAGCTATCAGTTCTAACCGAGCTAATACCAGCACTTAATAGCAGAGCTTAATAGCAGAGCTTAATACCAAAGCTTAAAACCAAAGCTTAAAACCAAAGCTTAAAACTCTGAGCACTCATAAACATAAGGCGACCCTGTGGTCGCCTTATTTATTTGTGCTCATTTGCAGTTTACAGTGTTAGCCGCCTATCAGGTTCTGCCACCAATTAAGTGGCTCGCCGCAATTGGCCGCAGGCTGGTAACTATCAAGTAAAGCTGGCACAGCTGACACATTAGCGCAGCCCGCTTGCATAGCCACGCCGCTGTTGCGATTAAAGTAAGCGTTAATCACCCCTTGCGGCGGTTGCATCCGTAAACTTATGGGCGCATGGGCTTGTAAATACGCCTGATAAACCGCCATGGCGCCACTGCTACCATAAAGATTGGTCTTGCCGTTATCATCAAGCCCCACCCAAATAGCGGCGACATTGCGCTCATCAAAGCCTGCAAACCACGCATCGCGGCCATCATTACTGGTCCCCGTTTTACCGGCTATGGTGGCTTTTGGAAATTGCTGACCTAAACGTTTAGCCGTGCCGTTAGCGACAACTTGCGTCATAGCATATTTCACTAAGTAATCGGCGCCTTGAGGAATTGCACTTGCTGACGCTAAGCTGCTGCCTTCAATGGCCTCATTTTGCTTATTGATAACATGAGTCACTGCATGCAATTGTCGATAACGCCCGCCATCGGCTAAGGTCTGATACACCTGCGCTACCATTAACGGCGAGCCATCAACGGCGCCAAGGAAAATCGATGGATAGTTGCTGACGGGGCCATTCCAGCCAGAGCGCATTAACGTGTCTTTAACCGCATCCACCCCAAGTGCCATGCCCAAATTCACAGTCGGTACGTTCATAGATTGCACCAATGCCTGCATTAGGCTCACTTCACCACTAAAGGTTTTAGTGACGTTTTGCGGCGACCAACTTTTGCCTTGTCCATTGTTTAAGGTAATCGGCTGATCTTTAAGGGGTGACATTAAGTTATAACGCTGCCCTTGCTCAAGCGCCGTGGCGTACACAAAAGGTTTAACTAAAGATCCTATCGGGCGGCGAATATCCGCGGCGCGATCAAACCCTGCAAATTCAGGTTGTCTATCACCCACCATAGCCGCGATACCAGCGCTGTATTTATCTGTCACTACCATGCCAGCTTGGATATCTTTAGCGCGCTTATCTAACTGTTTTAAGGTGTGCGATACCGCCTTTTCTGCCGCTTGCTGGGCAATAGGATCTAAAGTGGTATACACCTTAATACCTGATTGCTTAAGTAAGGCGTCACCATAACGGCTGCTAAGTTCACGTTTTACTTGGGCGAAAAACGCCGGTAAACGCGCGCGCACAGGTTTAGATTCTTTGCGTACCCCTAATGGCGATTCAACGGCCACAGTGTATTCATTAACAGAAATCTTATTATTTTCCATCAATAACTTAAGCACCAGATCGCGCCGCTCTAACGCGCGCGCTGGCGATCGCCACGGATTGTAATAAGACGGCCCTTTAATGCTGGCGATCAAAAATGCTTGCTGAGCTAAGGTCAGTTCTGCCACCGGCCTGCCAAAATAAAACTGCGATGCTAAGCCGATACCATGCACAGATCGCGACTTATCTTGGCCCATATACACTTCGTTTAAGTAAGCTTCTAAGATCTCTTGCTTGCTGTAACGAAAATCTATGATCACTGCCATCAAGGCTTCACGAATTTTACGCTCAAGGGAGCGCTCACTGCTTAAAAAGAAGTTTTTAGCTAACTGCTGAGTAATAGTCGAGCCGCCTTGCACAGTACGACCGGCGCTAACGTTAACTAACGCCGCGCGTAAAATAGCTATGGGGTTAATGCCGTGATGATCGTAAAAACTTCTATCTTCCACCAGCAATAATGACTCAACTATGTACTTAGGCATCTCGGCCGTTGGTACAAAAATTCGGTCTTCCGCATCCGATGCAATAATTCTATCAAGCAGCACAGGCTCTAAATAAAACACCGCCAGCTCGCGTTTATCAGACATGCGCGCCACGCTAGTCACCCCTTGGCTATCAAAGGTTAACATGACTTGCTGCTCGGGCTGCTTACCGTCTGGATGCAAAAACGGGCGACGCCATAACTGTATACGGGTCGCAGAGGCAGAATACTCACCCACTTCTCTGGGATTGGCCACCTTGCGATACCCAAGCACAGCTAATTCTTGCAGCACTTGTTGATGACTAATGGCGGCGCCAGGATATAGGCTCATTGGCCGACTAAAGATTTGCGCCGGTAAATACCACTTCTGCCCTTCAAACTTGCTGGCGATGATTTGATCTAAATAAATGCAATAGCTAGCTACGACTGTGGTCACCACTAAAGCCAATTTCCAACTAATAGACCATAAGCGCTTCATCATAGTAGGTGACTGACGGGCTGACTTGGCCCTAGGCTTACGCGCTTTAGGGCTTGGTTTTTCTGAGGTATTTTTTTTAACTGTCATAAATCCTGTCTTTTACACTGATATGGCAATGGCTTAAATCGCAAGGCCACTGAACCATGGCGTTAGAGGCGATTATCCCAGAACATCCAGTAACTTGATAGTTAAGCTCTCTTGGCCTTGAAATAGGCGCCGCCAGTCACAAGGCTGTAGCTAAATTGTCATTAACTCTTTTTGGCCGCTAGCTCTTGGGTGCGCTTTTTGGTGTGTTTAGTGGGCTCACTGTCTTGGGGGTTATCTGGCCATAAATGCTTGGGGTAGCGCCCCTTCATTTCTTTTTTCACTTCCACATAAGGCCCTGCCCAAAAACTAGCAAGATCTTGAGTTAAGGCTAAAGGCCGTCTTGCTGGAGAGAGTAATTCCATAGTCACAGTAAGCTCACCATTAGCCACTTTTGGGCTAGCGGCTAACCCTAAGGCTTCTTGTAGACGCACGCTTAATAAGGCGCGGCCCGCATCATCATAACGTATGGGCGCGCGGCTGCCGGTCGCCATCTTCCATGACACAGGTAAATAGTTATCTAGGTTAGTAAGCAGCGGCCAAGGCAGAGCGCCATGCAACATAGCTAACACATCAAGCTTAGCGAGCTGCGCCACACTATTGATATTAATCAGATAAGGAGCAAGCCAAGTATCAAGACTTGCCATTAAGGCGCTATCACTAAAATCTGGCCAAGAATGATTAGTATCCTTGTGGCGCGCAATCGCAAGGCGCAGTTGTAACTGCTTCACATCATCGGTGATGGTTAAAAGATTCACCCCCTTACGGGCAATTTGCTGCAACAAGGCTTGCTGCACCATAGCGGGATCAAAGGTGGTTAAGGCTTGCTCGCGCCATAACACTTGGCCGATGCGCCACTCGTTTTTACCGCTAACCCTTTGGGTATTATCATCAAAACCTAGCAATGAATGGCGCGTCACTAAATGCGCGAGCGCATCGTTAAAATGGGCGGGATCTAAAGGGCTCGCTAAATATACCCGCCCCGCCGCTTGCCCTTGATGCAACTGAAAATCAGCCACCACTAACCAAGCTTGCTGCGACAGCGCGGCGCAGTCCACTGTTACCCCAGTGCCATTGGCCAGTAAAAAACCATCACTAGAGCGGCGTTTAGCAATGCGATCGGGAAAGGCTAAAGCCAGTAATAAACCGATATCAGAAGGATGCGCGGCCAAGGCCGCCTTGGCAAAATCACCACCAACGCCAAGCTTAGTGAGCCACTTACCCGCTTGCTGCAATAATGGCCCTGATTGCGCTACGCCTAAATAATCAAAAATATCTGCGCCTTTATTAGGTAAGCCGCGCGCCTCAATAATGCTTGCCAGCAAGCAAGCTAAGGCCAGCAAATGCGGCTGCGATTGCGCAAGCGTTACTGATGCCAGCAGCATGTGCGCAAGCCTTGGATCGCAGCCTAAACTGTGGGCTTGTCGCCCTAAGGGAGTGAGTTTGCGCTGGCTATCCACTAAGGTTAAGTCTTGCAGTAACTGCCACGCCTGCGCTTCATGCACGCTTGGCGGCGGCGTTAATAAAGGCAAATCAGTTAATTGACGCACGCCCCAGAGGCTGGCGTCCAGCGCCATAGCGGTGAGATCGGCATGCAAAATACTGGGATCTTCAGCAAGCGCTTGACGATCAAAAGTTTCAGCGGGCCATAAACGCACGCACCAACCCGCGGCGGTTCGACCGGCGCGGCCACTGCGCTGCACGGCAGACGTCTGACTAATGCGGTTAAGTCGCAATAAATTAACCCCAGATCGCGGCTGATAGCTGGCTTGCCTATGCCAGCCGCTATCAACCACCATAGTGACGCCTGGGATAGTCAAACTCGATTCGGCGACATTAGTCGCTAGCACCACTTTTACCCGCCCTTGGCTATCTTCAGCCAGCGCTAAATCTTGGGCAGCCGGAGACATGGCGCCATATAAAGGCGTAACTAAAAATTGGCGGCTATCTAAGCGATCGTTAAGGTACTGCTGTAACTTATTGATTTCACCTTTACCCGGCAAAAATGCCAACAAATTACCTGCCAGAGGCGGCGCGCTAAGTAGCTCAGTGATAGTGCTCCCCATATGGGTCAGCCAATCGGCAGCGGTTTTAGGCGCTTGATAACTAATAGAAACGGGATAACTGCGCCCTTGGGATTGTATATGGGGCGCATCTGGCATCAGCTCATTTAAAGGTAAACCTGTTAAGGTGGCTGACATCGCCAAAATTCGTAGATCTTCGCGCACACTGGCCTGCACTTCTAAGGCTAATGCGAGGGAGAGATCGGTCGTAAGATGACGTTCATGGATTTCATCGAAAATCACCACATCAACCCCAGTTAACTCGGGATCGGCTTGGATCATGCGGGTTAGCACGCCTTCAGTCACAATTTCGAGGCGAGTGTTGCGACCCACTTTAGTTTCACCACGCACCCTAAAACCGACCTCATCGCCAACGCTTTGCTTACGTTGCTTGGCAATAAAATGGGCTATCGATCGCGCCGCTACTCGCCTTGGTTCCAACATTATGATCCGGCCAGTAATTTCAGGCCAATCCAACATAGCCAAAGGCAAAGCCGTGGACTTACCCGCGCCAGTCGAGGCTTCTAGAATAACTTGAGTGGATTCGTTAAGCGCCTTGCGCAGGGCAGGCAAAAGATCATGAATAGGAAGATGTGACAAAATCGCGACTTTTTTAACTGAGATTGGCCTCAGTGTACTCATTCTCAGGCGCAGATGCTACGCGGCGAATGCTACGCGCTATTGGCGATTAGCCATAGGCTTGCTTAGGGTTGATGAGTGAGCTTAGCGGCATAGGTTTAGCAAAATGATAACCTTGGCCATAATCCACGCCAATTTCAGTCAACAGGTTACTGATATTTTGATCTTCCACAAATTCACCTATGGTTAAAAAATGCATGTCTTGGCCAAGTTGACGTATGGCGCGCACAATCGCTTGATCATCTTTACTGCTGCAAAGATGTTTTACAAACTGCCCATCGATTTTGACTACATCTAAATCCCAGCGTTTAAGATAAGCAAAGCTTGAAAAGCCAGCGCCAAAATCATCGAGGGCTAACTTACAGCCATACTGGCGCACCATAATAATAAAGTCGCTGGCAAGCTCTAACTGGCTCACGGCCGCAGTTTCTGTGATTTCAAAACAGAGCTTAGAGGCGTACTGTGGGCAAGATTGCAGCTTTAACTCCAGCCATTGTAAAAAGCCTCTATCCCCTAAGGAGGTGGCGGATAAGTTCACCGACACCATATTTAACCCATCCCAAATCTGGCTATTGTTTTCAGCCCATTGCAACAAGTGATCAACCACCCAAGTATCAACCTTGGCCGCTAAGTTATAGCGCTCGGCTGCAGGTAAAAACGTATCAGGGGATAGCATCTTGCCATCGGCCGCCGATAAACGCAGTAATATTTCTAAATGCAGGCCGGCTTCTAAGCCTTGCAACGGGATAATTGGCTGAAAAAACAACTCGAAATTATCCCGATTTAATGCTGATAGAATATCGGTACTCGCCAGCATTTCATTGTGAAGCTTGTTCATTCTGGGGTCATGATTATCATAAAAATGCCAACCATTACGGCCTAATTCTTTAGCTAGGCTACAAGCGGCATCTGCATGACTCATCACTTGGTAAATATCGGGATCAGTGCGATCAATTTTCGCCAACCCCATACTAATGCTGACGCTATGCTGCCGCCCTTGCCAGCTAAACTCATGACTTGAAACCTGCTGACAAATGCGTGACGCAATTAAACTTGCTGACTCGCTATTGGCTTGGTGCATTAAAATAGCAAACTCATCACCACCAATACGGGCAAGTATGTCGCCGCGGCGAATCAACTGCTTAAGACGCATAGCTACCTGACACAAGAGCTTATCCCCTGCCATATGGCCACTGATATTATTCACAACTTGGAACTGATCTAAATCCAAAAAAGCCACGCAAGCGGGAGCCGATCCCTCTTCACGCATCACTTGCCCTAAGGAAGTTTCAAAGTAACAGCGATTAGGTAAACCAGTTAAGGCATCATAATTGGCCTGAAACGATAATTCAGCCGCCAATCTATGTTGCTCACTAATATCTTCGGCTAACAGCACGATAGAATCTGGCCAGCTTTGCATGCGGCTGAAATTCAAGCGTTGCCAACTTTGGCGCAGTGAGGTGTGATTGGTCTTATTGATTTTGAACGCCACCTCACACCAAGACTGATGCAAGATACCATCGCGCACCATGTTAATGGCTTCAGTTAATACCGCTTTATCATCATCATGCAGCAAGCTGGTTAAGTCTTGCCCCTCAAAGACGCCTAGGCTGTGGCGCGCCACTTGATTGAGTAAAGACAAGCGATTTTGGTTATCAACCACAGCGCACGCCAGCGGTAGCTGATTAAATAGCATCTGGTATTTATGTTCGCTGGCTAGCAAGGCATTGGCAATGCGTGTCAACTCTAAGGCAGACGATATCAAGGTTTGGGTATGATTAAGTTCTTGAATGAAACTGTCAGACCATGGCCGCGCCTTGCGACTCACAGCGCCCAATGCCAGCTTAGTGCTACCAAAACTGATGGGAGATAAGACTAATAAGGATTGTACTTGCCACTTTTTAAGCAGCATCTTTTCTTGGCGGGCCAGTGCCGGCAAGAAATTAACATCAGGGATTAATACTTGTTCGCCAGCGCGAATAAGTTCTCTAAAATAATTTAATCGAGCCAATGGCCAATCACGGCCCAGCATACCTTCTGAGTGCTTAGTGTATAAATGATGAGGGCGTAATCTATGCAGGCCATTTTGATTAGGCAAACCAAGCACAAACACCCCATCGCAATCTAATTGCTCGGTAATGGCTTGCAATGCCTTGTCGACATTTTGCTGGAGTGTCGCGCTGGGGCTGTGACTAAAAATGTCTTTCAGCACCTGCTGTAATAGTTGTCCTTGCATACTTTCCATGAACAATATCTATAAAAGTCCTTTTGGATAAGCATAGTCTTTAAAAATGTATTTGCACTTTTAACCTTGGATTAAATAGGGAAAATAATCATGTAGCTATGGCATGTTTAAGCTGCAAATGTGGCTTGCAAGCCACATTGTCTCGCTCAATATTACCCAAGGCGAATGCTTCGCCTTGGGTGTATAACTGCGCCTATTGCTTAAGTAGCTCAGCCACTGTCAACACGCCATGAGCGGTAGCGCCCGCAGAATTAAGTGTCGTCGCTGAATCTTCAAAGGCCGCAGCCAAATCCATATGTAACCACTGGCAATCTGGAGAGACAAAACGCCACAAGAAACCCGCGGCATTAGAAGCGCCGCCCGCACCGCCACCTTTTATTGGCCGGCTATTAGCGGTATCAGCGTAGGCTGATGGACACATGTCCTTATGCCAAGGGGCTAATGGCAAGGGCCACACTTGCTCATCCACTTGCGCGGCTTTTTGTTGTGTCAGACTAAGTAATTCAGTGTGCGGTGAAAAGATAGCGTTATAGCTGCGACCAAGTGCCATCACGGCTGCGCCGGTTAACGTAGCGGCATCTATCACTAATTTAGCGCCAGATTCACAGGCCGCTTGTAAACCATCGGCCAGCACTAAACGGCCTTCAGCGTCAGTATTAACCACTTCTACACTCACGCCATTTTTATAGGTAAGAATATCGCCAAGCTTATAGGCGCCGCCGCTGATTAAGTTCTCGGCGCAGCATAAGTACAACTTAACTCTTTGCTTCAAACCGCGGCTAATGGCAAGGCCTAAGGCCGCAGTCACAGTCGCCGCGCCGCCCATGTCGCACTTCATGGTCAGCATGCCTTCTGATGGCTTAATGCTGTAACCGCCAGAATCAAAGGTAATGCCTTTACCCACAAGCGCCACAGCAACTGGGGCATCTTCAGCCAGCGGATTATAATCTAGCTCAAGCAAAGCGGGCGCTCTAACGCTGCCACGGCCAACGGCGTGAATCCCAATCCAGCCATGCTCTAATAAAGCCTCGCCTTCAATAATGCGATAAGTCACTTGCTTGGGAGCTAACTCAGTAAGCCAGTTAGCCGCGCTTTGCGCTAATACTAACGGCGAGAGATTCTCAGGGGTTTCATTAACCAGCTGCCGCGCAAAACCAGTGCAAGCCGCGCGCAGTTTAAGTTCACTAATGTCGCTTTCTGAACCCGTCCATGTCAGTTCATAATCATTTTTAGCGCAATAATAGCCTTGGCCAAAACGCCATTGCTGCTCGAGTGACCAAGCGCCCGCTAAGGCCACTTGATTTATCCCTAAAGTGCGCAGTTTTCGCGCCGCTTTTTGAATTTGGCGCAGTTCATCACCGCTCGCTAGATGTATGGTGGCTGTGGGCGTTTTAGCATCGGCGCCAAAGGTTACATCGGCCTTCCCCCAAGAAGACGGCACGGGATCGCGACTTAAACTGACCTGCATGGTAACTACTTGCATAACATATCCTTCGTTGTTGCTTGTGATTGTCTGGTACTCTAACTTGCTCGCGGCGCTAATGCCACCTACCCTAGCTGACATCTTTTATTGATAATTATCCCCTATGCATTTTTCTCCGCCATTGCAATCAGGCCGCCTGATTAAACGCTACAAACGCTTTTTAACTGACGTCAAACTCGATGACGGCAGTGAAATCACAATTCATTGCCCCAATACTGGCTCAATGAAAAACTGCCTATTTGAAAATGAAGTGCTGTGGTATTCGTTATCAGATAATCCCAAGCGTAAATACCCTGGCACCTTTGAAGTCATGACCACGCCTCAAGGCCACTTAATTGGCTTAAATACTACCCGCGCCAATGCGTTAGCAGAAGAAGCGATACAGCAAGGCGTGATTAGTGAACTAAGTGGCTACAGCCGCTGCCAGCGCGAAGTGAAATATGGGGATGAAAATAGCCGCATTGATTTACTGCTCACTGGCCCAGATAAAGCCGATTGCTACATTGAAGTTAAAAGCTGCACTTTATTAGAACAAGAATGGGGATACTTTCCCGATGCTGTCACCACGCGCGGCCAAAAGCATCTGCGCGAATTAATGGCCATGACACAAATAGGTCATAGAGCCGTGTTACTGTTTGTTATTCAGCACACAGGTATTAGCCAAATGCGCGCCGCAGAACATATTGACCCGCTTTACTGTCAACTGCTGCGCCAAGCCATTGCCATGGGGGTTGAGGTCATTGCTTATGGTGTCAATATTTCCGCCACGGAAATCACTCTTAGCCATAAGTGTCGATTTGAAAATTAATCAGTCACCTTTTTAGTGATAAAATTTGAAATTCCTTGAATTAAAGGACATAGTCAAATAATTGATACAAGGGAATGTAAAAAAATTGCCTCCGTGTAAAGATTCTGATATAGATAGCGGCCGTTAAAATACCGACGCCCCACGACGCAAAAGATTACAGGAGATGCGTTATGCCTGAAGGCACTAAAAAACTCGGCGTTCTCGCTATCGCAGGTGTAGAACCCTACCAGGAAAAACCTGGTGAAGAGTACATGAACTCTGCTCAACTGGGCCATTTCAGGAAGATCCTCGAAGCTTGGCGTAATCAGCTGCGCGAAGAAGTGGACCGTACTCTGAACCATATGCAGGATGAAGCCGCAAACTTCCCCGATCCCGTTGACCGAGCAGCTCAAGAAGAAGAGTTTAGCTTAGAGTTACGTGCCCGCGATCGTGAGCGTAAGCTGATCAAAAAGATTGAAAAGACACTTCAGAAAATTGAAGAAGATGATTTTGGTTTCTGTGATACCTGCGGTATCGAAATCGGAATTCGTCGTCTAGAAGCTCGTCCAACTGCCGATCAATGTATCGACTGTAAGACGCTGGCTGAAATCAAAGAAAAGCAAATGGCCGGTTAATTCTGTCCTCATTTACGGGAGCTTAAGCTCCCGTAAAATATTGAACTGTGAAAAATATTCATTATCGTGGCCGTTTCGCGCCCTCTCCTTCTGGTGCCTTACATTTTGGTTCTTTAGTCGCTGCCCTAGGCAGTTATTTGCGTGCCCGTCATTTAGGTGGCCAATGGTTAGTGCGCATTGAAGATATTGACCCCCCGCGTGAAGTACCAGGCGCCGCTGATGACATACTGCGAACCTTAGAAGCCTTTGGCTTACATTGGGATGGCGCAGTGGTTTACCAAAGCCAATGTTTAGCTAACTATCAAGCCCAAATCGATACTTGGTTAGCACAAGGCCATGCCTATTACTGCCAATGCAGTCGCCAGCAAATTCGCACCATGGGCGGCATCTATGATGGCCGCTGCCAGAGTCAACATAAGCAGCATGGCGCTATTCGATGGCACAATGACCAAGGTTGTCAGCAGTTTAATGACCAACTACAAGGCCATGTGGCTACCGACCATGCTTTTGCTCAAGAAGATTTTATTATTCGTCGCAGTGACGGCTTGTACGCCTATCAGTTAGCCGTAGTGATGGATGATATTACTGCAGGAATTACAGAAGTAGTGCGCGGCGCTGATTTACTTGAAGCCACAGTGCGGCAAATCAGTTTATACCAAGCATTAGATGCCAAAGTGCCTGACTGGCTACATTTGCCCTTAGCTTGCCAGCAGCCTGGCAGTAAGCTTTCCAAGCAAAATCATGCTACGCCAGTGGATAAACAGCATCCCCATGCCGCATTCAGTGCAGCATTAGCGTTTTTAGGTCAAACTCCAGTGACAATGACTGGTAATATAGGCGATATGCTAGCAGAAGCTGTGGCTCAATTTGATCTTGAGGCGATTCCTAAGCAAAAGGAAATTCTCCTGTGTTAGTCAGAGTGCGTGAATATACTCAAATCTTGTCAGATGTTATATCATAGCGCCTGATCTTACCCTTTACCCAGACAGTGACGAGGTGTCCCATTTTTCGCCGTATTAGTCAATTCTGTAAACAGCTATTTGCGCCTTCCAAGGTGACAATGACAGAACCAGCCCAGCCGACTTCAGTGTTGGCATCAGCGCCTGCAGGCCTAAGCAAGCAAATCGTGTCTCGCGATGGCCATACTATTTCTCGCAAACAAATCAGTGAGAATGCTCTTAAGGTGTTGTATCGCTTAAATAGATCTGGCTATCAGGCCTATCTAGTTGGCGGCGGCGTGCGTGACATTCTGCTGGGATTAGCCCCTAAAGATTTTGACGTTGTGACCAATGCGACGCCTGAGGAAATCAAAAAACTCTTTCGTAATTGTCGTTTAGTTGGCCGCCGTTTTCGTCTGGCGCACATAGTCTTCGGTCGTGATGTGATTGAAGTGGCGACCTTTCGTGGTCACCATGAAGATGGCGATGACAAAACCTCGAAAGCCAATGCTACTGGCCGACTGCTAAGAGATAACGTCTATGGCAATATCGATGAAGATGCTGAGCGCCGCGACTTTACTGTGAATGCCCTGTATTACAATATCGCCGATTACTCTATCCATAGCTATGGTGGCGGTATTGACGATCTTGAACGCGGTCAGCTGAAACTGATTGGCGATCCGCAAAAGCGCTACCGTGAAGATCCAGTGCGTATGCTAAGAGCCGTGCGTTTTGCCACTAAATTGTCTATGACTATCGACAAGCCTGCGGCCGACCCAATTCCTGAATTAGCGCATTTACTCGGCGATATTCCTGCCGCGCGCATGTATGAAGAAGTATTAAAACTCTTCTTCTCTGGCCAAGCGAAAGCCACTTATTTAATGATGCAAGAATACGGCTTATTCACGCCGTTATTCCCAGCCTTAGATAAGCTGCTGAAAGAATATCCGAAAGGCCCAGCCTGCAAGATGGTTGAGTTAGTGATGGCTAATACCGATACTCGCATACAAGAAGAAAAGAGTGTGACTCCAGCCTTCTTCTATGCAGCCTTGCTTTGGTATCCATTAGCCCAGCGCGGTGATGATATTGCCTTAGAAAGTGGCTTGCCTAAGTACGATGCTTACTTTGCCGCCATGGGCGACATTATTGAAGATCAGTGCCGCACTATTAGCATTCCGCGTCGCTTTACTGCGCCAGCCAGAGACATTTGGCAAATGCAGTTACGCTTTGAGCGCAGCCTGAATACTCGCGCCTTTAAGCTGATGGAAAATCCAAAGTTCCGCGCAGCTTATGACTTATTGTTACTGCGCGGCGCCGCCGAAGGCGGTCAAGTGGCTAAGACAGCCACTTGGTGGCAAGAATTTGTCGATAGCGATGAAGAGCAAAGATTACAACTGGCTAAAGGCGGTAATCGCGAAGGTGGCAATACTCGTAGTCGCAATACTAAGCGTCGCAAAAAGCCAAGAAAACCTAAGGCCGATAGCGAGTGAATCGAGTCTATATCGCCCTAGGCGCTAATCTTGATGAGCCACAGCAACAATTAGCCGACGCGTGCTTAGCTTTACAGCAAATAGCCGCGCCGGACAGTTTTACGGTGGCAAGTCTGTATCGCTCTAAGCCGATGGGCGATGTAGTGCAGCCTGACTATATCAATACAGTCGCAAGCTTTGATACGAGTCTTGCGCCACTGGCCTTGCTTGATGCGCTGCAACACATTGAATTACAGCAAGGTCGTCAACGCTTAGAGCGTTGGGGGCCGCGCACCTTAGATTTAGATATCTTGCTCTATGGTCAACTCACTATGGCCAGTGAGCGTCTTACCATACCCCATTACGGCATGCATCAGCGCAGCTTTGTGCTAGTCCCATTATTTGAATTAGCCCCTGAACTCATCTTGCCAAACGGCGTGAGCTTAGCCTCATTGCTCACCCCTCAATATCAATCAGAACTCGAAAAACTCGACTGACTAAGATTGCCCTAGCGTTGGCAATCGCTTATAACAACCAAACTGAGTGTGCCAACATAGGGAAATCGACAACAATGTCAAAAGTCACCACCTCCAGTCTGCAAAAATTTAAGCAAGAAGGCCGCAAATTTACGGCCCTGACCGCCTATGATGCGAGCTTTGCCGCCGCCTTTGATGCCGAAGGCGTCGATGTATTATTGGTCGGTGATTCATTAGGTATGGTGCTGCAAGGACACAGCGACACTTTACCTGTGACAGTGGCTGATATTGCCTATCACACCCGCTGCGCCGCCCGCGGTGCCAAGCGTGCATTGCTAATAGCCGACATGCCTTTCATGAGTTATGCCACAACCGAGCAAACCATGCACAATGCTGCCTTGCTGATGCAAGCGGGTGCCAACATGGTTAAGGTTGAAGGCGGCGAATGGTTATTGCCATCGGTAACCAGCCTCACTGAGCGCGGCATTCCTGTGTGTGGACATCTTGGCTTAACGCCGCAATCTGTGCATGTGTTTGGCGGCTTTAAAGTCCAAGGACGTGATGAGAATAATAGTCAGCGCATATTGCGTGAAGCCAAAGCGCTGCAAGCTGCTGGCGCGCAATTGTTAGTGCTCGAATGTATTCCCGCCAAACTTGCCAAGCAAATCACTGAAGCCCTTAGCATTCCAGTTATCGGCATAGGCGCAGGCAAAGACACTGACGGCCAAATCCTAGTGATGCATGATGTGTTAGGCATTTCTAGCGGTTATATTCCGCGTTTCTCTAAAAACTACTTACAACAAAGTGGCGATATTCGCGCTGCGGTTCGAAGCTATATTGACGAAGTAACCGCTGGCACCTTTCCTAGTGAAGAGCATACCTTTAATTAAGGCAGTACTATGATTTGCTTAGACAATATCCAGCAGTTACGTCAACAAATCCGCACTTGGCGCCAGCAAGGTTTAACCATAGCTATGGTGCCGACTATGGGCAACTTACATCAAGGTCATTTACATTTAGTGACCTCAGCGCTTGCCCGCGCCGATAAAGTGGTAGTGTCGATTTTTGTTAATCCCATGCAATTTGGCGTTAACGAAGATTTAGATGCCTACCCACGAACCTTAAGCGCAGATACTCAAGCCTTAACGGCTGTTGGCGCCGATTTACTATTTACCCCACAAGTGTCAACCATGTACCCAAGGGGGTTAGCAGCGCAAACTGTGGTTGATGTGCCAGGCATTAGTGAAGCTTGGTGCGGCGCCAGTCGCCCAGGGCATTTTCGCGGCGTTGCGACTGTGGTTGCTAAGCTATTTAACTTAGTGCAGCCCGATATAGCCTTATTTGGCAATAAGGACTATCAGCAATTACAAGTCATTAAGACCATGGTGGCCGACCTATGCTTACCCATTGAAATTGTTGGCATTAACACTCAAAGAGCAGAGTCTGGCTTAGCATTAAGCTCGCGTAATGGCTATTTGACCGCCGAGCAAATGCAACTAGCTCCACAATTAAAGCAAGGGCTAGATAAGCTAGAACAGGCGGTTATTCAAGGGCTGGATATAGATAACGCCATTGCCAACACTTTGCAGCAATGGCAAGCATTGGGCTTTAAGCCCGATTATTTGGCCGTGTGTAATGCTAGCAATTTACGCCCAGCAGAGCCTACTGATAAACACTTAGTGATTTTAGCCGCCGCTTACTTAGGTAAGACTCGGCTTATTGATAATCTCGAGTTTACTCGCGACTAAATCGAAACTAATTCAAGCCCAGCTCAAGCCTTTGGCTATGTATTCAAACACATATTTAGCCATGAGGCTTAGCCCTTACTAGGTTAAAAAGCTGGTATTACTCAATATCATCACGCATAATGTTAATCGACAGTTAAATGTTGTGATAAGCGCTCTAGTTTGACGCCTGTAATATCAGTAGCTAAAAAAGGATTTTAAGCAAAATGATCGCTCCCAGACTGAGCTTATTGACTATTGTTGCTATTGGACTAATAAGTTCATCTAGTCACGGAGCGATTTATAAATGCATTAAAGAAGGCAAAGTCATCTTTTCGCAAACCACCTGCCCGAATGATTTCCGTCAGCACGAAATTGAATTCCAACTCGGTTTTACCAAAGTCACAGACAGCGACAAACTTAAGCAACCTAAAGATCCTCTGCTGGTGCTGCTTAATCAACAAACCTTATCGAAAGATAAATTACTGCAATTAGTCGATGATGAAGTATTTAGGCTTAAACAAGAAATTGCCTATTACAAAATTCTTAAACGCAGTGAACTCCAAAAACTCGAACGGCACCGCTTTTGGCAGAAACAAGAAAAGACCCACCCGGAATACGTGAAGGCTCAAGCTCAGTTAGAAAATCATTTCAATGAATTAACGACTGAAAACCAAACTGCCATAGAACAATTGTTAGAGCATAAAAACTCTATTGTTGAAAATCCTAACTAAGGATAATCCTCTCTTTTTCATACACCTTAAATTGATATTTAATTTTCATGACTATACTGAACTTAGGAACAATAGTGTTACAGGGATAGTTATGACAATCGCAAATCGAATCATTTTGGCTTGTATGTTGATGTGTAGCTTAGGTATTTTTGCTGCTGGCGGCATTATTAGTTGGCGCACTTATGTTCAGTCAGAAGATGCCATCACCAACCGCGCCAGTGAGCAACTGCTCTCCATCCGTGAAATCAAAAAAGAAGAAATCGAAGCTTACTTCGCAACTATTGCGAGCCAAGTGACGACTATGGCGTCATCACCCATGATCCAAGAAGCCATGAAGGGCTTTACCCAAAGTTTCGCCGACTTTGGTCAACAGGCCTATGGCAACTACGATAATCAAGTCTCAAGCCTAACTGCTTATTACAATAACGACTTTAGCCAGCAATATCGCAAGCTCAATCAGGATCATGACAGCAATGCCAGCGCTAAGCTCACGCAATTGTCAGACAATGCCAAGCTAGTTCAAACCGCTTATATCGCTAGTAACACTAACCCCTTAGGCGAAAAAAATAAGCTTAATGCGACCAATGACGATACTGACTACACTAAGTTCCACACTAAATATCATCCCAATATCAATGAGTTTTTACAGGCCTTTGGTTACTACGACGTCTTCTTAGTCGATCGTGAAGGTAATGTGGTCTACTCAGTGTTTAAAGAATTAGATTTTGCCACTAACTTAGTCTCAGGCCCCTATGCCGACTCCGGTTTAGGCAAGGTTTTTAAGCGAGCCTTAGCCGAGCCAGGCAAAGTGGTATTAGAAGATTTTGCTAAATACTACCCTTCCTATGAAAATGCTGCCTCATTTATCGCTACCGAAATCCACGATGCTTCCGGCGCCATTGGCGTGCTTATCTTCCAAATGCCAGTGGATTACATCAATGGCATCATGACCTTCCGCCAACACTGGAAAAATTCCGGCTTAGGTGACAGCGGTCAGGTCTACTTAGTCGGGGCTGATGGTTTATTGCGCAGCCAAAACCGCTTCTTACTGGAAAATAAAGACAGTTATTTACAGGCCATGCGTCAAAGTAATGCATCCGCAGATACTATCGCTAACCTGTCAGCTAAAAATACGGCTATCGGTATTCAAGCGGTAGATACGCCAAGCGCGCGCCGCGCCCTTAACGGTGAAAATGGCGTAGAAATCATCAAAGATTTTCGCAATAACAATGTTATTTCTGCGTTTGGCACTATGCATGTGCTCGGCCTTGAGTGGGCCATATTAAGTGAAATCGATGAAGCTGAAGCCGTTCAAGACTTACAACAATTAAAAACCTCTACCTACCAGACACTCGCCTTAGTGTGCTTGGTATTACTGCTAGTCGCCTTAGTCGTCGGCACCATCATTGGCCGTAGCATTGCGGGGCCGATAGTGGCAACTATCGATAAAATTAGTCTTATCAGCGCCAATAAAGATCTTTCCACTCGCTTAGATACCAATACTGGTGGTGAGCTAGGTAAATTAAGTCATGGCTTGAATCAGTTTTTCTCGGAAATTCAATCGTTACTTGGACAATCAGACAACACATCAAAAAACATCTTTAAGCACAGCTCGCTTATCGTTCAAGACATGAAAACTGCGCGTTCCACCACAGAGCAGCAATCAGCCATAGCGAGCACTGTTGTTCACTCCATAGATAAGCTGACTACATCGGTAGAAAGCGTGGCCATGTCTGCCGAGCAAGCGGCGACAGACGTAAATATTGCTAATAACAAGTGCAAGCAAACGGCTGTGGTGGCGCAAGACCTAGGCGATGAGATGGATAGCTTAACGAGTCGCATGAGTCAGGTGACGCTATCGATTAACAATCTCGAGCAAGAGAGTTTATCTATCGCCTCAGTGCTTGATGTCATTCAAAGCATTGCTGAGCAAACTAATTTACTCGCCTTAAACGCCGCCATTGAAGCCGCAAGAGCCGGTGAGCAAGGACGCGGCTTTGCTGTGGTTGCTGATGAAGTGCGTACCTTAGCTAGCCGCACTCAAAGCTCGACCGAAGAAATCCGCAAGAAAATTGAGCGCCTACAAAATGAAACGCAAAATGTAGTACAGCAAGTGGGTACAGTTAGCACTATGGCGGCTAAGGGTAAAACGGCTTGTGTCACCAATGGTGAAATGCTTAGTGATATTGTCAGCATGATAGAAAAGCTTAACGCCATGAATTTACAAATTGCTGGCTCGGCCAAGCAACAAGCACTGCAGACCAAGGAGATAGGCTTAAGTTGCCACAACATTTCGCTGTCGGCCAATGATATTGCTAATAAAACTAAGACCTCAGAGGGCTTGTCATCAGCCCTAGAAGTTGAAGCTAACTTATTGATGAAGCAGTTATCTAACTTTAGGTTTTAACTAGTTAATTTATCACGCCAAGTCACGCCGCAAGGTCACAACCTTTAAGCAGATAAACACAAGGGGAGCCAATGCTCCCCTTGTTTATTACTCTGTTTAGCCGATGTTAACCGCTAAATCTTTGGCGCTAGCACTTAGCTTCTAAGGCCAATGCCGCGAGACACTAGATAATAAGCCAGCCACCAAAACACCACGCAAAAGCTCACCATAATCGCCACAGATAAAGGCACGCTAATATCGGCAATGCCTAAAAAGCCATAACGAAATACGTTAATCATATAAACCACAGGGTTTAGCGTCGATACGCCGCGCCAAAACTCAGGCAGCAGTGATAAGGAATAAAATACGCCGCCAAGGTAAGTTAATGGCGTTAACACGAAGGTAGGTATGATACTGATGTCATCAAAACTCTTAGCAAAGACCGCATTAATGAGGCCGGCTAACGAAAACATAATCGAGGTGAGTAACACGGTCAGCACTACTAAACCCCAATGTTCTACGTGCAAGTCCACAAATAAACTCGCCACTAAGGTGACTATCAAGCCCACACATAGGCCGCGGGCAACACCGCCGCCAACATAACCCGCAATCATCACATAATGCGGCACAGGCGCCACCATAAGTTCTTCAAGGTTACGTTGAAATTTTGCGCTATAAAATGACGAGGCCACGTTGGAGTAAGAGTTAGTGATCACCGACATCATGATAAGACCCGGCGCAATAAACGACATATAAGATACGCCGCCCATTTCACCGATGCGACTGCCCACTAAATTACCAAAAATCAGGAAGTATAAGGTCATAGTAATCGCTGGCGGCACTAAGGTTTGCACCCAAATACGGGTAAAGCGATTAATCTCTTTTACCAAAATACTTTTAAATGCCACTAAATATAAGTGGTTCATGAGGCACTCTCCTGTTCGCCTTGCTGCACTAAACGGACAAATAACTCTTCGAGACGATTGGACTTATTACGCATGGAGGCAATGGATATGCTCTGCTCTGTTAAGGCGTGAAATAATTGATTAAGACTGTGATGCTTTTCAATATCCACTTCGACAGTATGCTTATCAACTAAGCGGCACTCCATACCATCAAGCACAGGCGCGCTTTCAAGCCCTTGTGGACAATCTAAAATAAAGGTTTCTTTGGTGAGCTGGCTTAATAGCTTCTTCATGCTAGTGCATTCAACTAAGCGACCTTTGTCGATAATGCCTATGTGGCGACACAGCATTTCAGCTTCTTCAAGATAATGAGTCGTCAAGATAATAGTGACGCCTTGCTGATTAAGGTTGCGTAGAAAGTCCCACATAGAGCGGCGCAGCTCAATATCAACCCCAGCCGTAGGCTCATCGAGGATTAATAACTTAGGCTCATGCATTAAGGCGCGGGCAATCATTAAACGGCGTTTCATACCGCCCGATAATTCCCGTGACTGACTATCGCGTTTTTCCCATAAATCGAGCTGACTTAAATAAGTCTTAGCGCGCTCCATGGCGATAGAACGCGGCACACCATAATAACCGGCTTGATTGACAACCACTTGCAGTACAGTTTCAAACTGGTTGAAATTGAACTCTTGCGGAACTAAACCGATGCATAACTTGGCTTGCTCTAACTCAGTATCTAAGTCATGGCCAAAAACTTTAACCGCGCCAGCACTCTTTTGAACCAATGAGCTAATAATGCCTATGGTGGTCGACTTGCCAGCACCATTAGGACCTAATAATGCAAAAAAGTCGCCTTGTGGCACGCTTAAGCTAATGCCTTTGACGGCATGCACACCCGTTTTATAGGTTTTTTGTAATCCGGTTATTTCAAGCGCGGCCTGAGTCATGAAGTTATCCTAACAAAAGTCAAAATGAAGCCTAGATAAAAAAACTCCCGCAGCAGCGGGAGTCTTTAGGTTTATTCCAGTGGAATAACCTTAGCGATATAAGGTAGATTTCGGTATTGCTCAGCGTAATCGATACCATAACCAACAATAAACTCATCAGGAATGGTAAAGCCAACGAAATCAACAGGCACATTGACTTCGCGGCGCTCAGGCTTATCTAACAAGGTGCATAAGGCTAGGCTCTTAGGCTCGCGCAGTAACAGTATTTCGCGGATCTTGTTAAGGGTGTTACCTGAGTCGATTAAGTCTTCAACGATTAATACATCACGACCTTGAATGTCTGACTGTATGTCTTTGAGGATTTTTACATCACGAGAGCTGGTCATGGCTGAACCATAACTAGAAACCGCCATAAAATCGAGTTCAACGTGTCCCTGAATACGACGGCATAAATCTGCCATAAACACAGCTGAGCCTTTCAGTAAGCCCACCATTAATAAACGCTCACTGTTGACGTAATGGGCGTTGATTTTCTCGGCCAACTCGTCCAGCTTAATATTAATCTCTGCGGTTGAGATCATCTCTTCAATGGTGTGTTTCATATCATTCTCAATTGTCGGTGTCAGCCTTAACGCCTGAGTCATAGCCCCAGCGTTGGCTTAATACATGGTCAACGCCTAAATGATCTAAAATTCGGGCGACCACGAAGTTTACCAGATCTTGAATTGATTTGGGATCATGATAAAAGCCTGGCGACGCTGGCATGATCACAGCGCCCATTTGGGTAAGCTTAAGCATGTGCTCTAAGTGGATGCTATTAAACGGCATTTCCCGCGGCACTAAGATTAATTGACCGCGCTCTTTAAGCATGACATCGGCGGCTCTTTCTAATAAATTGTTACTCATACCAGTGGCAATCGCGGCTAATGAGCCAGTAGAGCACGGACACACCACCATTTGCTTAGGGGCGGCGCTGCCGGATGCGGGCGGCGAGAACCATTGATCTTTGCCAAGCACCACCAGATCGCCGCTTTGACAACCTAAGCGCGCTAAGATTTGCGCCTTAGCTTGCTCAGGATTAGCGCTCAGTTTAAGCCCTTCTTCGGTCGCAAGAACTACGCGCGCAGCCGATGAAATCATCAAAAACACCCGATAATCCGCATCCAGCAAACACTTTAATAAAGTTAAGCCATAAGGGGCGCCCGAGGCGCCAGTCCAGCCAAGGCTAATGCTTTTTACATGGCGTTCCATTAAGCCTTCCCTGCCAATTTAGCTAAGATTTTGCCATGTATGCCTTCAAAGCCGCCGTTACTCATGACTAAAATATGCTTAGATGGGGCGCTGCAGGCGCGTTCCACAATTTCATCCACCTGAGTTAATACTTCAGCATCGATATTGGCAGCCTTCATCGCGGCGAGAATATCCCATTGCACGGCATCTGATTGATAGCAATAAACTTTGTCAGCTAACACCAGTGAGCCAGCTAAGGTATCTTTATGAACACCGCTTTTCATAGTGTTAGAGCGCGCTTCTAAAATCACGCTAATAGACTCAGAACCCACTTTGGCGCGCAGCGCCGCTAAGGTGGTTGCGATAGCGGTAGGATGATGAGCAAAGTCATCATACACAGTCACACCATTAACCTCGCCTAACTGCTCAAGGCGACGCTTTGGTGGGACAAATTGCGCTAAGGATTCAATGGCAATAGCAGGAGCAACCCCAACGTGGCGCGCAGCCGCAATCGCCATCAGGCCGTTTTCCATATTATGGCGACCAATTAAGCTCCAATTAACAACCCCTTGAAGCTCGCCATCAAGATACACGGCAAACTCATGGCCATCATCACACAAGGCTTCTAAATACCAGCCAGCATTGGCCTTATCTAGATTTAAGGTTTCTTGCTCGCTCCAGCAGCCCTGTGCAATCACGTCACGCACGGCATTATTCGCGCTTGGCCAAATGACCTTGCCTTGGGAAGGAATGGTGCGAATAACATGATTAAATTGGCGCTGAATGGCCGCTAAATCGGCAAAGATATCGGCGTGATCAAACTCTAAGTTATTAATAACAAAGGTTCTTGGGTGATAATGCACAAACTTAGAGCGTTTATCGAAAAAGGCGCTGTCATATTCATCGGCTTCCACCACAAAAAAGTCGGTAGCGCCTAATCGGGCTGAAACCCCGAAATTTTGCGGCACGCCGCCAATTAAAAAACCAGGTTGATAACCCGCAGCTTCCAGCACCCACGCCAGCATACTAGCTGTTGAGGTTTTACCATGGGTGCCAGCCACGGCTAATACCCACTTGTTTGGCAAAATATAATCGGCAAAGAATTGGGGGCCAGAAGTATAGGTTAAGCCTTTATTGAGCACGGCTTCCACGCAAGGATTGCCTCGGCTCATGGCATTGCCTATCACCACTAAATCTGGCGCCGTATCGAGCTGCGCTGGATCAAAGCCCTGAATAAGAGTGATCCCTTGTTCTTCCAGCTGAGTGCTCATAGGAGGATAAACATTGGCATCACTACCAGTCACTTGATGACCCATAGCCCTTGCTAGCAAGGCAATACCGCCCATGAAAGTGCCACAAATACCGAGAATATGAATATGCATATCGTGCTCATTAGATTGACTTAACAACTATTGTACGCAGCATCTATGCCGACACAAACAGCAAATTTACCCAAGACCATATAAATGCCAACTGGCGCGGTGTTTTTTAAAGGACATGTTCGTGGATTTGGCTAGCTTAATAGCAAGGGGGCCACCATAAAAATCAGCATTAACAATTTATAAGCTCAAAAAGCCTTACGGATTTATCCGATTTAGCTCACAAAAGCATCGCGGCAGTAAAAACATCTAGACGGCTAAATTGACAGAGGCCGTTCATTCACTTATTCTTGCCTTAATTAAGGTCAGAATGTGTTTTGATCTTCCGAATTTGCCATCACTGCTGTCCAAGGATGTTCGTGTGTTAGGCCTACAACAATAAGAGAGAAGACCATTGAGCAATCCTGTTATCGCTAAACCTAAATCGGGCTCGATTATTGCCCTGTTACCATTAACCGTATTTTTAGCGCTATTTATCGGCGCTGGTTTATATTTCCAAGCCCAAGGCGTGGATTTTGCCTTTTACCAACTGCCAAGCGTAGTCGCGATTTTACCGGCCATTATCATTGCCGTGTTGTTATCTAAGCAGCGCTTAAATCAAACCATTGAGACCTTTATTGCCGGCATAGGCCACAGCAACATTATTGCTATGTGTTTGATTTACTTATTAGCAGGTGCATTTGCATCCGTTGCCAAAGCCACCGGCGGCGTAGATGCTACCGTGGCTTTGGGATTATCATTAATTCCATCACAACTGCTGTTACCTGGCTTTTTTGTGATTGCGGCCTTCATTGCTACCGCCATGGGCACCTCAATGGGCACCATCGCAGCCGTAGCGCCGATTGCTTTAGGCGTAGCGACACAAGCTGGCATCAGCTTGCCATTAATGGCGGGCGCGGTCATGTCAGGCGCTTTATTTGGTGACAACTTATCGATTATTTCTGATACCACAATTGCAGCCACTCGTACTCAAGGCTGTGAAATGAAAGATAAATTCCGTGAGAATTTAATCTTCGCCTTGCCAGCATCACTCATCACCTTAGTGGTATTTACTCTCTTAGGTCAGGGCCATGTTGAACTAGCAAGCCAACCTATCGATTTTGTTAAAGTTATTCCGTATTTAACTATTCTGATTTTGGCTGTGGCAGGGCTTAACGTATTTGTGGTGCTGACTATTGGTATTTTACTGGCAGGCGGCACTGGGCTGATTAGCGGTCAATATGACGTGATTACCTTCGGTAAAGATATCTATGCTGGCTTTACCAACATGCAGGAAATTTTCATCCTATCTATGCTGGTTGGCGGTTTAGCGGCATTAATGCAGCAGCAAGGCGGCCTGACATTTGTGAGTGCTCAAATTGAAAAGCTGATTGCTCGCTTTTCTAAAGCCCAAGGCGAAGCTTCATGCCGCGCCGCTGAGCTTGGTATGGCCGCGATAGTTGCAGCCACTAACGCTTGTGTGGCTAACAACACAGTTTCTATCGTAGTCACAGGTGATATAGCTAAAGACTTGGCCGAAAAACACGGGGTATCACCAAAGCGCGCTGCCAGTGTATTAGATATTTTCGCCTGTATTATTCAAGGTTTACTGCCTTATGGCGCTCAAGCCTTGTTATTGGCGTCTATCTTTGCCATCAGTCCGCTGGCCGTAGTCACTTACTCTTGGTACGGCATGATCTTAGCGGTAGTAGCGATTGCGATTGTTATCCTCCGTAAGCGCCACTAATCACGCAAGAGAAAAGACAGTAAGCCGCGGCTTGCTATACTCAGTGAATACTTGATGAAGGAATAACTCAGTGCAGCCGCCGCCTTTTGAACTCGATAGCTTTGACCCATACCGACTAGTGTTCCATATGACACTGGTTAGCGTGTTCATCTCAAGCATAGGTATGTCGATCACTACCTTATTGATGTTCCAAAAATTAAGTTTCAGCTTGTTTACTGTCAATATCGATATCTTGGGTGATTACTTGCAATCACCCTTAGCTATTATCTACAACATCAGCCTGTTACTCACAGGCTGTTGTTTTATTTTAGCTATGATAAGCCTGATTTTTTTAAGACTGCACGCCTTATGCCAAGCTATCGCTTATGTGGGTATTCTCGCGGGCGTTAGCATCATGCTATTAGGGCTATTTCCGGTCAATGACACTTTCCCCCACCAAATGGCCATGCTGATTTTTCATATTGCCACAGGGATATTTTTTGGCTTGCTATTAATTTCCCGCAGGTTAGATCCTAACTGGTGTCATCCCTTTTTATCCATCACCAGCCTTATCGGTTTACTGTGCGTGTTAGCTCTGTCTTTTCATTTTGATCTAAATAAGCTCAGCTTCATTCAAATGGACCAACCTTACTTGTGGGTATCTATGGGTAGCCTAACCTGGATCCACGCTATGATGACCATATTCACTGGCCTTGGTTTAGCCTTAGCTGTCCACAGATTGATGCTGGAAAGGTATAATGTGAATATTAAATTGTGACACACTTCGACTGATATTGTTAATGTCCCGCCGCCTCCTTAGCCTGTAGTAATCATTTTGCCTGACCACCATCAAGACTATCAATTTTGCGACCTGCACCATTTAATTATTTTGCTAATCTTTGCCAGCGCCATAGTGGCTTGTATTGGCATAGGTGTCGTGCTGCTAGAGCAGTATTTCACGATAGGGTTCAATGCCTTCCACTTTAGACCCGAGCAACTGGGTAACTATGGCACTTTTAAGTTAGCCTTCATTTTTAACGGCTCGTTAATTATTGCCAGCACCAGCATGTTTATTGCCATGATAGGACTAATGTCATTGCCTATCGGCGGCCTCACTAAACTAGTCGCTTGGATTGGTATTTATTCATCGATTTGTTTATTTATGCTGGGCGTGCTGCCCCTGAATGTCGGCCATTGGCACTTTGTAGCTCACTACAATGCCGTAATTGCCACCACGCTACTGGGTTGCACTAGCTTATTGGCGGGGATAATGTATCGCGCCTATTTCAGTAAGTTTTTAATGCTATGTAGCTTTTTATTATTATTTTTTAGCATCAGCCATATTAGCCACTTAGATATCAGTGACCCTCAATTATTATCACCCCATGTGCGCCATGATGAGTTCTGCCTCGACCCAGTGTTCGCTTGGTGCTTAGTCATCACCCATCTATTGTGGGATATCGCCTTAGCGCTTAAAGTGCGCAAACTAGTGCAGCAACACTTTAGCCAGTAACCCCTTTTATGAGAAAGCCATCATGCGATTAAGCCAATATATAGCCCTGTGCGGCGAGCATTCGCGCCGCCAAGCCTGCCGCTTAATCGAGGCTGGACGGGTGAGCCTTAATGGCAAGAGTGCCTGCCATACTGATATCGTTGAATATTGCCATGGCGATGATGTGTTTTTGCAGGTCGAGATTGATGGTAGCCCGATTTGCCCCATAGCCAATTACAGCTATTGGATTTATCACAAGCCTGTGGGCATTGATTGCCGCTTACTGCCCCATGACCCCAGCAGCATCATTCATCAACTGGATTTACCGACGCGCGTTTATCCCGCAGGGCGCTTAGATAAGGATTCTCGCGGCTTATTGCTACTGACTAATGATGGCCACTTAACTCAGCACTTACTTCACCCTGACTTTGGTCATTACAAAGATTATCTAGTGACTGTGACGCCTGCTATCAATCAGGCGTTTATTGATGCTATGGCGCGCGGAGTTAGCTATCAAGAAGTCACCACCTTGCCGTGCGAGTGCGCGAAACTTAGTGCTAACCAATTTAGCATTCGCCTCACTCAAGGGCTCAATCGCCAGATCCGGCGTATGTGTCAGGCCCTTGGTTTTAAAGTGATAGATTTACAGCGAATAGGCATGATGACCCTAAGTTTGGATAGGTTAGATGAAAATAATAAGCGGCCCCTAGAGGCCGCTGAAATCAAGGCGCTTTATCACGCCTGTGGGCTCAAGCTTACTTAGCTGTCCCCCTTACTTAACTATCGGCCTTACTTAACTATTGGCCTTACTTAACTATCACCATTTCATTGAGTAAGTTGTCAGCATTATCTACATATTGCATCACCCATAACATGTAACGGCTATCGACCTGAATCGAGCGGTTAATGTCATTATTGTAACCCCAGTCGCCTATGATGCTTTCATAAACGCCATCAAACAGCAGCCCCACTAATTCAGCGCGGCCATTTAAGGTCGGCGAGCCCGAATTACCACCCGTGGTATCTAAGGTCGATAAGAAGTTAACCGGCACAGAATCAATGGCAGCCATATAGTAATCACCATATTGCTTGTCATTAATCAGCTGTAACTGCTTAGCGGGTGCATCAAATGGCTCAGCGCCAGTATCTTTTTGCGTAATACCTTCTAAGCGGGTAAAAGGCAGTGCCTGCAAACCATCTTTTGGCAGATAGCCTTTAACGTGGCCGACAGTGACTCTAAGGCTTGAGTTAGCATCAGCATACACAGGCTTACCTTGCTCACGGTTATAGGCAATGATGGCGTCCATGTATTGCGGCCGCACCTTCATTAAATTGCCGGCTAATTCTTTCGCCTTAGCTTCTTCTGCCATGTCAGATGCATACAAGGCCACAGCTAAGCGGATAAAACTGTCATTGGACGCTGTAAAGTCATTAACCGATTTATCTAACCACGCCAACCGCGTTGCTTGATCATTAAGCTCAGTACGGGCATAGAGCTTATCGACGATTTTTGCGAGCTGCTTAGGAGTCGTGCTTTGATTGATTTTGAAGGCTTTATCAAAGGCAGGGAGTCGCTGATCGGCTGATAACAACTGATAACGGCTCAGCACTTCGAGCATCAAGGCTTTATCCACACTCGCGGCATAGCGGCGATCAATTCGCTCCATGCCAGACTTAATGCTAACCATATCGCGCTGCTGATACCCAGGCTCACGCTCCGTATCGGTCAGCAGCTTTTCATTCGCGAGACGATATAACTTGCGCGCGGTAGGCAGCATAGTGCTTGAGTTCAAATAACTCATGAGCAAGTCGCGGTCTTGATTGTCTTGGCTTTGCTCAACTAAACGCTCAAGCTCATTTAAGGTATCGCCATATTGCAAGCTGCGTTCTGGTGATTGCTTAATCCATTGTGCCAATGCCGCTTCTTGAGCTTGGCGCTCGGCGAGCATGTTAGATTTGCCGTAAAACTCTATCATAGAGCCAAAGTTTTTCGCGTAATTGGCAAGACCTGCCAAAGTACTTTCGTACTTGATTCGCTCATCACTGCCCTCAGGCGCGGTGGACTTGATGATATCGATAAAGGTTTCGCGCAGCTCTTTACCACGGGGATAAGCCCAAATAAATTGGTTTTCTACTTCTTGCGCGGTGCGATAACGGTTAGTGCGGCCAGGATAACCTGCAACCATCACAAAATCGCCGTCACTCACGCCTTTGGCCGAGACTTTAAGGAAGCTTTTAGGCTCATAAGGCACGTTATCTTGGCTAAAGTCAGCAGGCTTACCGTCTTTGCCCACATAAGCGCGATAAAACGAGAAATCGCCAGTGTGGCGCGGCCACATCCAGTTATCGATATCGCCGCCATATTTACCGACACTGCCGGCTGGATTATAAGTTAAGCGCACATCACGAATTTCTAACTGCTTAACTAGGTAATACTCTAAGCCATTGTGAAAGCTATAAACCTGACAACGATAACCGCCGCCTTGCTCGCAATTAGCGACTAACTGCTTTTCTTTCGTTTCAACACCCTTGTAATACTCATTGCCTTGCTTAGCGGCAACATCAGCCAAAACCTCTTGAGTCACATTGCTAATGTCTTCAGTGACATAAATACGTGAGCCAGGAGTTGCTGGTAATTCCTCAGCATAGGTTTTGGCCAGAAAACCGTCTTTCAGCAAGTTTTTTTCTGGGGTCGAATTATATTGAATGGCGCCATGGGCACAGTGATGATTAGTGACCACTAAGCCTTTAGGGGACACAAAGGATGCGGTGCACCCCCCTAAACTAATCACAGCATTCATAGGATATTCGGTGAGTTTGGCTATGTTGTTAACATCAATTTCTAAACCTTTCGCCTTAAGCTCATCAGCCATTGCCGGCAATTGATGTGGCTGCCACATACCCTCATCAGCTAAGGCCGGTAAACTAGTTGCGACCACAGCTGTTAGTAACCATTTTTTCATTAGTAATTTCCATCTAGACCTATTATTAGCTTTCCCTAACGCTGCCAAATTAAAGACAAAAAAAAGCCGGGTTTCTACCCGACTTTATCATATCAAAACCTAGTGGTTACACTGTTTTGCAAATCTCGTTACAAAGCAACCCACAATTGCGCAGCGATAATAACGACACCGGCAATCCCAGCTAAGCCTAAGGCTAACTTGCCACCGGCCACTTGATAGCCAGAAGTCTGCTGCTGACGCTGCTTAAGCGCCATCATAATTGGCAAGAAAATAATCATAAATACCAATGGAATAGCCGCAAAACCTAGCACAGCCACAAAGCCTTCTGGAATATAGAGCGCGCAGGCTAACGGCGGCACAAAGGTCAGTAACCAAGTTAAGCTGCGACCTTTAATGCTGTTATCAGCTCGAATTAGCTCAGCCACAAAATCATACAGGCTTAAGGTCACACCAAGGAAAGAAGTAATCAAGGCGAGATCGGCAAAGAATGATATGGCTTTGCTCACCATAGGGCTTGCCACAATTTGCTGCAAAGCCGTAACTAACTGCGCTAATGAACCTGAAAATGAATCTATGTGAGTGGCGCCAACTGTGCCTAAGGTCACCAGTAACCATAAGATATAACACAGCAATGGTATGGTTGAGCCGATTAATAAGACTCGCTTTAGGCTCTTGGCATCCCCGTCTAAATAGCGCACTAAAGTAGCGATACACACATGAAAACCAAAGGAGGTGAAAATCACAGGAATGGCTATCATCCAGCTATTAGTGAATGAACCCGCTACCGTTTGCGATAAAGATACTGAGTTCACTTCAGGCAGCAAGGCCAGCACCACTAAGATGAGCAAGGCTATCATGAGTGAAAATAACACCCGTGAGACTTTATCAACCCAAGACACACCTAAGGCAGCAAAACCACCCAAAGCCAAGGTAAAAATAATCACAGCTAATTGGTTATCAAGCTGCATATCAAATATATTTTGCGCTTTTAATACCAATAACGATGAGCCGCCAGTTAAATAGGCCGCGGTTAATGCAAATAATAAACTTAAGAAAGAAGCCCCTTGAATAAGTTGGCCTTTTTTACCGAGGATTTTACCAGTAATGGCATGAACGTTATCACCTACGCCTGAGCGTAAGTTAATTTCTAACATAAGTAAGGCGGTATAAGCCGATACGCCCCATACCAGCAGTAATAACACCATGGCAGGTAGGATACCCAGAGCGGCGGTCGCTAAGGGTAATGCCAACATGCCAGCACCAATGGCAGTGCCTGCCACTATGGCGATTGAGCCTAATATCTTTGAATTCAAAGTTTACGTCCTGTTTTATCTATTATTTATTTTGAGAAAGGACATCAGAACTGCACAAAAGCGTATTGATATTAATATCGCTGTGGAAGCACTTATCCCCAATCGTATACCACTAAATACAATATTTAGTGAGACAATTGGCCCCTATAGCTAAGTGGATCCTAGAGAGATCTATCTCAGCCACAGGGGCTGACTAAATCGCTTAACGCATTCTTTCAACATTGACATATCACATATATTTTTTTGAAGACTATCGCGACCATAGCAAAGCTATTTCATCGGCACAAGTCCAATGACTTACCCTATTGTTAGGTTTTAACCCATCTCAAGCGTTTTTCGCCCGCAAATGCTCAAAAATTACAGTCAGGCATTGGCAAGGTGAATAATTACAATCTTTGATTGGCAAAGCGCCATGGCTTGATTACAATGCTCGCCGCTTCGGGGGAGTAGCTAACCTAGACAGACAATTCCAATGGATAACGTCAGTGTAGGGATGGATATCAACACAATTGGCCACATGCCATGGTATTCATAGCAAGCATACATAGCCTTATGTATCCGCGCCCAGCAAGACCTGAGCACAAGATCCGCACTATTGGGGTGGCGGGATCATTGTGCTTTTGTTTTCTTGCCTCATTGTGAGCGCCCCCCCGAGAAAGATGATTTATGGACGCCCTACTTACCTCAACATTCGCTGTTGCTATCGCCGAAATTGGCGATAAAACTCAATTACTAGCCTTATTGCTAGCTGCGCGCTTTCGCAATAAAACTGCCATTATTGCCGGTATTTTATTTGCCACCATACTCAACCATGCCGCCGCTGCCAGTCTTGGCCATTGGGCCATGGGCTTCATATCCGAGCAGATGGCGCACTACCTATTAGCCGCCTCTTTCTTTGCCATTGCCTTATGGGTATTAGTGCCAGATAAAATGGATGATGAGCAAACCGGCTTTTACCGCTATGGCGCCTTTATTGCCACCTTCGTGTTATTTTTCCTGGCAGAAATGGGCGATAAAACTCAAGTGGCGACTGTCGTACTGGCTGGCCGTTTTGATGATTTAGCTATGGTGATCTTAGGGACGACCATCGGCATGCTGCTTGCCAATGTACCTGTGGTGATGATGGGCGATTATAGCGCGGAAAAACTGCCATTAACCTTGATTAGACGCACCTGCGCCATCCTCTTTACCTTAATTGGCATAGTGACCTTATTGTGGCGCTAAGGCCAATTAAGCGAGCTTTAACTGCAACCTAAAAAACAATGCCAGCATAAGCTGGCATTGGATTTAGCTATTAAGTTAGCGCTTTAGTTCGCTAGTTTTCCTTGGCTAATTTTACTTAGCTAGATTTACTTAGCTAAGCCTTGCTTAACGCGCAGGCCATAATCGCTATCCGCGTGAGTAAAATGCTCAACCATACGCTGCTGCACCGCTAAGCTAGTCTGGCTTAAGGTAGAGCAAATGTTACTCACCAAGCGCTGCTTTTCATCTTCACTAAAGATGCGGTACAAGTTACCGGCTTGGCTATAGTCATCTTGCTCGTAACGGCTGTAACGCGCCGCTTCTCCTTCTAAGCGTAATGATGGCTCGCTCAAGCTTGGCGCTTCCATTAACGTATCTTGAGTGTTCGGGCCATAGTTAGCGCTGCTATCACCGCCAGTTTGATGGCTATGATATGGGCACTGACTGCCTGCCATAGCACCAGCGCGCTGGTAATGATTGCTGCTTGTTGCATGTGGGCAGTTAACCGCTAATTGATTGTAGTTAGCCCCGATGCGATAACGCTGAGCATCTGCATAAGCAAACAAACGCGCTTGCAGCATTTTATCTGGTGAGGCACCCACACCTGGCACTAAGTTACTTGGCGCCATTGCCGCTTGCTCAACTTCAGCAAAATAGTTTTGGGGCAGACGGTTAAGTTCCAATACACCAATTTCCATCAGCGGATAATCTTGATGTGGCCACACTTTGGTCAAATCAAACGGATTGATACGGTAATGGTTAGCATCCGCTTCTGGCATGATTTGCACGTTCACCGACCAGCGTGGGAACTGCTTATCCATGATAGCAACCACCATATCGCGCTGGCTTGAGTCTGGATCTATGCCTTTTAAAATATCCGCTTGCTCAGCCGTTAAGTTAGCTATGCCTTGCTGACTCTTGAAATGGAACTTCACCCAAAAACGCTCGCCCTTGGCATTCCATAACGAGAAAGTATGGGAGCCATAGCCGTGCATTTGCCGATAGTTAGCTGGAATGCCGCGATCTGACATTAAGATGGTGACTTGATGCATAGCTTCTGGATTCAGCGCCCAGAAATCCCACATCGCCTGTGGATCTTTTAAATTAGTGTGCGGATTACGCTTTTGGGTATGAATAAAGTCTGGAAACTTAATGCCATCGCGTAAAAAGAAGGTCGGGGTATTATTACCCACAATGTCGTGATTTCCGCGCTCAGTGTAAAAGCGCACCGCAAAGCCGCGCGGATCGCGCTCAGCATCGGCAGAACCCATTTCGCCGCCAACGGTAGAAAAGCGCACGAAAGTTTCGGTTTGCTTACCGACACCATTGAAATGGTCGGCAATCGTATAGTCACTTAAGTCTTTGGTTAAGGTAAACACCCCATACACACCGGTTCCTTTGGCATGCACTATTCGTTCAGGAATACGTTCACGGTTGAAATGCGCGAGCTTCTCAATTAAGTGCCAATCTTGCAGTAATAACGGGCCACGTTCACCGGCAGACAGCGAGTTTTGATCGTCGCTAATCGGTGCACCATTTTGAGAAGTAAGATATTGAGGTTGCTTGTCCATTTAACACTCCAATGCATCATTTATGATGCTAAAAATTTGAATTCCCTAAGCCAAATTATTGGCTTCAATCTGATTGCAATTAGAATAGCGAGTTATCGATTTTATATAAAACGATTAAAACAAATGAAAGCAATCGCAATTACAGATTGAAAGACCAATCTAGAGAATAAGTTCAAATTTTTGTTAATACTTTGATATGTATCAAGTTAGAGTGGTAAATGACAATTATTTACAAGAACGCTTAGTTATTGCGCACGTTTAACCACGGCAGCTGTCATGCGCGTAATACAAGTTAATTCACCGGCCGCATTAGTAATGCGCACTTCCCAGACTGAGGTGCGTTTGCCCAAATGAATCGGCTTAGCCGTTGCAGTTAACAGGCCTTTGCGCGCCGCTTTAATGTGATTGGCATTAATTTCCTGACCCACACAAAAATAGCGAGTGAAATCCACCGCAAAATTAGCAGCATAACTGGCCACAGTTTCGGCCAATACCACATTGGCGCCGCCGTGAACTATCCCCAAAGGATTATGCACAGCTGGGGTCGCTTCCATAGTGGCTGTCATGTAATCATCACCAATCTCAGTGATACGAATGCCCATGGTTTGCATCAAGGTTCCTTTACCATTGATACCCATATCTAATTGTTCACATTGTTCTATGGTGACAGGTTGAAACCAGATACTCATATTTGCATCCTAGAGCATGAAAAAGAAAACAGTGTAATGGGTTTAGCTAAGAGGATGCTAGCGCTTTTACACGAATTGAGACCTTGCAGCGCACTGATTACTCGAAAAAATAGTAAATATTAGTGTCAATACTGCAGCGATTAGGCCTGCAATCGCCAGCAACTGACGCTATCGAAAGAGGGTTTTAGGGGGACATAGTTAAGGCAGTGGCGGCAATGTTGAATCAAATTATGAATGTGAGATCAATTAATCAAACACAATTAGCCAAAACAGCAGCAAAAAATAGCAGGGGTGGTGTCAACGCCCCTTTTTTATTGGGATGGGTACGCTGACACCTGTAGGGTAAACCTTCACTTTTTTATAAGGTATGAATCGCCGCTAAGGTCAGCTTAATCATTCCATTGAGAGTATGCTGACGCTCTTCTGCCGTTAAGTGCTGGCCTAAACGAATATGGTCAGTGACAGTCATCATGGCCAACGCTTTAGCACCGTATTCAGCAGCAACGGCATATAAACCTGCTGCTTCCATTTCGACGCCCAGAATGCCGTATTTTTCCATTAAATCATAACGATTATCATCGCTTGAATAGAATAAATCCGATGAATACAAGTTACCTACACGGTAATTCACGCCTTGCTGCTCAGCGGCATCGACTGCGCGGCGCAGCAAACCAAAGTCAGCAATCATAGCAAAGTCAGTGTTAGCAAAACGGCTGCGGTTCACCTGCGAATCAGTGCTCGCGCCCATAGCCATCACTACGTCCATCAGCTTGATATCTTCGCTAATGGCGCCACAAGAACCGATACGGATAATATTTTCAACACCGTATTCAGTGATTAACTCTTTGGCATAAATCGAGATAGAAGGAATGCCCATACCAGAACCCATCACAGACACTGGCTTACCTTGATACTCACCGGTATAACCTAACATGTTGCGCACATCAGTCACTAAACGGGCATTGTCTAAGAAGTTCTCAGCAATGTATTTAGCGCGCAGTGGGTCGCCTGGCATCAACAGTGTCTTAGCAAAATCACCCTTCTGGGCATTAATATGTGGTGTCATGTTACGCTCCTAAACTAAACAATAAGCCAGCAATGGTGCCGCTCATTAAGTTGGCCATTGCGGCTGCAATTAAAGCCTTGATACCCATAGCGCTGAGATCTTTACGACGCTCAGGGGCCAGCGCCGCTAACCCTCCAATCACCATGGCAAGCGAGCCTAAGTTGGCAAAGCCACACAAGGCAAAGCTGATAATAATTTGGGTTTTTTCAGAAAGTTGCTCTTTGATGGCTAAGAAGTCCATGTAGGCCACAAACTCGTTAATAATCATCTTTTGACCAATGAAAGAGGCAGCTAAAGAAGCTTCACTCCAAGGCACACCCATCACCCAAGCGAGCGGTGCTAACACGAGTCCGAGCAGGTATTGCATGGTTAAGTTTTCAATGCCAAACCAAGCGCCAGCGCCACCAATCAGGCCATTGACTAACGAGATTAAGCCCACGAATGCGAGCAATAACGCGGCAACTGACAGCACTTGTTGCAGACCCATGGCGGCGCCATTGGCAGCAGCGTCTAATACGTTGGCAGGCTTGTCTTCTTGATCGTCGATGATTTTGTTGATGTCGTTCTCAACGGTGCCAGTTTCAGGCCACATTAATTTGGCAAACAACAAACCGGCTGGCGCCGTCATAAAGGCGGCGGTGAGTATGTATTTAACATCAACGCCCATCTGGATATAACCTATCATAGTGCCGCCAGACACTGAGGCTAGACCGCCGGTCATTACTGCAAATAATTCAGAACGCGTCATGCGCTTGATGAAAGGGCGCACCATAGATGGCGCTTCAATAGGACCCACGAGGATATTGGCAGTGGCTGATAAGGATTCAGCGCGGCTGGTGCCAAGAATGCGCGATAAGGCGCCGCCCACAACACCAATCACCAATTGCATTATGCCAAGATAATACAAGGTCGCGATTAATGAGCTGATGAATACCACCACACACAGCACGTTAATCACAAAGATAAAGCCCAAGCTATAATTTGCTAAATCACCAAATAAGAAGCTTAAGCCTTGATTGCCGTAGCCAATAACCTGCATCACCCCCGATGACACGTTATCAAGCATAACTTGCCCCGCTGGCACATAAAGCACGAAGGCGCCGAAGGTCACTTGAAATATCAAGGCTCCAATCACAGTGCGTAATTTAATGGCGCGGCGGTTTTCCGACAACATCACCGCTAAGCCAATTAAGCACATCATGCCAACCAAACTGATGAAAACTTCCATACAAATTACACCTCATGTCTTCGCAATGGCAGCAGTGTAACCAGTGAAATAATAAGGACAAGAGGCAAAGATCACTTAGTTTAAATGAATATTTGAATATCCAACATTAACCACTGGTTTATCAATTTTTTGTTGTTAACTGCTAGGCACAGAACAACAAGCCAACAACAAATGCAAAGTTTCACCCAAATAAACACAACATATCCGCGCAAAAATACAGCGCAGCAAATATTGCGAATCATTGGGCCTTGCGCCAGATTTTGCCCCACTTTCTGAAATTTAATTACGAAAAAGAAATAAAAAACCCAAGAAGTATCGCCATCATTAGTCGCAAAACCACGGGACAGTTTCGCTATGTTTAGTTGCTACTGCTTGTAAACGTGCGCCAGCCACTAGCACTTAGCCTGTGATAGCCAGTGTGGCTAGATTGCTGCCGCCAATTGTTCGCCATAAAAAACTATCACTTCAGCCATCTAGACCTCTACAACTCAAGATAAAGGTGATAAGTTAATTTTTGATTGTCATCACCACCAATGGCGCAACAAGGTGATACAGGTAACAGTGCCATTGATTTACACGCGTTAAGCTGATATTTCTCCCATTATTGGCTCTTGGCAAAGACATAAAACACTCAATTGAAGGTGCCCTATGGCGAAACACTCGCTTAATAAAGATAAAATAAAAATTCTGTTACTTGAGGGCCTGCACCCTTCATCCATGGAAGTGTTAAAGAGAGCGGGCTACAGCAATATTGTTAGCCACAAAGGCTCATTAACTGGCGATGAGCTCATTGCCGCCATTAGTGATGCTCACTTTATCGGCATACGTTCTCGCACCCATTTGAGCGCTGAAGTCTTGCAGCATGCCAGCAAATTAATTGCCATTGGCTGCTTTTGTATTGGTACTAACCAAGTGGATATCAAGGCCGCAGAAAAGCTTGGCATTCCAGTGTTTAACGCGCCCTTTTCTAATACACGCAGCGTAGCGGAACTTGTGCTAGGTGAAATCATTATGCTGCTTCGCGGCATTCCTGAACGCAATGCTTTGGCGCATCAAGGCGGTTGGCTTAAGAGCGCCGCTGGCAGCTTTGAGGCGCGTGGCAAAACCTTAGGCGTCATAGGTTATGGCCATATTGGCACTCAGCTTGGCATATTGGCTGAAACCTTAGGTATGCGGGTTACTTTTTATGATATTGAAGATAAATTGCCGCTCGGTAATGCCCAGCAAATCCATAGCCTGACGCAATTATTAGCCAACGCTGACGTGGTTAGTTTGCACGTGCCTGAAACCGATGCAACGCGCAACATGATAGGCGCAGAGCAATTAGCGTCAATGCGCCAAGGCAGTATTTTGATCAATGCCTCGCGCGGCACAGTGGTAGATATTGATGCCTTAACCGTGGCGCTAAAGGAGCGCAAGCTTAGCGGCGCCGCCATTGACGTATTCCCCGTCGAGCCAACCTCCAATGACGAGGCCTTTGTATCGCCGCTGCAAGGTTTACACAATGTCATTTTAACCCCGCATGTGGGCGGCAGCACCGCCGAAGCGCAGGAAAACATTGGCATTGAAGTCGCGGGCAAACTCGCTAAATACTCAGACAATGGCTCAACCGTATCTGCGGTTAACTTCCCAGAAGTGTCATTGCCGCAGCACACAGGTACTTCGCGTTTACTGCATATTCACAGCAATCGCCCAGGGGTATTAATTCAAATCAACCAAGCCTTTGCGGTAAAAGGCATCAACATTGCTGCCCAGTACCTGCAAACCACCGCCGACATAGGTTATGTAGTGATGGAAGTTGATACTAGCGATGCTGAAGAAGCTTTAGCGCAACTGCAAGTGATTGACGGCACCATTCGCACCCGACTGTTACACTAAACCTGAGTTGATAGCCTGAGTTGATAGTCTAATCTTGATGGCCTGCTGTAGCGCATGAATTAATGGCTCCCAGATACAAAAAACCCCAGAGTCAGTGATGCTGGATCTGGGGTTTTTTATTGCAAGACAGAAGGTTAAACCAGCTAGTCTGGCGATTACTTAGCGACTAGTGCTCGGGCGATTAATACGCGTACGCGGGCGATTAACACACGCGCGCGACTAAGCCCTTAAGATAAAAGCCTTCAGGGAAGCCGCCAGCAATCGGGTGATCCGATGCCTGACTTAAACGCTCGATAAACTGAATATCACGCTTAGCATCAAGCGCCGCGTCTGCGACTACTTTTTGGAATAAGTCAGCCGGCATTAATCCTGAGCACGAGAAGGTCAGTAATATGCCGTTAGGGTTCAGTAACTGCATAGCAATCATGTTGATATCTTTGTAACCGCGACAAGCACCGTTAAGCTGCGCCTTGTTATCCGCAAACTTAGGTGGGTCGAGCACTATCACATCAAAGGTTTTACCTTGGTCGCGATATTCACGCAGCAACTTAAACACGTCGGCTTCGTTGTAATTGACATGAGCGTCATCAATGGCGTTAATCGCCATGTTTTCGCGGGCAGTGGCTAATGCTAACGCTGATACATCAACGTTCTCAATGCTACTGGCGCCAGCTTTAGCGGCATATAAACCAAAGGTGCCGGTATAGCAAAAACAGTTAAGTACTGACTTACCTTTGACAAAACGGCCAGCGATGGCGCGGTTATCACGTTGATCTAAATAAAAACCTGTCTTATGGCCTTTAATCACATCCACAGCTATCTTGATGCCGTTTTCTTCAATAATCACAGGCATAGCTGGCAATTCACCGTGCAATAAGCCAGTGACCAATGGCAAGCCTTCTTTCTTGCGCGACTCTACGTCTGAGCGCTCGTAAATGGCGCAATCAGGATAAAGCTCAGCCAAGACAGACACTAAGGTATCACGCCAAAAATCAGCGCCAGCGCTTAATAACTGACACACCAGCACATTGGCGTACTTATCTATGGTAATGCCAGGTAAGCCATCAGATTCTGCTGCCACTAAGCGATAACCCGTTAAGCCTTGCTCAGCAATCACATGCTCGCGGCCCGCTTGGGCGCGAATGATGCGGCGCATAAAGAAGTCTCTATCTATTTGCTCTTCTTTATCAAAAGTCCAAACCCGCACTTGAATTTGTGAGGCTTCTGACCACGCCCCTCTGGCCAACCATTTGCCATCATGGGCAACCACATCAACGGTATCGCCATTGACTGGCTTACCTTTGATATTGTGAATACCACTGGCAAACACCCAAGGATGATGACGTTCTAGGGATTTCTCCCTTTTTGGGTGAAGCTTAATACGAATGGCCATAGTTAATCCTAATCATTACCCTGCGCAGAAATTAGCTTCCGCGCTCAAATTGGCCAATATTCTACTAGGTTAGAGGGATAAAATCAGATTAATCCTAAACAGTGAGCAATTCGCCTTAATCATCAGCAGCTTGTTATGTCGCTTGAGCTGTAAACCCCTTAAGCATACAATCGCTGTCATTCATATATTTGTAGGAACTTGCCATGAAAACCGTCGCTGATTGTTGGCCATTAGCCATATCCCAACCCAACCTAGCCATTTGTCAGCTGACTCACTTTGGTGTGTTACAGCTTAAGGGCGAGCAGGCACGGATTTTTTTAAATGGCCAAGTCACTGCAGATATTACCCGTTTAGACGCTGATACTTGGCGCTTTGGCGCGCACTGCGATCCTAAAGGCAAGATGATCGCAAGCTTTCGGGTGTTTGGCCGCGATGATTACCTGCAGCTATTAATGCCAAAAGATACCTTAGCCATTGATTTACCGCAGATGCAAAAGTACGCAGTATTTAGCAAGGTTGAGCTCAGTGATGTATCTGAGCAGTGGCAGATTTTAGGTGTCACTGGCCGCGATAGTGACGCCTTTATTACCAAGCATTTTGGTGAATTGCCGCACTCAGTCAATTATTTAGCCGATGGCAGCACTCTGCTTAAATGCGATTACGGTTACTTGTTAATGCTCACTAAAGAGCAAAGCGAGCGTATTACTCATGAGCAAAGCATTCAAGACTCAAGCCTATGGCAAGCCTTAGAAATTAGCGCAGGCATAGCTAACATTGGCGCTAATCATAGCGCGCAATTTGTGCCGCAAATGGCCAACATCCAAGCCATTGACGGTATTAGCTTTACTAAAGGCTGTTACATGGGGCAAGAAACCATAGCGCGCATGAAATATCGCGGTGGTAATAAGCGCGCCCTCTATGTAGTGACTGGTCAGTTAGCGCAAGCGCCAACAAGCGATGCCGAACTGGAAATGGACATGGGTGAAAGCTGGCGCAAAGTGGGTAGCATCATAGAATCAAGCTTCATTGATGGTCATTTCTGGTGCAGTGCGGTTCTGCCGAATGATACTTCAATGGATAGCTTGCTGCGCCTATCGACCCAAACCGATGTGCGTTTATCCTTGCAAGCTCTGCCTTACTCATTAGAAGAAAGCGTATAAGTAAGCGCGCATGATTTGAAATATAAAAGTTTAAAATGAAAAAAGTTAGGGGCGCTAAAATAGCGCCCCTAATTAATTAACATGTGTCAATCAAGGCTGCCTTGTGGCGATTCTAAGCATAGAGTCACCTACTTATCATCTACTTAGGCTTACTCATAAGCGGTTGTAATTCTTGCAGCGCCTTATCAAACTCAAAATTACTGATTAATCCAAACACTGACTGATAATCTGCCAAATGCTCATGTCGGCAAGCTTGCAACTGCGCCACTAAAGTGACTGCGGCGGCGTCTGATTGCTGCAAAAACACTTGCAGCTTTAGCAGGCACTGGTGCAACTGCAAATCACTAATCGACTCCCCAAGCTCATTGAGATGCTGCAATTCTCGCCACGAATTAATGGCCGCGATGATGTCCATTAATAAGCTCAGCATGGACTCACTTGACCACTCTTTGCCTTGATTAATAATATCGCCCGCTTCAGTGGCTAAATGCGACAAGCGATCGCTGCCTAAGCTTGCGGCTACACCTTTGAGCGTGTGCAGCAAACGCGCTAAGGTTTGCCAATCACCAGCGCCATAAGCTTCTGGAATTTGAGTTAATAATTGTGGCTGGCCGGTTGCAAAGCGCACCAATAAATCGGCGTAGAGTTCACCATCAAAATTGAGCCGCGCCAAGGCCTTATGACAATCCAGCGCGGCGTGCGCTGGCCACACGCCTTTATCAATGTCAGCAACACTTTGCGCTTCCTCGCAGTCTATTCCAAATTGATGCAGCACTTGCTTTAGGTAGCAAAAATCAAATGGCTTAGGCAGTACGGCATTAAAACCTATGTTTAAGTAACCTTGCACATGGCTGTCGGTATGATTAGCAGAAAGCGCAATCACAGCTAAGTGTTGCCATTTAGGTTGAGCGCGCAGCCGCTTTAAGGCTGTTACTCCATCCATGACTGGCATTTGAATATCCATTAACACCAGTTTGACGCGATGTTCTGCCAAATATTGTAGTGCTTCCAAGCCATTTTCAGCAATCGCCGGTAACGGCAGTTGTAAGCGCTCAAACATAGCCATGACGAGTTGTCGATTAAGACCGTGATCATCAACCAGCAATATAGGTAAATCCTGATCGGCTTGAGGGATAATGCCGGTGCCACCACCGTCGCGTGGACGCTCGCAATTAAGTTCAAATTGAAAGCCAAATTCGCCCTCAAAAGATAATAATCGCAGTTGACCACCGAGCACGCCAGCAAGCTTCTTCGCCAGCGATAGGCCCGATGACATATCGAAGATTTTTTCTAACTGACTTAAATTACCATTGCCACCCCAATGGCTTGGAATGATTTCCACCTGCAAATTGACTTGATTAATATCCGCCATCGACCTGGCTCTACACACGGGTGTGCCGCCTTGCTTAGCCACAAAATGCAGTAAACAGCTCAGCAAACGCTGCAACTTAGTGCCATCCGTCACTATCTTGCCGCATTGCGGCCAATCAAAAATCAACTGTTGTAGATCTCGACCCCACAACCGCCACTGTTCTTCTAGCCCTTGTTTTAAGCCCAGAATATACAAGGCTTGGCTGTCGAGAGTGAATTTTTGACTATCAAGTTCCGCCAGCATAAGTAAGTTATTAATTTGCCACTCAAGTTGGTGATTGGCTAAATTGATGGCTTCTAATTCGGTGCGATTTTGCGGTTCAAGCGAGCTTTGCAGGCACAACTGCGTCATGCCATTGATAGTATGCATGGGCGATTTTAAATCGTCATTGAGTGATGCCAGCCATAACCGCATTTGGCCCAGTAAGGGCGCACTATTGTCGGCCGGTGCAGGCACCGGCGCTGAGGGGGGAAGTGGGCGCAATTATGTCCTCCATTACAATATTGTCGCCACAGGAAGCTTAACTTGTCGCTAATCCAGTAGCTGATTTTAATTGTTTAAAGTAGTCATAGGTTTCAGCCAAAATAACTTGTCTTAAACCGATAATGGCAATCAAGTTAGGTATCGCCATCAAGCCATTGACTGTATCTGCCAGTAACCAAATTAAATCCAATTTGATAAAGGCGCCACCAGCAATCAAGGTCAGAAATATCAGCTGATAGACTCGGCTTCCACGACCTTTAGTTAAATAATGCCAGCAGCGCTCACCATAATAATTCCAGCCCAAAATAGTGGTAAAAGCAAAACACACTAGGGCTATGGTAACTAAGTATTGACCAATAATTGCATTTCCGCCTGTGGCAAATGCCGCGCTAGTCATAGCCGCGCCCGAAGCGTCGCCATTCCACACCCCAGTGATAATCAATACTAAGCCCGTCATAGTGCAGATAATGATGGTATCGAAAAAGGTACCCGTCATGCTGACTAGGCCTTGCTCGGCAGGTGAGTTGGTTTTGGCCGCTGCCGCTGCAATCGGCGCACTACCTAGCCCTGACTCGTTAGAAAACACGCCGCGGGCAATACCAATTTGAATGGCCTGCGCTACGCCTGCACCTAAAAAGCCGCCAGCGGCTGACATAGGGGTAAATGCCGCGTGCAGCACTAACTCTAATGCTGGAATAATTTGATCGTAAAAGCTCACCAAAATCCAGCCACAAGCAAGTAAATAGCCTGTTGCCATGGCTGGCACTAAGCGCTGCGCCACCGCGGAAATGCGGCTCACACCGCCAAGCACCACTAAGGCCACCACACTGGTCAACACCACGGAGGTCATTTCATGAGGGATTTTAAAGGCGATATCTAAGGCATCACTAATGGCATTTACTTGGGCAAAGGTACCTATACCAAAAAAGGCGACCCCAACCCCAAATACCGCAAAGGTTTTAGCCAGCCAAGGCAGGCCGAGTCCTTTTTCTATGTAGTACATAGGGCCACCAGCAATGCGGCCATTGCTATCAACTGTGCGGTATTTTACGGCGAGCAGACATTCGGCGTACTTGGTTGCCATGCCAAAAAAGGCAGCTAACCACATCCAAAATAAGGCCCCTGGTCCACCAATTTTAATGGCGGTGGCCACACCTACAATATTACCTGTACCTATGGTGGCAGATAACGCAGTGCATAACGCGGCAAATGGGCTGATATCTCCCTTACCTTGAGATGGTTTAAACAATAAACCTAAGGCCATAGGCAAACGAAATACCTGCAGAAAACCTAAACGTAACGTCAGGTAAACACCGGTACCAACCAGTAAAATTAGGGTAGCAGGCCCCCAGACAAGGGCGTTAATGTGGGCAATAACATCGTGCAAATTCATACAAATCCTCAGTTTACAAAACAACCTAAGTAATAAACGAGGAGGAAAAGAAATGGCTGGCAAATCCGCCCAATAAATAGGCAGATGCAGTTTAGACCGAGAGCAAAAGACCAAAGTCCCGCCACTAGGCAAACAGGCAAAGCAGTCACCCTCTCCTCTGTCCTTTTGCCTGAGCGTTTCACTGAAACAAGCTCACATCATCTCGATAGTCATCAAGATAAGTTAACCTTATTCCAGCTTGCGCCTTCGGCGCTGGCGTTAAGCTATGCCAGTCTCTCCAGAGGCTCGTCCAGTAACAGTCCACGCCTTGCGGCACCTGAAAGAGTGCTTCTTTACCTGCTGCGTTGTCGCAGTGGCAAGAAGTTGCCTCGTCGGTGTGGGGTCAATTCCCCACTCTCCTGCTACCTTCATCCGAACGGATAGTCGCCTAAGCGACAAGGTGAGAATAGTGCCGCGTTTGCCCCCTAATGACAAGCAAGAATGCAGCCGCGCAAAACCTGTCGATCAAAAATCGAACAGCTCTCACAAAATAATTAGTTGGCGCATAAAAATCATTCAGTTATCTTATCAGAGAATGCTCTCAACACAGGAAGTGGTCGTGGCTGAACTTGTGATAGTCGATAGTGTCAGTAAGGGCTTTAATGATGGTGCGGATTATCATGGCGTCTTAAATAATGTCAGCTTGAGCTTAGCTCAAGGGGAAACTGTGGCGCTCACGGGCCCCAGTGGTAGCGGAAAAAGTACCTTACTTAATTTAATGGCTGGCTTTGAATTTGCTGATAGCGGTCAGCTGTTTTTAGACGGTGAATCCACCTTGCATTGGAAAGATGCACGCTGGAGCGATTTTCGCCGCCGCCACCTTGGCGTGGTGTTTCAGCAATTTAACTTACTCACCCCCCTTAACGTCAAAGATAACATTGCCTTTCCCCTGCACTTACTTGGTCAAGAATGGACCCCTTGGTGCGATCATCTCCTCAATAAACTTGAACTCACCAATCTTAGTCATCGCAGCGTAGAGCAACTGTCTGGCGGCCAGCAACAGCGTGTTGCCGTCGCGCGCGCCCTAGCCCATCAACCTAAGTTGTTACTGGCCGATGAGCCCACCGGTAATCTTGATAGACAAGTAGGTTTGCAAGTCATTGAGCTACTGCGAGAACTTGCCGCTGAAGCTGGCAGCTCCATTTTAATGGTGACGCATTCCATGGAGTGCGCCAGCTTTATGCAGCGCCATTGGCAATTAAGAGAAGGCAAACTCTTGGAATTACCCCAAGTTGAATTACCTCAAGTTGCATTGCCTCAAGTTGAAATACTGCAGCACTTAAGCTCAGAGCCTAACGCCTACCCGACTCAAGTGCTCAAGGCCTAAATCATGAACGTCATGCTTATCACGAAAGAGTCGCTCACCCTAAGCTTGATGAGCCTTAAGGTGTTTCTGGCCCATTATCGCCATAAACCGCTGCAAGCGGGCTCGATTTTGCTCGGCATTATTTTAGCGGTCACTTTACTCATAGGCGTTAAAGCCACCAATGAAAATGCGGTGCGCAGCTACAGCGAAGCCACAGAACTCTTAAGTCGCCAAGCCACAGCGTATATCTTGCCACCAAGCTCGACGGGCACTTTAGATGAGTCGCAATATTTTGTGTTGCGACAAGCAGGTTTACCCGTGCTTGCGGTATTAGACGGCCAAGTTTTAGATGACCAAGGGCAGCGCTGGCAGATTAATGGCAGCGACATCATAGCTGCCACCGCACTATTAAGAAGCGCAAAATTAAGAAGCGCAAAAGCCAGCCCCCAAGAGAGTTCAGCATCAGCCAACAGCCATATTGATAAACAGCAAGATGCCATGCCGGACTTGCCTTTAGGGCGCTTATTGCAAGGGCAAATGCTCGCCATGGTTAGCCAAAGTCTGGCTGACAGGTTAACGGCCAAGGGAGTCAATCAACCAAGAGACAGTGCTACTGGCAATAAAACCACTAACAAAACTAGCAATAACTCAGCCTCATTGGTGCTGGCAGGCCAAACCATCAGCTTACAACCTTTGCCTGATAGCGCGGGGCTTGGCCACAATATCTTGCTAGATATTGGCGTGGCGCAGCAGCTATTAAATTTACCGGGGCGGCTTAGCTATATAGCAGTGATGACTGACGACCCACTGATGCTCGCGCAGGTCGAGCGCTTACTGCGTGCAGGTAACAGCTTAAAAATGGGCGACCAAGGCGAGGCATTAACTGAGCTTACCGCCAGTTTTCACCTTAATTTACAAGCCATGGCCATGCTGGCATTTGTGGTCGGTTTATTTATTGCCTATAACGGCATTCGCTATAGCCTAATGAAGCGCCAACGCTTATTGCTTAAATTGCTACAAGCTGGGGTCACGCGCCAAACCTTAATGCTGGCATTGCTGCTAGAACTGTTACTACTTGTGCTCGTTGGCGCGAGCCTTGGATTTGTTTTAGGGCTGCAACTGAGCCAATGGTTGCAACCTATGGTGGCCATGACATTGGAGCAACTCTATGGCGCTCGTTTGCTGCCAGGTTATTGGCAACTTGCTTGGTTAGGTGAAGCCATAGCGCTAACTTTAGCTGCGGCAATACTTGCCTGCATTCCTTTATACCGCGCGCTCACAACGCAATCATTAGCCCGCGCTGGCACTCAATATACTCAAAGCCTTATTCAGTATCGCAGCCACAAACTGCAATTTATAACGGCTTGCATCTTAATGTCTGGCGCAGCGGCGCTCATCCCTTTCAGCACAGATTATCGCTACAGCTTAGCGCTCCTTGGCGTGCTGACGTTAGCTATGCCCTTGCTATTACCTCAGCTGATGTTATGGCTAGTTAATTTACTGGAGAAATTTGCGCCAAAAGGGCTAGTTCAGTATTTATTGGCCGAAACCCGTGAGCTAACAGCGCCGCTCGCCCTTGCCATGATGGCGCTGCTACTGGCGCTAAGCGCTAATGTCTCGATGAATACTTTGGTTGGCAGCTTTGAACAAACCTTAAAATCTTGGATGGATAATCGCCTCCATGCAGATTTATATATACGCCCGAACCCTGATGACACAGATAAGATTGAGCAGTGGCTGCGCCAAACCAAAGGCATTAATAGTGTATCTATTCAATGGGAAGGCTTTAGCCATATAAGCCTCTCTCATCAAAGCGATATTCAAGGCGATATTCAAAGTGAAGGCTCATTAACTCAAAATGGCGCCGCGCTTGCATTGCCGCGCCATAGAGTCATGCTGTTAGCCCGCGATGATGAGGCTATGCAGGCAACGGTATCTATCAAAGCGGCGAGCGCAACACACTGGGAAGAACTGCTCCAAGGTCAAAGCCTAATGCTAAGCGAGCCCTTGGCATTAAGGCATAACATCAAGGTTGGCGATCGCCTGCAATTAGGTGCTACTGAACACTTGTTCCCCGAGGGTCTAACCGTCAGCGCTATTTATTATGACTATGGCAAACCCTTAGGCGAAGTGATGATAAGTGAAGGCCTATGGCAAAAGGCAGGGCTATCCAATAAGCAGCGCAACTTTGCCGTGAACTGGCAAGGCGATATCGAGCAATTGCAATTACAGTTGCAACAGCAAGGCATAGCTAGCGCCATGATGTACAGCCAAGGCAAGATAAAAACCGAAGCGATTAAACTGTTTAAACGCACTTTTTCTATTACCGTCGTACTTAACAGCTTGACCTTAATCGTTGCCGCCATTGGTCTCTTTAGTGCCAGCATGATGCTCATGCAAAACCGCCAAGCGCCACTGGCGCGCCTCTACGCCTTAGGTGTGCCTCGCCCGCAACTGTTTGCCATGGTGAGCATACAAATGCTGCTAATGGTATTAATGACTTGCCTCTTGGCATTGCCGGCAGGCGCCATCCTTGGCTGGTTACTCATACATAAAGTCACCCTGCAAGCGTTTGGCTGGAGCATAGTCATGGTGTGGGATTGGTGGGCCTATGTGCAGGTGAGCCTACTGGCGTTATTGGCCTGCGCCACTGCCGTCGCGATTCCGTTAATCCGCCAAACCCGCCGACCATTAATCAGTAGCTTGCAGCAGGAGGTGCTCTAATGCTTAAGAGACTGATCTTTAGCGCGCTACTGTTAACCACAGCCTGCGAACCAATAGATAATCTAAGTGACATAAGTAATCCAGAAAGTAACAGCATGGGTAAGTTTATGGGTTCAGGTGCTCACGACCCAAATGAAGCAAGCTATGCCAAGGTATTGCCGCAAACTCCTATTGTTTTTCCAGAAGATCATCAAGCGCATAATGATTATCGTATTGAGTGGTGGTATCTCACTGCTAACCTGACTACCGAGCAAGGCGAAAGCTTAGGGCTACAATGGACGCAGTTTCGAGTCGCGACAGCCACAAGCCCAGCGCCAGAGCGCGAAAGTGTTAATGCTCCCAGCCCCAATGCTTGGGCGACTGAGCAGCTATACCTAGCCCATAGCGCTGTCACTACCCAAAAGCAGCATCTTGCCAGTGAACGTTGGTCCCGCGGCCACCCCCAATTAGCAGGGGTGGCTAGCTCGCCGCTACGCGTATTTATTGATGATTGGCAGTGGCGTAGCGCTAGCAATGACTTGTTCCCCGCCACACTTAATGGTCGCGATGAAGCCTTTAGCTATCAACTGCAACTAAACAGCCAAGCGCCCTATCAACTGCAAGGCACTAATGGCTATAGCATTAAAAGCGCCGATGGCACTGTTGCCTCGCACTATTACAGCCAGCCGTTTATTGATGTTAGTGGTGAAGTGACTATTGAAGGCAAAGTGGTGCCAGTGACAGGTCAAGCTTGGCTTGATAGAGAGTGGAGCTCGCAGTTTTTAACCCAAGGCCAGCAAGGCTGGGACTGGTTTGCACTGCGCTTAAATCAAGATACAGCGCTAATGCTATTTCAGCTACGAGGTGATGGCAGTGAGCAAGCTCACTTTTATGCCGGCCGCTTAATGCACCGCGACGGTCAAGGCGAAAGTTTGACATCAAGTGACATAAAAGTCACAGCGCTAGAAACCCATGACATAGATGGCAAAACCATACCCGTAGCATGGCAAGTCGAAGTCGCGAAACATCAGATTGATGTCACTGTCAGTGCGCTCAACACTAACGCCTTAATGCCATTATCGATTCGCTATTGGGAAGGACCGGTCACTCTTACCGGCACTCACCAAGGCGTTGGCTATATGGAGCTCACAGGTTATTAAAAGGCGCTAGAACTTAGACTTGGACTTAGGAGTTCTGAGTGATTTAGTCGGCTTAGGCGCATTTTTTGCGCCTTAATCGCAGGCGCCGCCGTCGGCACCAGTAAAATCCGCCCATGCTTTAAGCCACGAATGGTGCCAAGCGTGGCAATCAACCAAGCACACAATAAGCCAATAAATAAGGCCACTGCGCCCCAAGTGAACATATCAAGGCCAGTGTAGTGCGCCAATTGCGTCGTTCCCGTCACGCAAGTGCCCACAGGAAAGGTAAATGCCCACCAAGTTAAGGCAAACGGCATGTTGCGATAGATTGATCGCAGCGTCAGCAGCGCCGCTATCATGGACCAAAACACAGCAAACCCCCACACAGGCACGCCATAGAGTAACGCCATGGTATGAAAACTAACGCTTAATGGCGCCGGCAAGACCTGCATAGCAACCACACCTAAACTGCCTATGGCCGTGATGGACTGACCAAGTGGCCCCAAGACTATCCATAAGGTTGGCACGCGGGCGCTACCAGAAGAACCTGAGTGAGCTAAGCGGCTCCAAATTAAGGTGATAATAATAAGAGATGCCAGCAAACTTAAGCCAAACAAGGCGTAGCAGCCATAGAGCAAGCTTTGCTGCAGCGCTAAACTACTCGCATGGGGAATTAACAAGGCGCCTATCGTGGCCGACACCATAGGCGGCACCACAGGCATTAACCAGCCGCCAGAGGCCGCATCCTGTTGCATTTCATAACGGGTAAAGTGCAAATAAGGAATGACAATCGCGGTCAACACGCCTGCGATAGTGCCAAGTGACCATAGCACCCAGGCAATATTAATAGCGATATTTGGCGGCAACACGTGATGCCCAACCAGCACAGCGCCGCCAGCCACAGTTAACATAGCCATGGGCGGCGCGCCAAAAAACTGCGCCATCACGCCATCATTAAATTGGCGACGCAATACATGGGGGCGAGCTATGGCTTGAGTCACTTTAAGCACAAGTAATAGCACTAGCATTAGCGCGGCGATGACCCATACCACGATGGCAAAACCTTGGAGTCTTTCACCAAATAACGGTAATCCCACCGCTGCATTGGCAATAATGCCAGTGCCCATGACAGAGGCAAACCAGTTGGGCCCGATTTCTTTGCTGTACTGAGCAACGTGAGGAGTTGGCATAAATATCTCAGCGAATTAGCACTAAGTTTTTGGTTAGTTAAACTGTCGATGGCCAAGACTTAAATGCCAGCGCATAACGGCGAGTCCAAGATTGATGGTTTTGATTAACAGCCGTCGGCTCATTGCTTAAAATACCAATGTTGACCTTGAGGTTAATGAGTCACTCACGGAAGTTGATTGCATTAAATATAAAAAACTCATAAATAAAACTTATCCGAATGAATAAAATGCAGTCTGCGCCAGGTAAATTATCACTTTCAACAATTAGCGTTGGCTAACTCAATTAATTTTTTATTAATACCTTTTTCAAATTAACTTTATGCCATTGCGGCATAAACCATAATTTAACCATTAATATAGTGCCAAACATAAGTCACAGCTAATTTACGCATTGGCAATTTATTTTAATTAGCCATTTTTTGCTGTCACTTATTGTCATAAATAATTTTTAAAGCAGATCACCTTAGCAGTTAATTATGCTAACTAATAATGTTTAAGGCACGCAAATCAGAGGATAACGCTAAATTAACGAATAAGAAGTACTGAAGGTGACTTAAATTTAATGAAAAAATAACTAAAACCGCAAGTAATCGCCTAGATATTCGGTGAAATTAGCCTTAACACGCGGATTAAACCATTTTTCAGGCAATAGATAGCACTATCACTTAAGGATTAGTCATTATTAAGTAACGGCTCACATTAGCCGCGAAGTTGCGAGCTTTATCTAACAAATACAACAAACAACCAATTAAGCCTAGTTAAGTGATCATGCTCGACATTCTGTTATTCCAATCAAGGTAAGCTTGTTTTGCGTTGCTAAGGAGACACTCTCCTTCATAAATTCGATGAGTAATTTAAGTGTTGTTCTGAATTAAGTAACACTTCCCGACACTCAATATTCGGATAAGCATTTTACTATTAACCTGATTTAATAGGATTGAAATGAAAGATACTAATAGCGTACGGTTAGAAGAAGACTTATTGGGCACCAAAGAAGTATCCAATCAGTGTTATTACGGCATTCACACCCTGCGTGCCATCGAGAACTTTAAGCTCAGTCATCAAAAAATTTCGGATGTTCCTGAATTAGTCCGCGGTATGGTTATCACTAAAAAAGCGGCCGCCATGGCCAATAGTGAATTAGGCGCAATAAGCCAAGAAGTTGCCGATAAGATTATTGCGGCATGCGATTTAATTTTAACGACTGGCAAATTTATTGATCAATTCCCTGTCGATGTTTATCAAGGCGGCGCTGGTACTTCAGTCAATATGAACACCAATGAAGTGGTTGCCAACGTAGCGCTTGAGCTCATGGGTCTTGAAAAAGGCCGTTACGATGTGATTAACCCTAACGATCATGTCAATAAGAGCCAGTCTACCAACGACGCTTACCCAACGGGTTTCCGTATTGCCGTCATCAATAGTACCGATCTGTTGCTTGAAACTTTGTCTGATCTCATCGATGCCTTCGATGCTAAAGCCAAAGAATTCAAAATTGTATTAAAGATGGGCCGCACCCAGCTGCAAGATGCTGTGCCTATGACCTTAGGCCAAGAGTTCCATGCCTTTGCCGTGACTCTGCGCGAAGAAATTAAGTCTATCAAGCTGTGCCAAGGCTTGTTATTGGAAGTGAACTTAGGCGCAACCGCTATTGGTACCGGTCTTAACACGCCATTAGGCTACTCAAGCTTAGCCATTCAGCGTCTGGCTGAAATCACTGGCCGCGCTTATGTGCCTGCCGATGACTTAATTGAAGCGACCTCAGATTGCGGCGCTTACGTCATGCTGCACAGTGCCATTAAGCGCATGGCAGTTAAAATGTCGAAGATTTGTAACGATTTACGCTTACTGTCATCTGGTCCACGCACCGGCCTTAAAGAGATTAATCTGCCAGAACTGCAAGCCGGTTCATCCATCATGCCAGCCAAGGTTAATCCTGTGATCCCAGAGGTTGTCAATCAAGTGGCCTTTAAGATTGTTGGCAATGACATCACTATCACTATGGCGGCAGAAGCCGGTCAATTACAGCTTAACGTGATGGAGCCTGTGATTGGTCAGGCCATGTTTGAGTCGTTAAGTTTACTGGGCAATGCGTGTGTATCGCTGCGCGAGAAATGCGTCTCTGGCATTACCGCCAACCCAGAAATCTGCATGAGCCATGTGATGAACTCTATCGGCATTGTGACTTATCTGAACCCAATTTTAGGTCATCATGAAGGCGATATTATTGGCAAGATTTGCGCTCAAACCGGCAAGAATGTGCGTGAAGTCGTGCTAGAGCGCGGCCTATTAACCGCCGAAGAACTTGATGAGATTTTGTCAGTTGAAAACCTCATGAATCCTAAATATCAGGCCAAGCGCAAGTTAAGCAAAGCGTAACTCTTGATGACTCGGGCTGAGATAACTCTCAGCCCACCACTTAAAGCAACGGATGAACAAACCAGAGAGACCTTAGCAGGCATTCGAAACTGCTCAAGGATAAAAACAACAAAAAAGAGCTAAAATCATGATAATACTAGAATTAGTCGTGCTATTCGGCGCGATTTTCCTCGGAGCTCGCATGGGCAGCATGGGCATAGGCTTTGCTGGCGGTGTAGGCGTTCTTATTTTAACTATGGGCTTAGGCTTAACCCCAGGCTCAATTCCTATCGATGTAATCCTTATCATCATGGCGGTAATTACTGCCATTGCTGCTATGCAAGTCTCTGGCGGTATGGACTATTTAGTAGCACAAGCTGAAAAATTATTGCGTCGTCACCCAAAGCAAATCACCTTTTTAGCGCCTGTGGTCACCTATTTTATGACCCTGTTCGCAGGTACTGGTCACACAGCATTTTCGACCTTACCCGTGATTGCTGAAGTGGCTAAAGAGCAAGGCATTCGTCCATCACGCCCATTATCAATTGCTGTGGTTGCATCGCAAATTGCGATTACTGCCTCACCGATTTCAGCGGCAGTAGTATTTTTCTCTGGCATCTTAGATCCACTTGGCGTTGATTATTTAGTGCTGCTGGCTATCTGTATTCCATCAACCTTTATCGCTTGTATGGTCGGCGCTGTCGTTGCCAATTTAATGGGTAAGGAACTGGCTGACGATCCTATCTATCAAGATCGTTTAGCTAAAGGCTTAGTGAAAATCCGCGGCAAAACTAAAGTGGAAATCCAGCCTTGCGCCAAGCGTTCAGTGCTCATTTTCTTAGTGGCGATTGCCACCGTTATGGCTTACGCCACTGCGATTTCTGACATGGTTGGCTTAATCTCTAACCCTGTGCTGCCACGTGACTCAGCCATTATGGTGATCATGCTGACGGCCGCTGCCGCCATCACCATTTTCTGCCGCGTAGATGCTGGTGAAATCTCTAACGCCGCCACCTTTAAATCAGGCATGTCTGCTTGTGTGTGCGTATTAGGTGTAGCTTGGTTAGGCGATACCTTCGTATCTAATCATATCAACGAAATTAAAGAGTTATCAGGCAGCTTACTGGAAACCCAACCTTGGATGTTATCCGTTGCCTTATTCTTTGCTTCTATGCTGCTCTACTCACAAGGCGCCACCACCAAAGCCTTAATGCCTGCGGCATTAGCTATCGGTGTTAGCCCATTAACGGCCATTGCTTCATTTGCTGCCGTTAGCGCCCTGTTCGTATTACCAACTTACCCAACCTTGTTAGCAGCGGTTGAGATGGACGATACCGGTTCAACCCGTATTGGTAAGGCAGTATTTAACCATCCGTTCCTCATCCCAGGTGTTATCACTATTGCAACCAGCGTGGCCTTAGGCTTCGTATTTGGCGGCATGATGTTATAGCGCCATATTGTGACCTGCTATCAAGGGGTCAAGCGAGCCGTCAACCCATGCAAGCATGATGACGGCTTAACTCAACCAGGAAAAACTTGGGTCTAGGGGCGGCGATTAACTCCTAGTCCAAGCCAGTAAAAGGTGAATTGATGTCAACCAAAAACCGAGTCCCTACCGCGATTAATGGCGGGCCATTTGGCCAAGCATGGTCGGCGAAAGCCGATGGTTTACAGAGTCTAACCGGTATTATTCTGGGCGCTTTCTTGTTAGTGCACATGCATTTTGAGGCGAGCATTTTATTAGGTAAAGATGCCTTCTATCACGTAGTGCAACTACTTGAAGGCGGCATGTTTACTGAAAGTGGTCATGGTATCCCTGTAGTGACTCAAATATTTTCTGTGGTGATTTTAGCCATAGTGTTAATTCACGCGGCCTTTGCTTTACGCCGCTTTCCCGTCCAAATTGGTCAATGGCGCGCGCTGCGTGGCTTTATGGTCAACATTAAACATGGTGACACCCGCATTTGGTTTTGGCAGATGGTGACCGGCTTCTTGCTGTTTTTCTTAGTGTCAGTGCATCTTGGAACCATGATTTTAAACCCAGAAATTGGCCCACATCTGTCGGCTGAGCGCGTCTATCACGACAACGCTTGGTTACTGTATGTGCTGCTATTACCCATAGTACTTATCCACGGTTTATTTGGTTTATACCGAGTGATAGTGAAATGGGGTCTCAGTAGTAACCGTACGTTAGTGCGTAATATCGCTAAGGTGCTGCTGGTCTATTTATTGTGCTTAGGTTCACTCAGTCTTATCACTTATATCTCCATTGGCAGTGAGTTAACTCAGCCAGTGGCACCTTATTCCCCTAAGTGAAGTAGTAGCTACAGCCATTAGTCGCTACCAAGCGATGATAGATTAATAAAAAGCTATCTAAATTATTAGATAAGGATTTGATTTGAAAATCATTTATACAGACTCATTAGTAGTTGGTGCCGGTTTAGCTGGCCTACGAGTTGCTATCGCCACCAAGGAGCGCGGCCTTGACACCTTAGTGTTATCGTTAATTCCCGCTAAGCGCTCACATTCAGCCGCCGCGCAAGGCGGCATGCAGGCCAGCCTTGGCAATACTGTCAAGGGCATGGGCGATAACGAAGACGTGCATTTTCACGATACCGTAAAGGGTTCTGACTGGGGCTGCGATCAAGACGTAGCTCGAATGTTTGCCCACTGCGCGCCTAAAGCCATTCGCGAATTAACTCACTGGGGCGTGCCTTGGTCACGGATTTCCGCCGGCCCACGCGAAGTGATCATGAACGCCCAAAAGGTCACACTGAATGAAGCGGAAGAAGCCCATGGCTTAATCAATGCCCGCGACTTTGGTGGCACCAAAAAATGGCGTACTTGTTATACCGCCGATGGCACAGGTCACTCATTACTGTACGCGGTAGATAACCAAGCAATTTCCATGGGCGTCCCAGTGCATGAGCGCATTGAAGCCTTATCGCTTATTCATGACGGCAAGCGCTGCCATGGCGTAATTGCCCGCTGCTTAATCACAGGTGAGCTGCGTGCCTATGTGGCCAAATCTACCACTATCGCCACTGGCGGTTATGGCAAGATTTATGAAATCTCCACCAACGCCACTATTTGTGAAGGCATAGGCCAAGCCTTAGCGCTCGATACCGGTGTTGCCACCTTAGGCAACATGGAGGCGGTGCAATTCCACCCTACTGCCATTGTGCCAGCAGGCATTTTAACCACTGAAGGTTGCCGCGGTGATGGCGGTATTTTGCGGGATAAAGACGGTTATCGCTTTATGCCTGAGTACGAGCCTGAAAAGAAAGAGCTTGCCTCACGGGACGTAGTATCACGGCGCATGACAGAACATATGCGTAAAGGCAAAGGCGTTGATAGCCCGTATGGCCCGCATTTATGGCTAGATATCACCTTGCTTGGCCGCGATCATATTGAAAATAACCTGCGTGAAGTAAAAGAGATTTGCGAGTACTTCTTAGGTATCGACCCTTGTAAAGACTGGATCCCAGTGCGCCCAACCCAGCATTATTCTATGGGCGGTGTGCGCACTAACGCCACCGGTGAAAGTCCGCAGCTAAAAGGCTTGTTTAGCGTTGGCGAAGCGGCTTGTTGGGACATGCACGGCTTTAACCGTTTAGGCGGTAATTCGGTGGCAGAAACTGTGGTGGGCGGCATGATTATCGGCAAATACGTGGCTGATTTTTGTGAGCAAAACCATTTAGAAATCGATACTAAGCTGATTGAACAGTTTGGCACTCAGCTGAAAAGCGAAATCGACCAACTGGTCGATGGCAATGGCGAAGAAAACCCATTCAAGATTAAGCATGAAATGCAGCGTATCATGATGAATTATGTGGGTATTTTCCGTAATGGCCCAGAGCTTGAAAAAGCTGTAACTGAGCTTAAAGCCTTATTAGTACGCGCTAAGAATCTTGGTCTCACCTGTAAAAAACGCCACGCCAACCCTGAACTGGTAGAAGCGCTGCGCGTCACTCGTATGCTACGCGTAGCCCTAACCGTTGCTTGCGGCGCAGCTGCCCGCACTGAAAGCCGCGGCGCCCATTCACGGGAAGATTATCCGCAGCGTAACGATAGAGATTGGCTCAACCGCACTTTGGCCACTTGGCCAGATGCCAACGCCTTAGAGCCAGTACTGCATTATGAAGCCTTAGATGTAATGAAAATGGAATTGCCACCTGGATATCGCGGTTATGGCAACGACAATACTATCCCTCATCCTGACACTGAAAAGCGCCAGCAAGCTATCAAAGAAGTGCTTGCAGACTTAGGTGACGATGCCGATAGATATGCCGTGCAACGGGCATTAATGCCTTTTGACTTGCCAAGCCATTTGCAAGCGCCGAACGAGCGCTTAACCGATACCTTAACCACAATTCCATCTCAACCGGCAGGAAATAACCCATTATGAGCCGTCAAATTAATATCAACATCTTCCGTTACGATCCGTTAGATAGCCAAGATAAGCCGAAGATGCAGCGTTATCAGATCACTGAAACGCCAGGCATGACAGTGTTCATCGCCTTAAATCAACTGCGCGAGCATCAAGACCCATCGCTGCAATTTGATTTTGTTTGCCGCGCCGGTATTTGTGGCAGCTGCGCTATGGTGATTAACGGTTTGCCGACACTGGCGTGTCGCACCTTAACCGCCAATTATCCTGATGGCGAAATCATCTTAATGCCACTGCCAGGCTTTGAATTGATTGGTGATTTATCGGTAAATACCGGTAAGTTTATGCGCGAAATCGCCGAGCGTTTGCAGCTGTGGCTGCATCCTAAGCCTGAAGATCAAGATATCCATAGATTGGAAGATCCTATGGCTCCAGAAGAAGCGGCGCGGATTTATGAGCTTGAGCGCTGCGTTGAATGTGGCGTGTGCGTATCTGCCTGCGCCACTAAGCAAATGCGCGATACCTTTGTCGGCGCCGTTGGCCTGATGAAAATCGCTCGCTTTGAAATGGATAGCCGCGATAGCCGCACCGCTGATGATTTCTACCATGTGATTGGTAATCAAGATGGCGTATTTGGTTGCATGACCTTGCTGGGCTGCCAAGATAACTGCCCGAAAGATTTACCGCACATGCAGCAAATTGCTTATCTGCGCCGCAAAATGGCCTCAACTATTCTTTAATGGCAGAGCTTAAGAGTCTTCACTCTTAATGCCGCTATTAACATTAATAAACACACTAAAGGTCACCCCTGACTTTTAGTGTGTTTTTATTTAAGCTGGTACTCGAAAGCTCCATTCCAGAGCCAAGTGTTACACTTAGGCGCCCTAGCATATCCCTAGCATAGCCCTCGCCAACAAGGCATAAAACCCCGCCAGCATAACTATCAAATGAGCTTATAAATTGGCCGCTAAATAAGTGTTCAAGCACTTAGCTAAATGCTATAAATCAAGCCGCAAAAATTAGCTAATTCAGCGTTAAGATTGATATTTTTGATGGCGATCACACCCAAAAACATGATCACAATCAAGAAACATTTCTATTACCTCTGATTAGGTATATCGCTGCGCTTTAGCAGGCATACACTTAACTCATTCTTTCTCGCAGCTTAATTATTAAGCGCTGAGATTGCCTATTTTCGAGGATTGCCAATGTCAGGCGAATACCATATTACCAGCTTAGTCGTGCACGCCAGTGTCAATGAACTGGCCGAATTACAACGACAAATCAGTGCGCTTGAAGGCGCTGAGTTGCATGCCACTTCCCCTGAGGGCAAGTTAATTGTGACGCTAGAGGCCAATCGGCAAGGGCTGATTTTAGATAATGTGGAAATCATCAACTCCCTGCCCGGCGTCCTGTCTAGCAGTTTGATATATCACCAGGTCGATAACCTGGAACAACCAAGTGAGATCACACCATGAGCATCAGTCGTCGCGAGTTTATAAAAGCCAATGCCGCCGTTGCCGCAGCTACCGCTGTCGGAGTGAGCCTGCCAATCCGTATGGTTGAGGCCGCCGAGCAAAACAATGACATCAGCTGGGATAAAGCCCCGTGCCGCTTTTGCGGTGTCGGTTGTAGCGTATTAGTGGGTACCCGTGAGGGTAAAGTTGTGGCCACCAAAGGTGACCCAGAAAGCCCAGTAAACCGCGGGCTGAACTGTATCAAAGGCTATTTCTTATCAAAAATCATGTATGGCAAGGACCGTTTAACGACGCCGTTACTGCGCATGAAAGATGGCCAATACCATAAAGAAGGTGAGTTTACGCCAGTGAGCTGGGATACCGCCTTTGATGTTATGGCACAAAACTGGAAGCACACCTTAGCCACTAAAGGCCCGACTGCCATTGGTATGTTTGGTTCAGGCCAATGGACGGTTTGGGAAGGCTATGCCGCCGCTAAACTGCACAAAGCAGGCTTTCGTACCAACAACATAGACCCCAATGCTCGTCACTGCATGGCATCGGCGGTAGTGGGCTTTATGCGTACCTTTGGTATGGATGAGCCTATGGGTTGTTATGACGACTTAGAAGCCGCTGACCACTTTGTATTGTGGGGCGCTAACATGGCCGAAATGCACCCAGTATTGTGGGCGCGTTTATCGGATCGCCGCCTGAGCAATCCTAATGGCAAGGTACATGTACTTTCAACCTTCACTAACCGCAGCTTTGACTTGGCCGATAACGCCATGGTGTTTAAGCCGCAATCTGACTTAGTGATCCTCAACTATATTGCCAACTACATCATAGTAAACGGCGCAGTTAACAAAGACTTCGTTAACAAGCACACTAAGTTTGCCTTAGGCGTCGATGATATTGGTTATGGCCTGCGCCCTGAGCATCCATTAGAGCAAAAAGCCAAAAATCCAGGCGATGGTGGCTCAAGTGCCATCAGCTTTGCTGAATACGCTGAATTCTTAAAGCCATACACGGCCGATTACGCCTCACAAATGAGTGGCGTACCGATTGAACAGTTAGAGCAAATGGCTCAAGCCTATGCTGACCCAAGCATTAAGATCATGAGTCTGTGGACCATGGGGATTAACCAGCATACTCGCGGCGTATGGGCTAACAACATGTTGTATAACATACACTTGTTGACCGGCAAGATTGCCACCCCAGGTAACAGCCCATTCTCACTGACAGGTCAACCATCCGCTTGCGGTACTGCCCGTGAAGTAGGTACCTTTGCTCACCGCCTGCCAGCTGACATGGTTGTGACCAACGACAAGCACAGAGAAATTTGTGAGAAAGCCTGGCAAGTGCCAAGCGGCACTATTCCTGCTAAACCTGGATATCATGCCGTACTGCAAAGCCGTATGCTCAAAGACGGTAAGCTTAATTGTTACTGGACCATGTGTACCAATAACATGCAGGCTGGCCCGAACATTAACGATGAAATTTACCCAGGTTTCCGTAACCCAGAAAACTTTATCGTAGTGTCAGATCCATACCCAACCATTACCGCTATGAGTGCTGACTTGATTCTGCCAACCGCTATGTGGGTTGAGAAAGAAGGCGCCTACGGTAACGCTGAGCGTCGCACTCATATGTGGCACCAGCAAGTTAATGCCCCAACTGGCGCTAAGTCAGACTTGTGGCAATTAATGGAATTTTCCAAGCGCTTTACTGTGGCTGAAGTGTGGCCAGCTGAACTGATTGCTAAGCAGCCAGAACTTGCCACTAAGACTCTGTATGACATCATCTTCAAAAACGGCGTGATTGATAAATTCCCACAAAGTGATTGCAAGTCAAAGCTTAACGATGAAAGTGACTACTTTGGCTACTACGTTCAAAAAGGCTTATTCGAAGAATATGCTGCCTTTGGCCGTGGCCATGGCCATGATTTAGCGAACTTTGACGCTTACCACGAAAGCCGCGGGATGCGCTGGCCAGTGGTTAACGGTAAAGAGACTCTGCGCCGTTATGTCGAAGGTTCAGATCCCTATGTTAAACCAGGTGAAGGCTTTAACTTCTACGGTAAGCCAGATGGTAAAGCAGTGATTTTCGCCCTGCCATATGAGCCTGCTGCTGAAGAGCCAAACAGTGAATACAACTTGTGGATGAGTACTGGCCGCGTACTTGAACATTGGCACACAGGTTCAATGACGGCCCGCGTCCCTGAACTGCACCGCGCTTACCCTGACGCCCAAATCTTTATGCACCCACAAGATGCTAAAGATCGCGGTCTGCAGCGCGGCGATGAAGTAATGGTGGCCTCGCCTCGCGGTGAAGTGCGTACCCGCGTTGAGACCAAAGGCCGTAACAAGCCACCACAAGGCGTAGTCTTCATGCCGTTCTTTGATGCGCGTCAGTTAGTCAACAAGTTAATCCTTGATGCCACCGACCCGTTATCAAAAGAAACCGACTATAAAAAGTGCCCGGTAAAAGTCACTAAAATCACTGCGTAATCTCAGTGTAAAATCAGCGCAATCACAAGATAAGAGGCCTTGATTGGCCTCTTAAACGCAAACCCGACGAGAATCTTGATGTCTAAAGCCAAACTCACCCCGACCCAAGTTAACCGCCGCCAATTTTTGGCGTCTGCGGCTAAAACGGGTTGCGTGGTCGCTTTAGCCGGTAGCGGAATCACTAGCCTTGCGCTATCAAGCCCGTTAGCGGCGCAAGCACTGCGCCCACCAGGGGCTGGCACGGAAGCCGATTTTTTATCGGCCTGCGTGCGCTGCGGCTTATGTGTAGAGGCTTGCCCTTACGATACCTTGCATCTTGCTCGCTGGTTTGATGGCGCTGCCACTGGCACGCCTTGGTTTGCGGCGCGCAGCGTGCCATGCGAAATGTGTGAAGATATTCCTTGCGTTAAAGCTTGCCCATCGAAGGCGCTTGACCCAACTCTGACCGATATCACTGCGGCAAAAATGGGGACAGCGGTATTAATCGATGAAGTTAATTGCCTTAACTTTAGGGGATTAAGATGCGATGTCTGTTATCGCGTCTGCCCACTCATAGATGAAGCGATAGTGCTCATCAAGCAGCATAATGCGCGCAGTGGTCACCATGCTGAGTTTATTCCCACAGTGAACCCTGAATTGTGTACAGGTTGCGGTAAGTGCGAGCATGCGTGCGTCCTCAGCACGCCTGCCATCAAGGTATTACCTACGGCGTTAGCCACAGGTAAGGCTGATGATCACGACACTTACCAAGACACTGAAAGCACAACCTTAGACATGCTAAATCAGGGGTTTAAACCATGAGTCAGCCACAAGTAAGCGCTAAGCCACGTTGGCCAAAATGGCTAATACTGCGCAGGCTCAGTCAGCTCATAGTGTTTAGCACTTTCGCCATTGGCCCTTGGTGCGGTTGGTGGCTGATTAAAGGTAACTTATCGGCCAGTATGATTTTAGATACTGTGCCATTGAGCGATCCTTTAGTGAGCCTGCAAACCTTAATGGCAGGTCACTGGGCCCCAAGCTTATTGCTAGGCGCTGGCATTATTGCAGGCTTTTATGGGGTGTTAGGCGGACGCAGCTTTTGCAGTTGGGTGTGCCCAGTGAATCTAGTCACTGATTTAGCAGCCTATTTACGATTGCGCTGGCGCTTACCTAAAACCACTAAGCTTGATCGCCGCCTTAAGTATTACCTCTTAGCTTTGGTATTAGGCTTACCTTTGCTGACTGGGGTGCTGGCGTGGGAGTGGCTCAATCCAGTGCCTTTGCTATATCGCGCGTTATTGTTCGGCGGTGTTAGCAGCTTATGGTTATTGGCACTGATATTTATGGTTGATTTATTTATCAGTGAGCGCGCTTGGTGTGGCCATTTATGTCCAACTGGCGCCCTTTATAGTCTGCTTGGCAAACTCAGTGTAGTGCGTATGGCAAGCAAGCCCAAAGCGTGCGACATGTGCATGGATTGCTTTGATGTGTGCCCTGAGCCGCAGGTATTAAAACCGGCCCTAAAAGGCGAAACCATTAAGATCACTAGCAGTGATTGCAGCTTATGTGGACGCTGCATCGATGTGTGTCACCAGCAAGTATTTCATTATCGACTTCAGTGCAACACGCCCAACAATGGCAAAGCGCTGACGTCAAACCAAGTTAACACAACAGCCGAAAAGGCGGAGATTACACCATGAAAAAACTCATTACCTTGGCACTTTTCGCCTTAAGCTTAACCGCCTGTTCAGGACAAGAAAAACTCGCTACTGGTGAGCCGGTGAAAGTCACATCCCTTGGTGGCGATAGTCGCATTGAAGATGTGCGCCCAGCCGATGCCATGCCTGAGTATCCAAGCCGCGGCAAATCATTAGCGCGCGATTATCAAGAGCAGCCGCCATTAATTCCGCATAAAGCCGATTACAGCATTACCATAGATAAAAATAGCTGCATGAATTGTCATAGCTGGGATAAAGCGACTCGCATGAAGGCAACGCCAGTTGCTAAGTCACATGTGATTGATGATAAAGGTACTTTAAATGGTCAGAACTACTTCTGTACCCAGTGCCACGTGCCGCAAGCCGATAATAAGCAAGCCATAGTGGAAAACAGCTTTAACCACTAAGCTATATTCATCACTAAGCCACATTAAGCGCCGAGCTTAGGTGGCTATAGCGTTAATCAACAACCACCCTTGGGTGGTTGTTTTTTATGGCAAAAAAAACTTAAAAAAAAGCCTCAGAACAAGTCTGAGGCGAAAAAAGGTTTTTATACCAAATATGCAATGTAACCAAATAAACGACGATCAAGAATGAGCTATTCACTCTCTGTAGCAAGTTTGTCAGCGTCCTCAACAGGATCCTCTGACACTTGAACCGAGGGTAAGGAAACCGCGCTGATATCCACCACTGACGACCATAGAGCGCTAACCCATAAACCTTCAAATGTTGGCATTGCCATTTCCTTGTTCAATCAAGATGGGGCTAGAATACGCAACCGCGCGCAATAGGTAAAATGAATTAATACCATAGATATGATAACCATTTGGAATGCACGGTACCTATCACTTAGCCGCTGATACTGGTCAATAGCCAGTGTTCAGCGTATGGTGTCAATAAAACCTAAGGCGGTACGCAATGAAGAAAAATAAACATGATGCGCAGCTATTTAAAACGGCAATTAAGATAGGTTTAGCCTATGCCTTAAAACGCGGTTACTCCCTTCCCGAAATCCCGCTGAGTGACCCACAGAAAGCCGAAATCATCTATCGCCTATTAGTGCAAGATAAGCTCATTATCGCCCTCCCCCAAGACAAAGAAGACGGTCCACAAATTAAGCACAGATTGGTAGTGTGGATAAGTAAACAGTTGCCGCCTGAACACCCATTATTGAATTGAGCCAAATCACACTTTGCGGCAATAGTGCAGAAATTCAGCAAGCGCCAGCGTAAACTGCATGCTCTGATTATTTTGGATTCCATTTTGGCATGAATGTTCCTCTTAAGAGTTTGCGCTGTTTTTTAACCTTAGCTGAGATGGGCAACTATACCCGCGCCGCAGAGAAGCTTTTCCTTACCCAACCTACCTTAACTAAGCTTATTCAACGCTTAGAAGAGAGTCTAGGGGAGCCGCTGCTGGTTCGTAACAACCAAAGGGTAGCCCTGACCCCTGCGGGCGTATTATTGGTCGATAGCGCCACTCAGATGCTTGGTCAATGGCATCGTCTACAAGAAGAGTTAACTAACCGCCGCGGACTCAAGTCAGGACAATTACGTTTAGGCATATGCCCTATGATGAGTTCGCTCACCATTGACTTGCTGACGGAATTTAGACGCCGCTATCCGGCCATTCAGTTAGAAATGTCTGAATACGGCGGTTACGGCTGCGAGCAAGCTTTGCTCAAAGACGCGCTCGATATTGCCTTTACCGCACTGCCGACCAGCCATGATGAGTTTTTAAGTCAACCGCTTAAAGAATATCCTTTACTCGCCTGTATTCCGACAGACCATCCGCTCAACAGCAAGAGCAGCTTATGTTGGCAAGATTTTGCCGATCATCCATTTATTATGTACAACGAAGATTTCTCGCTGGCTAAGCTGTTAACGCGCTTAAGCCTGCAAGCTGGCGTAAACCTTAATGTGGCGTTTCGCAGTGGCCAATGGGACTTTATCGCCTCTATGGTAGAGTCCAATATGGGGCTGGCAATCTTACCTGAGCCAATTTGCGCGCAATTACCTGGGCGTAAATTAGCCTTTAAACCTATTTGCGGCGAAACCACTTGGAACTTAGCGCTGATTTGGCGTGAGCAGCTGGCGTTAACTCCCGCCGCTAAGGCCTTATTGGCATTAGCGCAAGAAATGTATAGCCAACCACAAGCTCTGAATTAATAGCGATGGCATCAAGTCCTGAGCCGCTCTAATAGCGGTTCACAGCTAACCTAAGGCGCTCTTACTAATTGTTAGCTAAGTGGCTGTGAGTGCTATTCATAGTCATAGCCACTTTGCTTATTTAAGCAATTTATCCCAAAGCCACAGTAACGCGTCTCACTCAAACCCCTTAGCAATGACTCTGTTACCAAATACTAGCCATAAAAAAACCCGCCAGTGGCGGGTTTTTTGACTCAACTATTAAGAGTAAAAATTACTTCTTAGCAGCAGCGTCTTTAGCTTTAGTTTCAGCAATAACAACTTCAGCTACGTTGTTTGGACATGGTGCGTAGTGTGAGAACTCCATAGAGAACTGACCGCGACCAGAAGTCATAGTACGTAATTGACCGATATAACCGAACATTTCTGCTAATGGCACGTCAGACTTAACGCGAACGCCAGTCAGACCAGCTTCCTGATCTTTGATCATACCGCGACGACGGTTCAAGTCACCGATAACGTCACCAACGTGGTCATCTGGAGTGAACACGTCAACCTTCATGATAGGCTCAAGCAACTGTGGCTTAGCCTTAGGCATAGATTGACGGAAAGCGCCTTTAGCAGCGATTTCGAACGCGATAGCTGATGAGTCAACTGCGTGGTATGCACCATCTAACAGTTCAACTTCAACGTCAAGTACTGGAAAGCCAGCCAGAGGGCCGATATCCATCATGAAATTGAAGCCTTTTTCAACAGCAGGCCAGAATTCTTTAGGTACGTTACCACCAACAACTTTAGAGGTAAACTTGAAGCCAGAACCTTGCTCGCCAGGAATGATCTTATAATCAATCTTACCGAATTGGCCTGAACCACCAGACTGCTTCTTGTGAGTGTAGCTGTCTTCGATAGCTTGAGTGATAGTCTCACGGTAAGCTACCTGTGGAGCACCTACAGTCAGTTCAACACCGTGAGTACGCTTCAGGATGTCTACTTTGATGTCTAAGTGCAGTTCGCCCATACCTTTCAGGATGGTGTCACCAGTTTCTTGGTCGGTTTCAACCAGGAATGATGGATCTTCTGCAACCATTTTACCCAGAGCAACACCTAATTTCTCAGAAGCGCCTTTATCCTTAGGAGTTACAGCGATAGAGATAACTGGTACTGGGAATACCATTGGCTCAAGAGTACAAGGGTGCTTAGGATCACACAGAGTGTGACCAGTTTGTACGTTCTTCATACCAACGATAGCGATAATGTCACCCGCTTGGGCTTTATCGATTTCGTTACGGTCATCAGCGTGCATTTCAACCATACGGCCGATACGCTCAGTCTTACCAGTGAAAGAGTTCATGATAGTCATGCCCTTTTCCAGCTTACCTGAGTAGATGCGGATAAAGGTCAGGGCGCCGAAACGGTCATCCATGATCTTGAACGCTAATGCGCGGAAAGGCTCAGTAACAGATACAGTAGCAACTTCGCCAGTGGCGGTGCCTTCTTCATCAGTCAGTGGCTGTGGCTCAACTTCAGTTGGACATGGCAGGTAATCAACCACACCGTCCAGAACCAGTTGCATACCTTTGTTCTTAAACGCACTACCACAGAAGGTAGGGAAGAATGACAGGTTGATGGTACCCTTACGGATACAACGCTTCAGCTCTTCAATAGAAGGTTCAGTACCTTCCATGTAAGATTCCATCAGATCGTCGTCCTGCTCAACAGCAGTTTCAACCATCATTTCACGGTATTCTTCTACCAAGTCAACCATGTCTTCTGGAATTTCTTTGATTTCGAAGTTTTCTGGCAGACCAGAGTCATCCCATACGAAGGCTTGACGAGTCAGAACGTCAACAACACCAACGAATTCATCTTCACGGCCGATAGGCAGAGTCATAACTAATGGGTTTGCACCCAATACTTTCTTGATCTGGCCAACAACGCGTAAGAAGTCAGCACCCATACGGTCTAACTTGTTTACGAAGATGATACGAGCAACTTCAGATTCGTTAGCATAACGCCAGTTAGTTTCTGATTGTGGTTCTACACCACCGCTACCACAGAATACACCAACGCCGCCATCCAGTACTTTCAGAGAACGATAAACTTCAACGGTGAAGTCAACGTGACCAGGGGTGTCGATAACGTTAAAACGGTGATCTTTCCAGAAACAGGTAGTCGCCGCTGACTGAATGGTAATACCACGTTCAGCTTCTTGATCCATGAAGTCCATGGTTGAAGCGCCATCATGCACTTCACCTACACGGTGGATTTTACCTGTGAGCTTGAGGATACGCTCGGTGGTCGTGGTTTTACCCGCGTCAACGTGAGCGAAAATACCAATATTTCTGTATTTTGATAAGTCGGTCATGATTCAACTTTATATGCTTAGTTTAGAAAGTAGACGGAGTATGCCACAGATCGTAGCAAACCACACATCAGATTTAGTGGCATATTGTAAAGGGGAACCTGAGCTTGCGCAAATAACCCTTGCACTTTTTCGCAACCAAGGTCCAAAAAACCTACCTTAAGCGCAATAGTGACAAATACTGGCGCTAAAACATGCGGGATTCAATTTAAGCTAATGAGAAGATTTAAGATAATAACAATCATACGCTAGAGCTAAGCTTCGAGTTTGCGCACAAACGCATAGCTCTGTTTGCCAGACTCTTTGACTTGATACATAGCAATATCAGCGGCGTCCAGAAGCCTAGCTAAATCTAAGCCGTTAAAGGGATACAAGGCCATACCAATACTCGCGCCGACCTTACATTGCTCACCCGAATCCAAATAGATAGGTAAAGCAATAATGGCTAATAACTCTTGAGCTAAAGCCGCGGTTAATACATGCGGATTAATGTCATCGAGTAAATATGCTAATACAAATTCATCGCCGCCCCAGCGAATGCACACGGCATCGGTTCCAGCAATGAGTACCATGCGCTCACTGACTTCTTTTAAGACTATATCACCCGCATCATGGCCAAATTTATCGTTAATGGGCTTAAAAGCATCCAAATCAATCAGCATGACCACCATCACCCGCCTTTGCTCCTGCGCGCGATTAAGCATGTCTTGCAATAAACGCTCACCACTACGGCGATTTTTGAGTCGAGTTAACGGGTCATGGTCGGCTTCAAAGCGTGTCATCGACTCTTCCATGGTGCGTTCAGTAACATCGTACATTAACACTTCTATCATCATTTGCTCTTGGCCCATACTCGTCGTGAGCTTGGAGAATAAGCAATGCACCCAGCGTGAATGGCCAGACTCATGGCGCTTGAGCTTAAGATCCATGGCCACAGTTTCAAGGTCATTACCGCGTAATTGTTCGAGAAATAAAGCTATCTCGTGCTGATCTTCAAACGCTGCGGTTAAATCATCTTCTTCTCTGCACACGTTATCGGCAGAGACTAATTTGGCAAACGCGGGGTTAAATACCAGCAGGAGATTTTTCTCATCGATTAAGCAGATACCTGCGCTGGCGGATTCAAAAATAAGTCTAAATTTTTGCTCCAGCACTTCTGTTTTCTGGCGTAAGCGCCGCTCTTCAACAATCGAGGTATTAAGTGAATCAAGCAACTGATTAATGCCTGTGACAAGCGCGCCAATCTCATCATGCTGATGATGTTTAAGCATGGCGATATGATGATCTTGCCCCGGGGTAATCTGGGCAAATTCTTTAGTTAATAAGGCCAAGGGCGCAGTTAACATACGGTGCACTAAGTAAGATACTGCCAATACCACTAATGCAGTGTACAACAGCAGTAACACGGCTTGACGTTTCGCCAGCGTTTCAGCCTTTTGCGCAATAAAGTTTTGATCTGGCACTATCTCTAAACTGCCAAGCAGTTCATCGTCAAAGAAGGGATGATATAAAGGGAAACTAACTGAAGACGCTATTTTATCGGTTTTAGAAACAGTTACCACTCCCGCTAAATACTTGCCGTTGTTGTTACGAATAGCGGCATTGGCCACTAAATCATTAGCCACTAGACCATCGACTATCTCTTGCGCCAATTCAACGTTATTAACAAAGCTTGCCACTTCGGCGGTTTTTTTTACGGTTAACGCCAGTTGGCTAATCAAATTATCAGCGCTTTGGCGCTCACGTTGCGCCACATCAAAATAAAAATAACTGGATGCCATGATAGCGAAAATACTCGCCACCACGGCAATGGCTATAGCAACGACCACATAAAGTTTACTGGCGGGGCGCGGAGAATTCATATACCACCTTTAAATCATCCACTAATTTGTCCCGCGAAATATAGGCAATGCCTCCCGGAGTTTGCACCACCTTTTGCACTAACTCATCCATGCCCTTGATCATGGTTGGCGGCGTGGTGCGGCCAGAGAAGAGTAATCGTGCCCAATAGGCATCAATTTGGGTCTCACTGCGATTAACTAGTTGCCGATAAAAAGACTCACGGATGCCAGTCACAGTATTTTGATCAAATACCCGATATTTTTGGTCACTATTGAGCATGTTATTGCGGCCCATAAAAATATCGACCACTTGATGCCGGTCGAGCTTTTCGACAGGGGCATTTTTCTGCATGACTACCAGAAGGTCTGCTGCAGCATAAGCAGAGGTCAGCAGCGTAAAATTAAGTATCACCATGGCTAGTATTCGCATCATCAAAACACCATGTTCCAATTCAGTGATACCAGGTTTACATTTTGCTCACCCTTAATATCGGTTTTTCGCTGCCACAAGGCTGAGCCGCTGTCATCTATCAGAAAATAATCCCACTGTAGCTTTAACGCCATTTTGGGATAAAAATCCCAGCGTACCCCTAGGCTATATCCAGTTTGCGATACTCTGGCAGAATTAACGGCCATACTAGTACCATCATAAATGGCATCAATTTGCGCTTGAAAATTTGGCGGCAGATATTGCACTAACGATGATGGCGGCGGAACTGTGGCGGCGTCTTCGGTATTTTCTATGTGAGAGATAGCGCCAAATCCAGTGAAATCGCGATAACGATACGCCAATGCGCCATAGCCATTGATGTTGGACTGGAAGTAAATCCAGCTTGAGTCGGTGTAACCAAGTTCAGTTTGAAATAACCAAGGACCAGAGTCGTATTGAAATCCTAAGGCAAAGTAATTGACTTGCCTATCATCCAGCACTAAGCCTGCAGCAATATCACTGGCTGCCGGCCAGAATGGATGAGGGATTTGATTGAGTGCATCTATGAGGATGTTATTTTCCACTGACTCCCCTGTAAGGGACGTTTTGGCTATCGCAAAACGCCATAGCATGGTTTCATTTCGAAGCGAAGCAGTAAAGGCCAGATTGCCATCAAGGGACAACATAATTGGGTTATCAGCCCCTTGCAGCTTAAATTCGTTGCTGCCATAGGCCAGTTTAAGTTCGAGATCATATTCGCCTAAGGCAGTGAAATAACTGATATCGGCGCCATCAATTCGTGAGATAGAAGAAGTTAAGCCATAGAATTCTGTAAAAGGACGCGACCAAATGTAGGCATAATCCACATTGCGATATTCGCTCATCATGTACAAGTCTAAGCCAATACGCCCCACGCGAATGACCCAATTGTGATTAGGGCGATAACGCACAAAGGCCCATTGCAACGCGTTGGCTAAATCATTATCAAAACTATCTTGCCACACCACTTGCCCCATGGCGTCCCACTCATCGCTCAGCTGCACATTGGTTTGCAAGCCGAGCAAGCTGTCGGACTTAACACTAAAGTGTTCATCATCGGCATTTAAGCTGTAATCACGATGGAAAAATAGGTCATGGTGATCGCGATAAGTCACCCCTAAGGTGGCAAATCCGCTCCAATCGATTTCAGGCGATGACTCGGCGATAGCCCCCTTAGAGACCAAGCTAAAAGCGCAGGCAAAAAAAACGACACCCCATAAGTGACGGTTCTTCCTTGAGCATTTCAATATCGCATCCCTCTTTTATACTTTTTATAAAGATAGATGGCTCGTTGGATTAAATGAAAAATAAGCAAAAAAAAACCGCCTAACGGCGGTTTTTATATCAAAATGTAACCTTTACGCTTCGATCGGTGATACCACAAACAGCAAGTCACCTTGTGAAATCTGCTGACCGTTAGTATTAAGAATACGCTCAATACGATAACGCTGATCTTCAGGATACAACACGGCGCCTTTACGGTTAAAGCTAGCTAAGTTCAGCTGCGAGAACATCTTCATCGCTTCAGTTAATGCTAACACTTGATCGACAGTGACTATGTCGCCTTCGTTAACAAAATCAGGTTCACCTGGCGCTGGTGAGCTATAGAAAATACCTGCGCCTTGCGCCAGCACTTTAAGCTCATTGGTTTCACCAACCCGCAGTGACTCAGTGTTAATACCACCGGTTTCTGCGGCAGCTTCCATCTCAGCAATCAGCTCAGGCACATCTAACTCAGCCAATAAGCGCGGCAGATAGTTAGTGTCGTAAACGCCTTCACGGAAGGTTCCATCTTTAAGAATACGCTTAAGCAGCGGAATATTAGTCGCAATGCCTTTAATCGACACAGTATCTAAATACTCACACATTTTCTCTATGGTATCTTCACGCTTATCGCCATGGATAATGATTTGCGCGATTAAGCTGTCGTAATAAGGTGACACTTCTTTATTTGGCGCCACCATAGCAATAATTTCAACATCATCACGCTCAGGCAAAATACATTCAGTCAACTTACCTGGGTTAGGCACAAGTTGCAGTATGCCTTGGCTATCGAGTGCAGCTTTTTCAGCGGTAACACGCACCTCGATGGCATAACCCAATTCTTGTGGCACTAAGTCCGCAATTGAGCGACCAGCCGCAATATCAAATTGCGCGCTAACAATATCAATGCCCGACGTCACCTCAGTCACCGGATGCTCTACCTGCAGACGAGTGTTCATTTCCATGAAGTAAACTTCGTTGGCATCTAAGTTATAAATAAACTCAACGGTACCGGCACCCATGTAATCAGTGGCATCCCCCAGAGCACTAGTGTATTTCAACACCAACTGCTTGAGATCGTCAGGTAACATAGTTGAACCCGACTCTTCAATCACTTTTTGGTTATTGCGCTGTACCGAACAATCGCGAATACCTAATACCTTAGTATTGCCAAACTTATCGCGCAGTAACTGCACTTCGATATGACGCAGTGAAGTCACATACTTTTCTAAATACAAGTCGCCATTACCAAAGGCCGCCGCCGCTTCTGTGGCCGTCTTTTGGAATAGACCTATCATGTCTTCAGAGCGCTTAACGACCTGAATACCTTTACCACCGCCACCTTGTACGGCTTTAAGCAGAACTGGATAACCAATTTCGTTAGCCACGTTTACCGCTTGCTCGGCATTGTTCAAAATACCGTGTGAGCCAGGAACCACTGGCACTTGCTGCGCTTGTGAAGTTTTAATGGCGTTGGATTTATTACCCATAGTGGTCATAGAGTTAACGCTAGGACCAATAAAGTTAACGCCATTATTCACGCACAAGGCGGCAAATTGTGGGCTTTCAGACAAGAAGCCAATACCAGGATGCAGCGCGTCAACTTGCTCATATTCAGCCACTTTTAGTACTGAGTAAGCGTTCAGATAAGATTCATCCGAGGTGTTACCACCAATACAGACTAACTTATCATCTTCTTTGAGCATGTCGGCAGGTACTGATGTCATGTCAGGATCAGATGCCACTAACACCACATTAATGCCATTATCGTGCGCCTTACGGATAAGCTTAACCGCAGTACAACCACGCGCATGGATCAACACTTTCTTAATCGGCTTCATCAAGATACGTGGATCGTCTTGCACTATCTCATCTTCTTCAGCTTCCGTTTCAGGCACTAAGCTTGATAAGGCTTTAGCTATAACTTCTTCAATAGTCTGCTGCGGCATAGGCATTAAAGCGTCTATGCTCGCTAACTGGGTATTTAAGCTGTCATTAAATGGGTTGTTTACTAAGCCATTCATTGAACCTGGGATCTTAGACAAGTAGTTGGATAAGGTCGAGGTTGAAGGCAAGTAAGCTGGAACTACCATTTGGCCAGCAAATGGCATGTTAGTGCCAGATAAATAATAAGTTTGCACCAATGGATGAGTCACAAACGATGCTTGTGCGCCACCAGTACAATCACCAAAACCAAACATCAGCACAGGTAATTCGTTATCACGAATAAAGCGAGTGATACGATCGTTCACCACGGCCATAGAGAACAGCGCCGCAGCACCTTCTTTGGTTTGCATGCCGCCCGATGAAATAAAGCAAATCACCGGCAGTTTACGCTTAGCACACTCAATCAGTAATGATGAGAACTTCTCAGCGCTCGCCATATCAAAGGCGCCGGCTTGGAAGGCCGTATTTGATACCGCAATACCCGCGCGGATTTTTTTGCCTTGCTGATTAAGCTCGCCAATACCAGTAATCAAACCGCAAGGACGAATACCTTTATCCAGCGCATCTTCAATGGACAGACGGAAACCTGGGAAGTTTAATTGGTTTGCAGACATCTTATCGGCATTAATTTCGTCGAAGTTCTTAAAGAACTTCGCGACAATATTTTGCCATGTTAAATGACCCGCGCGCTTATCTTCACGCAGCACTTTTTGGATTAATAAATCCTGATAACCCATAGTTAAGCGGTTCCAGAAGTCTTTACGACGACCGATACGCACAGGGTTAATAGTGCCGGTGTACTTGCCACTTTCCTCTTCGCTATCAAAATACTCTGGTAGCAAACGCTCGAAGAAATACGTCAAAATCACAAACAATGAGTTGTTTAATTGTGGGAAACCAACACTCTTCCACTGCTCAACCCGCACCAATAAATCGGCACGATTTGACTGTGACATGAAGTATTTCAGCCACTTATAAAACTTACTCTTATCGTTGGCTACGTTTTCATTAGATAACGCTTTATCGATAGAAGTATGTAATAAGCTATCTACTGAATCGCGTGACAGACTCTTGGTCGACATGGCTTCTTTAGCAATCGATGCCAAATTAATCACGACATTGTCATAAAGCGCGTTGAATATCATGATGTTATGGCAATGCCAAATGAAGTCAGTACGCAGTTCTTCATTGACAACCACATCCAGCACTGTCAGCTGGTTAAGATCCGGCCAAGGACGCTTAGTCACTTCCGGTTTGATATTTTCCAGGTACTCAATCAGACCCACAAAGTTGTTGGCGGAGTTATTTTTCCAACGATGATACAAAGACCAACCCAGATTAAATAACAAAGCCTTACGGGCTTTCTTATAGTTTTCTTTAGGCTCGCCTAAGATAAAGCGCGTCAGCACGTTACGCTCAGTACTCACCTCTGAACGCTTAGTCATAAACTGAGTCCACAACTTGTTTAGCTCTTCGTCGTAGACAATTTTATCAGGGTTAGTTAACCAGCTTTGGAAGACTTTTTCTTGCTCTTGCGTGATTCGAGCACGTAAATCACCTTCAGGGACACTCACCTTAGATAAACGTCCGTACTGATCTTGAGAAATCGAATGAATACGGCTGCGTAAGGTTAGATAGCGCAAATAACGATAGGCACTACCAAACAAGTTAAGGTGCATGGTCGGGTTTTGAGCCACGGCCATTTTGGCATTGTTTTCAAGCGCAGCCAGATTGGTTGATGGCGTCAAAAAGCGCTGCAGTGAGCGGTCGTGATGCTCACGTAAATCCCGCGATTCTTTAACAAACGATATAGCCGCACGTTCAACGGCGGTGATCGATGAAATAATGGCGCGGCGTAAGTTATGTTGACGCTCATCGCGATCGCTTGGCGTGAAATCAATAATGCCGTCAATACAGCCTAAGGTGTAAAGCTCTTCTGGCGCTACACCCACTGATTTAGCACATTCTTGCCATGACAAGTTGTATTTACGGGCAATGCTTTGCAAGCCTTGCGGCTGAATAGTATTGAAAATACCATCACGCAGCGACAGCAAGATATTGGCAGACGCTAAAGGAATCGCGCCACCTGAGTAACCAGCACCGATAACAATACCCACAGTCGGTACATCGACGTTGGCACTTTCGGCAATAGCTTTAGAAATAGAATGCGCTTGGTTATGACTATTAGCTAACTCACCAGCATCAGCGCCAGGAGTATCAATCATATAAATAATTGGCATAGACAATTCGGCGAAATGACGAATCGCATCACAACAAGCAAGGTGATGCTCAGGCATCCAAGCACCATTGGCCGTGGTTCGCTCTTGAGCAATAAAACCAATACGACGAGTGCGACCACCAAAATTTAATGCAATTTCAGCACTGTAAAAAGGCCCCATATGGGTATCAGTGATCAGCTTGCCTTTTAAATCAGCAATGATGCGCTTAGCACCAGGGCGATTTTTGTCTAAGGTAGGTTGAATAACCTTAGCCACATAACCATCGACATCTAACTGTGACAGTTTTTTTAAGTTAGCCTGAATAGCATCGTCATCTAATAGGCCTTCTACTTCCGCTGACAGACTACGTTTACTGTGCTCTGGAAATAGTGAAAAGTCTTTTGCTAAATGTTCCGCCTGAAGAAATAGCGGATCAGCAGTTTTATAAACTTGAGTCATTTGCATGGGCTGATTTTTGCTCGTCATCTAAAGATCCTCGGCGATAGCCTCTTTATGTTTTACATTTTTAGCCCGTAATTAAACTTTAATCACAACGCAATTGCCATTAAACTGCCGTAGACGCTTTGTTCCAAAAATGAGACAGTGGAGAAAAGATGCCTGACGTAAACGGTATGATGCTGTTTGCAGCCGTAGTGCGTGCTAAAGGTTTTTCACAAGCAGCCAGAGAAACTGGATTGCCGAAATCTACCATTAGTCGCAAGGTTGCACAACTTGAAGAGCACTTAGGCGTGCGATTATTACAACGAGATACCCGTAATTTAAGTCTGACTCAAGTTGGCGCGCTGTTTTATCAGCACTGTGAAACCATTAATAGTGAAGTTGAGGCCGCCAAGGCAACCATAGAAAATACTCACTCTAATATTTCAGGATCGCTGCGAGTCGCTATTCCCGTCTCTTTTAGTCAAGAATTAATCAGTCATCTTTGCAGTGGCTTTATGCGCCTGCATCCTGGGATAGAGCTCGATGTGCAATTTACCGATAATGATGTGGGATTAGTAGGTGAAGGTTTCGATATCGCCATTAAATATGGACCGTTACAATCATCGGACTTAGTGGCTAGATTACTGTTTGAACGCCAAGCCATACTGGTCGCAAGCCCTAGTTACTTAAAGCATAATGGCACCCCAGCCACACCAAAAGAGCTCAGCCATCATAATGGAATATTAATGGGCACTTCACGTTCTGCGCCTATTTGGCCGCTCGGAAAAGGCAACCGTAAAACCATGGCGAGCTTTAAACGTAAAGTCCGCGCTAATAGCGCAGTCATGGTGCGCCAACTTGCTTTGGATGATTTTGGTATAGCGCTACTGTCTTACTCAAGCTGCAAAAACGAGCTTGCTAGCGGCGCCTTAGTTCCGATATTACAAGAATGGCCCATTGAGCCATTTAAAGTGTACGGGGTTTATTCAAGTCGGCGCCAACTTGCAAACAATATCAGCGCCTTCCTTGATTTTTTAAGCAAACGTTTTAATGCCCAAGAATCACTGCAGTCATTGATGTGCTAAGCGTTAAAAGCGATACGGGAAACGTAAGCTGATTTGATAATCGGGGGTGTCTTCGGTAAGTCCTGCGCCAACACTCGTCACCATAGAAAGGTTTTCAGTTAATGCTAACGTTGCCCCCAATCCTAAAGTGGCAGTATTTGTATCTGATCTAGGTATTTTTTCCCAGGCTTGATCATCAAGGCGCTGCTGAGTACGGCCATAAAAGCGTTGGTTAAAACTCATCCCCAAACTCATGCGCTCAGACACAGCAAAGGCTAAGCCTAAGCTGTAATCAATATAATCACCTAAATCCACTTCGCCAGGAACATCGACCACACCTAGTCCAGAGATATCATCAAAATGCTGCGGGATATTCCAGCCATAGTTGAGATTAAAAAATACAATGGCAGGATCATAAGTTTTAGCCAAACTAAAACCAGTGGATACCCCCCATGCCCCAGCTCCCGATGGTGTTTCTATCGGGTAAGTCAAATTACCCGATTCTGAACTCACGAGTTCAATATCATAAGGATGCTTACCTGTTGGCGCTCTCATCCTGACATTCCACACCCAATCAGGCCAACTTTCCTCCTCGGCCATAATGCGGTAATACACCCCGGCACTAACATCCCCCAGCAAACCATCGTTCACTTGAGCACTTTCATAACGCTGACTTGAGTTCCCCTCACCCACAGAGTCATATTGATTCATACGGTAAAGATAAGGCACTGCCAATTCAAATTGCCAATTAGGAGTTAAGGTATAACGACCAACCACATCTAATTGCAAATTATTAGTACGAATTCTATCGAGATTTAAGTTACCAAGAAAAATGGCGTCTAAAGCCAAAAAACCTCGCAAAATAAGGTCTTTACGGCTGAAATAACTGTAACTTATTGATGACTCTAAGGTAAATTTACGAGTAAATACATTATGAGTTTCAGCTAATACATCTTCAGTGCTACGCCCCATATCAGGCGCTTTTTTTAGTGGCAACCTCTTGCGGGGGCTGAGGAGTCGGCGGAGGTACTACTTATTGTGCGCTAGCGTCATTATTGGTTTGAGGGTTGATCGCTTGTTCACGCGCTTGCACCTGTTGCGCCATCTTTTGCAATGCTTGTTGCTGCTGCACTTGCTGATTCATCAAGACTAGTTGGCGCTTTAATAATTGCAGCTGTTGCTGCTCTTGAGCTAAAGCTTCCGTAGGCCTGGCTGCCGGGGCTGGCTCAGCCAATACTGTGGGTGTAAGTAGCATGACACTGGCTATCCAACCAATATGATTTTTCTGCTCCATCGAGAGATCCTTATTTTTCATAGTGACATTTAAACTAAATACCCCACACAACACCATTTACTAGGGTGATTATTGACCGTGAAAATTATTACCTAACAATTGCTGCGCTAACATACTGCTGTTAAGGCGACCAAAACTAATACCTGACACATGCAACTGAGTGGTATTAAACATTTGAAAATGAGATCCCAATATTTGAGCCATTGCAGGGTAGTGTTCATAATTCTGTGTCATTTCAGTAAAATATTCAAAAACAGGAATGACACATGACCCAACCTTTTAACTTCGAACAAGCCCTTAAAGATCTGCAGTCAGGTAAAAGCCTCACAGGTAAAGACAGCATTCTTGGTCCACTGATCAAGCAACTCACTGAAGCGGCTCTCCAGGCTGAGCTTGAGCAGCATTTAGCGCATGATCCTCTGCCTAATCGTAAAAATGGCAAAACCCCTAAGACCATTAAGCATCCGTCCGGTAACTTTGAGTTAGACACCCCTAGAGACCGCAATGGCACTTTTGAACCTCAGTTTATTACGAAAAATCAAACTACGCTAACCGATGAAATCGAACGTAAAGTGTTATCGATGTTCAGTATAGGTATGAGCTATCGCGATATTAATCAACATGTTGAAGATATGTATGGGATCAATGTATCTAACGCAACCGTCAGTGCTATCACTGATAAACTCATCCCCGAACTTAAAGCGTGGCAACAGCGCCCATTAGATAGCCATTATCCTATCGTTTGGCTTGATGCGATACATTATAAAGTCAAAGAGGATGGGCGTTACGTCAGTAAAGCCGTTTACACATTGTTAGCGCTTAATATGAAAGGAAAAAAGGAAATTTTAGGGCTTCATTTATCCGAAAATGAAGGCGCTAATTACTGGCTATCCGTACTGACCGATCTTAATAATCGTGGTGTAAAAGATATTCTTATCGCCTGTGTTGACGGCTTGACCGGTTTCCCTGAGGCGATAGCCAGTATCTTCCCTAATACGGAAACACAGCTATGTGTTATCCACCAGATCCGCAACTCAATGAAGTATGTCGCCTCAAAACATCAGAAAGCGTTTATGGCTGATTTAAAGCCTGTGTATCGAGCCGTGAGTAAAGAAGCCGCAGAGATGGCATTGGACGAACTGGAGGCCAAATGGGGTGATGCTTATCCGCTGGTAATCAACTCTTGGCGTCGCAAATGGCATAATTTGTCCCATTATTTTAGGTACCCAGAACATATCAGGAAAGTGATTTACACGACCAATGCCGTTGAGGCGGTACATCGCCAATTTAGAAAGCTCACCAAAACCAAAGGTGCTTTTCCTAATGAAAATAGCTTGTTGAAGCTACTTTATGCAGGCATATTAAACGCCTCAGATAAATGGACCATGCCAATCCACAATTGGAGCCTTTGTTTATCTCAGTTAGCGATTTATTTTGAAGGGCGTTTAGATAGCGTGCTAGAAATTTAAAAATTAGCCTGACACAGAATTTTGAACGCCCTCATGAGGTGAGTATTTACCGTTATGGCGCAGATATAATCCATTACCTGCACCATAGCCAATGGCAAGGGCCGCTGTTTAAAACAGGCCAATGAATATCAAGTAAGTAAGTCGTGTTTTTCCAATAATCGATATAAGGTGGCACGTGACACCTTAAGATTTTTAGCTGCTAGGTTAACTTGTCCTCCCGTTTGTTCCAGTGCCTGACTTAGCGCTAAACGTTCAGCTTGCTCTTTGTGATGGCGCAAAGAGCAAGAAAGTGGATGAGAACTCACTGAGATCTCAAGCGGTAGATCAAGATCTTTAGGCCCGATCTCCATACCTTCAGACATCACCAACGCACGCCTTAGGCGATTAATTAATTCCCTGACATTACCAGGCCAAGCATATTTTAAGATAGCTGTCATAGCTTCATCGGATAACGGTTTCACCGGCCCGCCAACACTCGTCGCTGCTTCGAGTAGCAAGTTGTGCGCAAGTTCAGGTAAATCCTCAATGCGATCGCTAAGGGATGGCACTTCTAAATTAACGCCATTTAGTCGATAGAACAAATCTAATCTAAAATGCCCCTCGTCAATCGCTTTTAATAGGTCAACATGAGTCGCGGATACAACGCGAACATCAGCGCGGCAGCTTTTACCGCCGACAACATCGAAGCAACCCTCTTGCAGAAATCTTAATAAGTGCGTTTGCTGATCCATTGGCAAATCACCTATTTCATCAAGAAATAAAGTGCCGCCATCGGCTTGAGCTAACTTACCTACATGGCGATGGATCGCGCCAGTAAAGGCACCTTTTTCATGACCAAACAATTCTGAGGATGATAAGCCAGTTGCAATAGCGCCACAGTTAACAACCACCCAAGCGCCTTTAGCGCGCTCTGAGTGTTGATGGATTTTACGAGCCACTAACTCTTTACCCGCGCCACTAGGGCCAGTAACTAATACTGGAATATTGGTCGGAGCGACTTTTAAAATCTGACATTGCAGTTTTTGCATAGCAACCGAGCAAATAACAGGTTGATGGCTACTGCTAATCTGCCTTAAGCGGCGATTTAGCCAAGGCTTACGCATATGTAAAATACCGCGCATCCGCCCCATAGTAACGAGCAGTCTATCTATGACGACAGGCGTAGTGTGGTAATCCCAAGCGTACAATGAAATAACATCGTTAATATTAATCAGTGATAAATGTCTAGGCTCAGCTATCACCAACAATAATGTATTGGCATGCACAGCACGAACCCAAGATTCTAACCAATCAAGTTCATTAAGATGCTGCAAATCTATTATCGTGATATCTGCTGAGCCCGCTTGACCTAATTCTTTATGGGTCAATACAGTGACGTAGTAATCAGCAGACAATAACGATTCGATATATGGCATATTCTTGTTATTGCTCACAATAAGTACTGAGCACATACCACCATTCCTTAGCCCCTAACTAGAAGCTCTTATTCCAATTGGCATAACCCTTCTTAGGTATAAAAATGTCAAAAACCACTTAACTCCAAATAAAGGTGTGATTTTATACGCCGAATAAGCATAGTTAACTATTATTCCTTGCGCTGCCGATAATGACGTTATCTTTGCGTTAGCCCCTCATAAATGTTGTTCAATCGGTAATAGCTATTGCAATGGTTTTGTTCCATCACAGGCTCAGGCATACTAAAACCGTTGTTGTCTGAAGAAAAGGAAACTTCCATGCCAAATCCCTTGTGTAACTCACTGTTTTCCATGTCTGCTGTCGTTATGGCAACATTATGCGTGGCAACGCCAAGTATGGCAGGTCCCAATTTACCGACCGCCAATACAGTAGAAGAAGCGCGTCTAGCCCAAGCCATAGCAGCCATGCCAGAGGTGACTCAGCGCTATCAGGCATTTCCTTATCAATTACAACAAAGATTAACCGCCGCCAATAACGAGTTAACTCTCACTCAAGATACCGCAGCATTAGCTCGGCGTTTATGGCAGCAAGCCGTACGTGATGTTCAAGCCGGTAATCCTGACGATAGAGCCTTATATTGGTCCAGATTAGCCATGCGCGAGATTATTCTTAGTGGCAAGGTAGGATTTAACATAGCGCCGTGGCAGCGCCAAATACTATTGACTAGCATAGAGCAGGCCTCACGAGGCATGAGTGATGTCAGCTTCGATCCCAAGTCTTCCCGCCGCATACTAGTGACAGGTTTCGATCCGTTTTTTCTCGATAAACATATAGATCAAAGTAATCCTTCTGGATTAGGCGCGCTTCACTTAGATGGCCACAAATTTAGCGTTAATGGCAAGCAGGCCGAAATTCAAAGTGTGATGATCCCAGTGCGTTTTGATGATTTTGATCAAGGCATGATAGAAGCGCTGATGACGCCCTATTTTCGCGACAATAATGTTGATTTAGTGATCACTATGAGTATGGGACGCGATCACTTTGATCTTGAGCGTTTTGTGGGGCGCAATCGCAGCGCATCTGCGCCAGATAATCGCAACCTAATGACAGGAGCGAGTCTGCAACAACCTAAAGCGCCACTGTTTGAGCAAGCCGCCATCAAGGGCCAGTCGTTCTATGAATTTTCACTGCCAGTGACAGCCATGGCAAGTATCAGCGGCAAATGGCAAGTTAATGATAATCGTGAGGTCAACACCTTAGAGCAAGGCCCGATGGAAGCCATAAGTTTAGACTCCATATTGAATATGACCTCAGTTGAAGGCAGTGGCGGCGGCTACTTGTCCAATGAAATTACATATCGCACCTTAAGAGTTAAAGACCTACTTAATAGCAAGGTGCGCTCTGGCCATATTCACACCCCTAAGGTTCAAGGCCATGATGGCGATTATGAAGCCGCCATCGTCAGGCAACTGACACTATTAATAGAAACTGCGGCGGCACACTAATGTGGTGCAAAGAAGCGCAAACGGCTAGTATGAGGCGTTTGTGTTTCTAACCTTAAAGCCAATGCCTAGCCCAGTATCCATTGCTAATGACTTAATTATCCAGCTTAAACAAGCGTGTGAAGACAGCTACCTTCGTGCGGAAGAGCAGTTACAGCGAAAAATCCCCAGAGCCAGTATCAGCTTGGCATTGCGGGGGCGCAGCGCAGGCACAGCGCACTTGCAGCAAAATAAGCTCAGGTTTAATCCGGTGTTATTACAAGAAAATTCATCTGAATTTTTTACCACAGTAGTGCCCCATGAAATTTGTCACTTACTGTGCTTTCAACTCTTTGGCAGGGTAAAACCCCATGGCAAAGAATGGCAGCACTTAATGCGCTCAATTTACGGCCTAACGCCGCGGGTTACCCATAGCTTTAATGTGCAATCGGTCAGTGGCTCGCAATTTACTTATTACTGCCAATGCGGCCCTATCATGCTAACGATACGCCGCCACAACAAGGTGGTTAAGCAGCAGATGAAATATCGCTGTCGCCGCTGCCAACAAATATTAGCCCCAGAGGTGGCAACACTTGCCAAGCTGAGCTAGCAGCCATAGACTTTGGCCATAACTATAAGCATTTATTGATTTTTTAGGGATAAACCTTGCTCAAACACTTATTGTGGGGACTCGCCTTGGGTCTCCTATGGCTCGCGCCTGCGCACGCTTCTGGGCAGCATCCCAAGAATTTCAGCCAAGCGAAAAAAATAGCCCAGCAGCTTTATAAAGAACTGGGGCCAGTGCAAAGCTTTTATTGTGACTGCGATATAGATACTGCCACCAAAAAATGGCAACCCTCATTCAGCGCTTGTGGTTATCAAGTACGCAAACAAGAAGTGAGAGCGAATCGGATTGAATGGGAACATATAGTGCCAGCCTGGGATTTTGGCCACCAGCGTCAATGCTGGCAAAAAGGCGGACGTAGCCAATGCCATAGCGACTCTGAATTTGTCAAAATGGAAGCCGATCTTCACAACTTAGTGCCAGCCATAGGTGAAGTGAATGGCGATCGCAGTAATTATCGTTTTAGTGATTGGAATGCTAAGCCTAAGCAATATGGCCAATGCCAGATGGTAGTAGATTTTAGTGCCAAAAAAGCGCAGCCGCCAAAAGCCAGTCGCGGCGCAATCGCCCGAACTTATTTATACATGCAGCAAACTTATCATCTGAAAATCGCTAAGAGTCAGTTACAATTATTCCACGCTTGGGATAAGACCTTTCCCGTGACTGAAGCCGAGTGTCGTCGCGATCAAGCCATAGCGCGCCATCAAGGCAATCATAATCCTTTTGTTCAAACTCGTTGTAATGCCGCCAATCTAGCTCAAATTGCAACGGAATAAAGTAAGAGTATCCCATGAGAATACCAAGAATTTATCAAGCCACAGAGTTAACCCTTAATAGCAGCGTGAGCTTAGATGAAGACGGTGCGGCCCATATTGGCCGAGTATTACGCATGACAGCAGGCGAGCACATTAGCTTATTTAATGGCGATGGCCGTGATTATTTAGCCTGCATCACTGAGTCGGGCAAAAAACATGTACTGGTTGATATCATAGAAGTCACTGATAACTTAAGTGAGTCGCCGTTAAACCTGCATCTTGGACAAGTGATTTCCCGTGGCGATCGCATGGACTTTACCATTCAAAAATCCGTAGAGTTAGGGGTTAATACTATTACGCCACTATTTTCTGAACGCTGCGGCGTTAAGTTAACCGGTGAGCGCTTAGAGAAGAAAATTCAGCAATGGCAAAAAATCGCCATTAGCGCTTGTGAGCAAAGTGGCCGCAGCCGCGTACCTGTTATTCGCCCCGCCATGGACTTACAAGCTTGGTGCAGTGAAGACACCCAAGCCTTAAAGCTTAACCTGCACCCACGCGCAGCCACAGGAATTAGCGGTTTGGCGCCAGATAATCGCCGTATCCGTTTATTGATTGGCCCTGAAGGCGGTTTATCCCGCGAGGAAATCATAATGACTGAGCAGCATACATTTACTGATGTGCTCCTTGGGCCACGCGTGCTGCGCACTGAAACCGCGTCACTCACGGCCATCAGCTTACTGCAACTCCATTTAGGCGATTTAGGCTAACCACCTAAAACGACCACAGCTTTGGCTTAGCCAACATAATGACAAGGACAACCTCATGATCAAGCTCGGCATAGTGATGGATCCCATCAGCTCTATCAATATTAAAAAAGACTCTAGTTTTGCCATGTTATTGGCGGCACAAGCCCGTGGTTATCAGCTCTATTATATGGAAATGGGCGACCTTGCCATTGAAGATGGCCAAACTATGGCGCGCATGCACCCGCTGACTGTGGCCATGGATAGCGATAAGTGGTATCAAATGGGAGAGGCAGTTATCGCCCCGCTGGCAAGTTTAGATGTGGTGTTAATGCGTAAAGACCCACCATTTGATACTGAATATATCTACGCCACTTACATGCTAGAGCGCGCAGAGGAGCAAGGCTGCTTAATCATTAATAAGCCGCAAAGCCTGCGTGATGCCAATGAAAAACTCTTTACCTCATGGTTTAGTCAGTTCACTCCTAAAACCTTAGTGACGAGCGATGCTGCGCGCCTGCGCGCCTTTCATCAAACCTATGGCGATATCATTCTTAAGCCATTAGATGGCATGGGTGGCAGCTCAATTTTCCGGATTAAACAAGACGATCCAAACTTAGCTGTGATCATCGAAACCTTGACCGAACATGGCCGCTGTTATGCCATGGCGCAGCAATTTATTCCTGACATCAGTGCCGGTGATAAACGCATTCTAGTGGTTGATGGTGAGCCAGTGCCTTACTGCTTAGCCCGCATTCCGGCAAAAGGCGAAACCCGTGGCAACTTAGCTGCTGGCGGCACTGGGGTAGCGCAAGCATTATCTGAATCTGACTGGCACATTGCCCGCACTATTGGCCCTGAGCTTAAACGTCGCGGCTTAGTGTTTGTTGGTCTGGATGTCATTGGTGATAAGCTGACTGAAATTAACGTCACCAGCCCAACTTGTATCCGCGAAATTGAAGCAGCATTCAAGGTGGATATTACTGGCATGTTGATGGATGCTATTGAGCGCCGCTTGGCCGCTAAGTAAATAATAAAAAAGGATTTGCTAGTATGTCTATGATGACAAGGCTTTTAGGAACTTTACTTGTTCTTACCTCTGTTTCCCCTATGGCAAGTGCCGAAGGGTTAGCGCAACTACCTGCGCGTCCCCAAAATATCATCATAATGATAGGTGATGGCATGGGGCCGGCTTACACCAGTGCTTATCGATTATATCGCGACGAACCTGCCAGCGAAGAAGTCGAAGAAACAGTATTTAATCGCCTGTTAGTCGGCAATGCTAGCACCTTTCCTGCCCATCAAAGTGGCTATGTCACAGATTCTGCCGCCGCCGCCACAGCGCTTGCCACTGGTGTCAAAACCTATAATGGCGCCGTGAGTGTCGATACCGAGCAAAAGCCAGTACAGACCTTATTTGAAGAAGCAAAAAAGCGTGGCATGGCGACCGGTGTAGCCGTGACCTCGCAGATTAACCATGCCACCCCTGCTGCCTTTTTAAGCCATAACGTCAGTCGTAAAAACTATGATGAGTTAGCTCAAAGCTATCTCACCACTGGGGCTGATGTATTACTTGGCGGCGGGCAGCGCTATTTTCCACCAGAATTACGCGACCAATTTGCCAGCCAAGGCTATCAAGTACTGCTTGATATCAAGGAGCTTGAAAGCGTCAAATCTGGCAAGGTGCTAGGCCTGTTTGCCGATGTGCAACTCCCTTGGGCGCTGGATGAGCCAGAGAGCAATAGCTTAAGCCTGCTCACCACTAAGGCGCTTGAATTGTTATCGCAGCAACCTAATGGTTTTGTGCTGTTAGTCGAAGGCAGCTTAATTGATTGGGCTGGCCATAATAATGATATTGCGACCTTATTAGGTGAGATGCATCAATTTGCCAATGCCATTGAAGTGGCCGAGCAGTTTGTCCGCCAGCACCCAAATACCTTACTTGTTGTCACTGCCGATCATGATACCGGCGGTTTAACTTTAGGGCGCGATGATCAATACCTGTGGGATCCAAGCTTAGTGCGCGCCATGACTATGACCCCAGATAGCTTAGCCAAGCACTTGTTGGCCTTTGAAGATACAGATGCAACGACTTGGCAAGATGAGTTACAGCGCTTATGGCCTGCGCCTCTTAGCCCTGAGCAAATCTCACAAATAAGCACAGCCAAAAGCCAAGACCAAGATGCCCATAAAGCGTTAGTTAAGACATTCACCCAAATTATCGATATCAGCACTCATACCGGCTGGACCACAGGTGGTCATACAGGTATTGATGTGCAAGTATTTGCGGCCGGCGCCGGCGCGAATCTCTTTAATGGTCATCAAGATAATACCGATATTGCCACTAAACTCTTTAGCTTATTGCCAGTACAAAATGCTAAAAAAGTTGCCGTCCCAGCCGCGTCTAAAGCTAGTGCGCCACAGGCTAAAGCTACAGAAGTTAAAGCACCAGTAGTTAACGCGCCAACATCCACTCCAGCAAAAGCACCGGCAGAAATACAAGCTCCAGTACCAAAGCCTGCACCAAAACCTGTGCCAGTGCCAGTGCCACAAGCCTAAATTCAATAAGGCGTTAGCTGCCTAATTGCCCAAAACGCGCTGCGTCTTGGGCAATGGGCCAGACTAAGCTTGAATTAATCTGCGCCAACATGCTCATGGTTTGCTCTTCACTTAATGGCCGCGCAAACAAATAGCCTTGGCCAAATTCGCAGCCAGCCGTTTGTAAGAAAGATAGTTGAGCCATAGTTTCAATTCCTTCTGCTACCACTTTGCGCCCCATGTTATGGGCTAAGCTAATGACAGTGTTCACTATATGGGTATCCACTTCCTCAACATTAATGCCTGACACAAAGCATCGATCAATTTTTAATACATCAAAGGGTAACTGCTTTAAGTAGCTTAATGACGAGTAGCCAGTACCAAAATCATCGATGGCAATTCTCACCCCAGATAATTTAAGTTCTTCCATGACAATCCGCGCGCGATCCACTTGCGCCATCACACTCTCTTCAGTGACTTCCAGTAATAAGCGCCCTGGGGAAAGTTGATGTTCAGATAACAGATCTGCGATATTTTGACTAAGACAAGGTGATAAATAATGGTTGGCCGATAAATTGACGGCGAGATATAACTCATCTCCCGCTATCGCTTGTAAGCGTTTTAAAATTCGCGCCCCTTCTTGCAACACATAATTACCGACATCAATAATTGCCTGGCTATTCTCAATATCAGGAATAAAGTCCCCTGGCAAAATAAGACCACGCAGCGGATGAAACCAACGAATAAGCCCTTCAAAACCACTGACCTTACCAGTATCAAGCGCGATAATCGGCTGCAAATACAGCTTAAGCTGACACTCGCGAATCGCTGCCCCAATGTCTTGCTCTATCATCAAACGATTATTGGCTTGATGCAGTAAATCATAAGTAAACACCCGATAGTTACTGCGTCCAGCAGCCTTAGCTTGATACATGGCAAGATCGGCATGTTGGATAAGCTCAGCGGCGGCCATATGACTCGACTGACACATAGCCACCCCAATACTGGTGGTTACTATCAGTTTGTGGGATTTAAGCACCACAGGTTGCTGCAAGGAGGAGAAAATTTTATGAATGACCTTACGCACTTCTTGTTCATGATCTATGCCCCTTAATAAGATCAAAAACTCATCGCCGCCTTGGCGAAAGACGGTATCCATGGCACGCACGCAGCGGCTTAAGCGCTCAGACACTATGATAAGCATCTCATCGCCTTCGTTATGGCCTAAGGTGTCATTGATCCGCTTAAATTCATCCAGATCGAGAAAGAGTAAGGCGACTTGATTGTGAATTCGGCCCACGCAAGCGATCGCTTTTTCTAACTCATGCTCCAGCATGGCCTTATTAGGCAAGTTAGTTAACGGATCGAGCATGGCCAAGCGCTCCAGTTTTTTGGTATAAGCGGCCAATTCGAATTCCAAGTGTTCTAACTGCGAGGTGACATCCAAAATCGATCCATCTAAACAATCTATCTCATCAAGGATCTGGTGCTTATTTTTAGGAATAGCTTCGCGAATTTGACTAAATTGCCGCTCGACTAATAACGGCAATAAGTGTGCATGATTAGCTATGCGTTGCAGCGGCGCCCAAGCAATCACAAAAATAAACACACAGGTCAATAATACTCCCACTAAAAGTATACCTAAAATGTTGCGCTGAAACTGCTGCAAGGCTTGATCCCAAGCGCTGATATTAGCGAGCACCAGCAACATGGGGCCATTTTCACTGGCAAATAAGGGGTAATTCCACACCAACCAAGACTGCTGCTTGATTGAGTAAACATCTCGATAATGATCAAATACTTGCTGCCATGAGCTCTGACGCTCAATTTGTTGCAATATCGGCTGGATCCGCGCGCGATCGCTCAAACTAAATAGCTGCCGCCCCCAATAGTTATCGCTGCCATTAAGGTTATCATTTGGCCCTAAAATGGCTAATTCAATGCCGCCTTCATGCCGAATGCGATTAAGGATTTCGCTAATGCTGATCTCAAAAAATACTATGGCGGCTTTGTCTGCGATCACAGTTGGGATCAACATTTGTAAGCGACATTCATCGCTACACACAAAGCGCCACTTAGGCTCAATTAAGCCCGCGAGCTTAACGCCCCAGTCACCGACACTATTAAGTCCCAACTGAGTAATCACGTCCCCTTTTGGGGTGAGTATCGCCAAACTGGCTAATTCCCAGAACATTTGGATATCACTCCAAAATTTCTCTAATACTGCAGCAGGAGGCTCTGGATAAGTGCCAAGCACAAAGTTAAGTTGTTCAACTTCAATCACAGCGCGTTCAACCGATTGATTAATGGCTAACTGCAACTGATTCGCTACTCTTTGATGCTGAGTTTCAAGCTGCTGATTGCGCTCATCAGTCAGCTGGATATAAGCGACTCTGGCAATAATGCCGCCAATGCAAGTCATCATGATAATAACCGCCAGCAACAGTTTCCATTTCAAACTAAAAAACCAGGTTCTTCGCCCTTGAATTGTCATGAATCACCATTGGAATCGGTAAGAGAGTTGAGCTGCCACAATCGACCACTCTTTGGCTTGAGTAAGAGGATCGCGATTAACAAATGACGGCACCCATGCTGCCCCATCTAACTGATGATATTCAAGCGCTAGCATCCAGCTCGGTTCAAACAACCACTGCCCGCCCAAGGTCCAATCTTTACTGTAACTAAAATATTTAGGCTCGCCCTGCACAGCGCTAACAGCCTCAGCATTACGGTTATTGCTATCTAAATCATAATTGTCAAAACGCAAATAAAGCTGCCAATCTTTGGGCAGAAACACACGCCCCTCCACATAAAATCCTAGGGAATTTCTTTGATAACCTTGGGTATTATTTGGATTTATGCCTTCAGTAAGATTTGCGAACAGATTAATTTCTGAGGTTAATTGCCACCAGTCTTGGCGATATTGCAAGGATGCTACCCATGAATCTATGTCTAAATTGCCATCTAACATGTAACTAGTGCTGTTAAAAACAATATCAGCCTGATAATAAGAAATGCCTACATACCAAGCTGAACTCTGGTAATTAACCGTGGCGGAATAATAAGGTTCTGGTTCAAACTCACCGCTAGAATGATTGCCAAAAATATTATCGGCTAAGTCATCGCCAAAGGCCGGAAACCCCGCGATGACATGCCAATTAATCACCCCACTTGCTAACAGATATTCACCAAACCAGTCGCCGCCATCAATCCTAAGCTGCGCGTCCCGATACAAGTCTGGGTAAATAGATTGCGGCAATATGATGCTTGGCCGAGTAAAAGGCACATCACGGGTACTGTTATACAGGCCATATTCACCCTTCACGCGCCCAAGCCGTATGCCTTGCTGCCCTTGCCACAAGTGCCAATTGTATTCCACGAACAGATAATCAAAATTAACGCGACTGTCGGTCAATTCGCCCCATTGTCGATAATTAAGGGCGCCAGCTAAGCGTAATGGCGAGTCTGAACGCCAAGAGGTGGCAAGCATAGCTTCGGTCAGTGCAAAACTGTCGTTATCATCACCCACAATAAAGCGGCTATTTTCGGTATGCATATAAGCTTGGCTAATAAAGCCATTGGCCTGCCAAGATGTTGCCAGTAAATGGGGGCTAATAAGCGCGGCGCACAAACAAACGAATATCCGGTGATTAATGACTGCCATTGCGATTTCCTTGCGCTTGATACTCAGACGATAAATAGCCAATGGCCCCTGGCGTAGCTTTCACTTTTTGCCACATGTCTTGCTCATTATTGACCACTTCAGGCCGGTCGCCCGTGCCAGAAAACACTCTTTGGTCCCATTTTTTTTGCAAAAAATAGGGCATTAGTTTCAATTCTTGTCGGCAAAAATCTTGATGTAAGCTTGATAGCGGCGGCAGAATAAACACCCGGATAGGCTGGCCATCTTGCCAAAATGTCCGCTGCTTAGAAAAAATCAGCCGTAGGTCACTTTCAGACAGAGTCTCAGCGTTAGAGTCATGAGTAATCACAAAAAATTGCGCATTAAGATTACTGCTAACACATAAACACAGCAGCAATAACGCTAGCTTGTACATAGCAGAACTTCCATGTCTAAGGGGGATATAAAGCAACACATCCTTGTTGCCATTAACATTCTATCTTAGCCACTTAAGCATAGATAAAAATAATGACATCCGTGAGGCGCTGTCAAAAAAAGGCTTAGTTAGGATATAATTGCCATCATTCTCATTGAACCGATGACCCCAAAGTGCTCACTAATCCATCTCAACTTATTATGCGCAACCACTCGCTAATTTCTGACCAAAGCGTGTTACTTCTCAATCATGAAGGTGACTCATTAGCCGTGGAACTCAGCCATAGCTCGCCCCAAGTCGGCGCGCTCGCGTTGGATTATCATCACCATTTAGGTCTTAACAATCAGGCGAATAAGCAGCTCACCTGTCATTTTGGTCACAGATGGCCACAGCCAGATAAGTTTGATTCAGTGATCATCTATTTTCCTAAAGCTAAGAATTTATTCCCGTATTTACTGCAACTGGCCGCCCATCACCTCAATATTGGTGGTCAAGTGCTGGTGACCGGCGAAAATAAAGGCGGTATTAAATCCATCGCTAAGATGATGCCAGCGTGGTTTAGCCCAGCACATAAAATCGATAATGCCCGTCATAGTCTGCTGTATGTTAGTGAGTTAATGGCAGCGTCTGCGCCACTCAATCTCAATGATTTTGCTAGCCAATATCAATTACAAACACCGCAAGGCGAGCTCACCATTTGTAATTTGGTGGGGGTATTTAGTGAGTCTAAGCTTGATTTGGGCACGCAGTTATTACTGCAGCATTTACCGCAGCTTAAGGGTCGAGTGTTAGATTTTGGCTGTGGCGCCGGGGTGATTGCCGCAGCGTTACTTAAAGCTCAGCCAGAATTACAGCTGGAATGTGTCGACATTAACGCCATGGCATTGGCCGCGTGTGAATTAACCCTCAAAGCGAATAACATGCAGGCTAAGGTTTATCCATCAGATGGTTTGGCTCAGACTCAAGGTCAATTTGATGCGGTAATTTCTAACCCACCGTTTCATGATGGCTTACAAAGCACCACCCAAATTGCCACCGACTTTGTTAGCGCTAGCGCTAAGCAACTGGCGAAAGGTGGTCAATGGCAAATTGTGGCTAATGGACACTTACCTTATGGCGATGCAATCGCCAGCGCCTTTAAACAAAGCGTTAACGTGATAGCGAGCACTAACAAATATAAGCTCTATCGCCAACGAGGCTAAATTAGCTTATCTACTCAAGACATAGGGTTAGCAAGCTGGTTTAAATTCTTGCTAACCCTAGCACCCCCTCAACTGCTGAGAAAATTAGTTACAACTAGCGCACGCCTGCAGGCTAAAACTTTGGCATAATGGCGTTTTTTCTCACTGGATGTACAAGTGCAACTGCTGAATATTGATTGTTTAGGAAAACCGCTACGCCTCGAAGCGTCGTTAGCTGGCTGGCAGGCCGTGTATTGGGACAATGCCTTAGTGGCACAATGCCCAGCAAGCGCCGATAACCAAGGACAGCGCAGTCATCAATTCCAGCTCCAATCCGGTGAGCAAACGCTCACTATTACCTTAAAGATAGATCTTAATTGGCAGCCATTTTCCCTGTCTTATCAGCTATACGCGCAAGATAAATTAGTCACCGAAGGCCAGCGCAACCAGCACGATATTGAGCAGCAAACGCCTGTGGTGGCACCGGTTAAAGTCTCGCAATTAAGCTTAGTGGGCTTAGCGTCTTTAGGTTTTAAGCTACTAAAAAGCGCTAAGGTGATTAAAGTTGTGCTCGCTGGCGCCAGTATCGCCGCTTACTCTTGGCTATTTTCATTTCAATTTGCTTTAGCACTGATAGCTTGTTTAGTGTTTCACGAGTATGGCCATATTCGCGCCATGAAATACTTTGGCATGAAAACCAAAGGCATCTATCTCATCCCCTTTATGGGCGGCTTAGCCCTCAGTGATGAAAAGATAAATACCCGCTGGCAAGATGTAGTGATATCTATCATGGGCCCGACCTTTGGCCTACTTATGTCGCTGTTATCTTTAGTGGCTTACTGGATCACTGGCAATATCTTTTTTGCGGGCCTTGCAAGCTTTAACGCCCTGTTAAACCTCTTTAATTTACTGCCAATTTTGCCGTTAGACGGTGGCCATATCCTAAAAAGCATCAGCTTTTCTATGAATAGCATAGTGGGGTTAGCAGCTTGCGTTATCGGCGCCGCCATCGGCGTTTATATCAGTTACAGCTTGGGATTAGCCTTATTGGGCTTTTTGTTATTGATAGGCAGTGTTGAAATTGTGTTTGAATGGCGCAGTCGTCATCACAGCCATTTATTGCCCTTAGATAGATATGGCCAAGTGTTTTCAGCCATCTGGTATTTACTGACAGTTGGCGCCTTAATCGCAATCATTTGGTATTTCGCCAGCAGCGGCGATGACATCTTAGCCCTGCCATTAAAAATCTTAAGCAGCTAAGTTTGCCATTCATTCACAATTAAGCCTGGATGGCTAAGCTTCGCCCTTATATTGACTTGGCCATCCACTTCATCTGAGCATCATGCCTCGTTATTTCCAATGGTTGTTAGTACTGCTAATTATCCTCATCATCAAAACCTCGTTACTTGGCATGGCCATGCTGAGTATGGGCTTAGCCTTGCTTGGACTCATGTTAACGAGTGTGTATCAGCGCTGGAGTCAACACTTAGATAAGCAGAGGCTTGAATTGAAGTTTCGCCAAGTGTTTTTGGCCACGCTGTTACTACACACCAGCCTGTATCTTGGCTTGCTAGTAAAGTTAGTGCTCATAGATAGTTGGCAAGATATCGCCACTTTCATCTTAAGCCATTTACTACTGCACCACAGTTTAAGCGCTGCCATAGCAGGCATTATCACCTTATTAGCCGTGAGCATTTATGTCCAAGCGCAGCCGATAACAGGGCTTACCGTTAATGCAGATAAGCCATTATCAGCGAAAGATAATAAGCAGCCACTTGGTATAGACTAATTAATGGCTTATTTTGACCAATAATGACTGTTCCAATATTTTTATACCACATGGTGCTCATACTAAACCCAGTAACCTTGCTGACGCAATAAAGCATCTAAATATCTATTCTGCCAACAGTTAGCATAAGGCTGACGTCACCTGATGAATGCCTCAATTAGCGCAACTGAGGCGCAGATAAATTGCTTTAGCAAAAAAGCAATGGTGTAATGAGCCACACCTTTTTGACGATCAACTCCTGCCTAAGGCTAGTATTTAATGAAGTATATTATTGGCGCCTACGCCAGCGCACCCTCTGGCGTGAGCTGGAATAAAGAGTTAGAAACCGAGTATTACCAACAGCTTAAATCACAAGATAACATAGGTGGCATCGAACACCCGTTCACAGGAACTTTGCATCCCTTTGATGATGAGTGGTTTCTTAATAATATCGATAAAGATTGGCAATTTGTCTTTACCTCAATTCCGGGTGTGATGGCGCAATTAGCCAAAAATCCACACTTTGGTATTGCCTCCACCAATGAAGCCGGCAGACAAGCGGCGATTGCGTTTTATCAACAAGCGCAAGTAGCTATCAAAAAACTGAATGATCATTTAGGCCGCCAAGCCGTCAGCGCCATCATGATACATACTGCACCTAAGATCACCGAAGCTAGCCAATCATCCATAGCGGCGCTTGAAGCCTCGTTAACTAGCTTGCAGTCTAGCAACTGGCATGGCGCAAAGTTGGTGATTGAGCATTGTGATGCCTATGTGGCGGGTCAAGCGCCAGCGAAAGGCTTTATGCGCCTAGAAGATGAAATCACAGCTATTACCAATGTAAATAAAGCGCTTAATGGCGATATTGGTATCTGCATTAACTGGGGACGCTCTGCCATTGAAACTCGTAGTACTACCGGCCCATTGCAGCATATCGAGTTAGCTAAAAAAGCTAACTTATTAACTGGATTAATGTTTTCTGGTGCGAGCGATTACGCAGGCCCTTATGGTCAATGGCAAGACACTCATATGCCACCAGCTCAAGCCTTAGGCATTAAAGATTACGCTGAGCATTCATTATTGACCTTAGAGCAAATTCGTCAGTGTATTGCCTTAAGCACCCCGTCAACATTGGGCTTCTTAGGTGCCAAGATATCACTGCGTCCAAATCAAGCCTGCGTTGAGCAAAGAGTGTCATACGTTAATGGCTTAACACACTTGATGCAAAGCGCGAGCGAAACTGTTTAAACCTGTAAAGAGCTCAAGCCCTAAAATCAATATCCTAAAACGCTAGTCGGCTCTCATAGACAGGATCTTAAGAGTTAACGCTTTTATTTAGATAGAAAAATGGCCTTATTTGTGATCTGATAATTGTCGCCAAACAAACCATCAAACACAAAAAGGCCAGTGATGATTATCTCTCTTAAAAAGCAGTTTATGCAATTCTTTAGCGCTCACTTTCTTCAAAAAACGGCAAAAAATATTGGCCTCATGAAACGATGTCGAGCGATTTTGCCCGAACAACTTGTACTCAGTCTGATTTCGGCGCTCAGTAAGGGGAATTGTACTTCAATTGCCGATCTGCTCAGGCAGTTCAACGGGATGTGTCTGACCGAAATGGATAATGTGGCTTACAAACCTTTTCACAATCAGCTCAGAAAAGAAGCTTTTCCTCTATTCATGCGTCAGTTAGTACAGTTTGCTATCGCACAATTTGCCCGGCAGCAATGTGCTCAATTACCCGATAAGATGTCTTGTTTTAATGATGTGTTGCTCCAAGATGGTAGTTCTTTTCACGTTCATAGGCAGTTGGCATCTGTTTATCCAAGCCGCTTTAAGCGTAACCCTGCAGCGATAGAGTGCCATATGACCATGTCTCTCAAAACCTTTAGTCTTACTGCAATGACGATTAGTGCCGACACGGCTTCGGAGAGAGATTATCTTCCTAAACCAGCAACGATGGACAACAAATTGCTGCTAGCAGATGCAGGTTACCCAGACTTTGATTACTTTGCCGAGCTTGAGCGGCATGGAGGGTTCTACATTTTTCGGGGAGCCAAATCCCTCAACCCGACGGTCATCGAAGCGAGGAACTGTAAAGGTCGAACACTGACTAAGTTGGCAGGCAAAAAACTCAAAGAGATTACGCGCCGCACCAATCGGACAGAGGTGCTTGATTTGGCGGTTTGTAGAGGCAATCAGACATTTCGGGTAATAAGACGCTGGTTTGCCGAAGAACAACGATTTTGCATTTGGCTTACTAATCTGCCACGAGAAACCTACTCTGCAGATGATATTATGGCAATTTATCGCTGTCGCTGGCAGATAGAGCTGATGTTTAAAGAGTTGAAATCTCATACTAACTGGCAGCGATTTGCTACAGCACAAAAAGCCATCGTTGATGGCTTAGTCTGGGCCAGTTTATTGGCATTGTGCATTAGACGCAGTACGGCACTGCAGATAATGCCTTCAGTTTCGTTATTCAAGGCTGCAAAGAATGTTGATGTGTGGCTGCTGCCCATATTTGAGTGCATTAGCCACAAATCATGGTCAGAAATAATAGATAAGATTGATTGGGCGATCCGTTATATAACGAAGAACGCTCCAAAAGCACAACAGAGAAAATCTAAGAAAGACATAACGTTAGATGGAATTTATGAACAGCTTAATGCTTAAGGTTCAGTCTATGAGGCAGGCTTAGTCTTGCTGGGAGCATTCATCCGTAATTGGATTTGGATAATGTGATTAGCTGTTAACTCACTATATTTCAGATGCGCGATAGTGCCGCAGTGGTCGTTAAAACGCTGCTTATCCTTGTTCCAGCTAGACTTGCGCTTCTTAGCTAAGGGTAAGTAAGTATCGTAAAAGAACTGACTAATGGTTGGTACGGCATGTAATTGGTCACGCTCTTGCCTTGGGTCTTGTCCTTGAGCAATCTGAGTCTTATGCGTCCGGGCTATCTTCCTGGCTGACATTAAATCCACATCAGGAAAACGTCCTATGGCAATCGACTTCTTTTGCTCATTAATGGAATACCTCAGCATAAAGCGTTTGCTATCCGTCTTGCCTGATAAACATTTAAGGCCGATAACTTCGGTGTCTGAAAATTCAAGTTCAGTAGATGATGAATGGGATGGATTACGAGGTAGGGCTTTAAGATTGGCGGTGGTGAATTTGAACTTTTTGGTTTGAAGATGGTTGAGCATATGAGTACCTCAATTGAGCTGATATCAAGGTAGTAATATGTATTTGAAACTTTGGTGGTTACGGTGGCAACTTCATTTTTAGAATTTTTACCCTAAACCTTGTCGTCGTCGACGCATTACATTTCCGACGACGGCGTCAACAAAATACGGCTAATTTTTACAACTCATCAGACTGAAATTGGTAGACACAGGGGATTCAATGAGACCGCCCAAGCCTAAATAAACTCATCTTGAGTCGAGTATTACTGCTAAGAAAATTCACATAACGACCAGAGCAGTACCGGAACGTAATCTTGCTAGATAATGAGTATGTTGAAGCTGGATTGCTCACTGACCAGAAAGCCATGCTGGAGTTGGTGCTGCGGGAAAGGAGTTTTTGCTAACAAAGCACAGGATATCGACCGGAAACCAAATTTCAGGTACAAAAAAACCGACTCAAGGTCGGTTTATGTCTTCCGAAGAAGAATGGTACCAGTGGCCAGACTCGAACTGGCACGCTTTAAGGGCGGGGGATTTTGAATCCCCTGTGTCTACCGATTTCACCACACTGGCATCTACATGTTTCGCAATCACTGTGTCACTGCGAATGTCAGGCATTATACATAGCCTATGGCCAATGACAAGCCTCTGTTTTCACTCAATGATGCAAGTGCACACTTTTACAGCAAAGCGGCTATTAGCACACCCTCACTTGCGTGAATGCTCGCATTAATCACTCTCAATGCCAGCTAAAAACACCACAGCGCAACAATTGAGAAACATTTGATCAAGATCATTATGCTTGCGCCATAAGTAATTTAGGATTGCCACCATTAGGGATGATGGAGATGACTTTATGGCTTTTTGGATGGATTTGATGTTTGGCAACGCGATTGGTTTACTGTCTATGCTAGTGATTTTTAGCACACTCGCCATCATCAGTTATCTTGGCTGGATGATAGTTAAAAAATCAGCCGATCCTACGGCTTAATCAGCATAGCCTTTAGCGCCTATTATCGAATCGATAGGCGCTAACGCTTTGAGTGCTAATGGCTTCAGTATTAACTTTAAGTTTTAGTCCGTTAATTATTAGCGCCTTAAGCCACATGCTTACGGTTTTGCACCAGTTGATTCATAAAAGCTGGGCGAGTGCGCAATAATAACTGCATCTCTTCAGGATTCGGCTCCCCCGCTGGTAGGCGCAATATTTTACGATTTAAGTAACTGCGTGCTTTAAGGGCGATGCGATAATCAGCGGTCGGCCCATGAATGGCGTAATGATGTTCATTGCCCACACATTGCAATATACCGCTATTAGCAAGACCCTTTACCGCCATATCATTGATGGGCAAAGTTAACACGCTCTTTGCTTGTAAAAAAAATTCGCGTAGCACTGCGCGTTCAGCCAAATCGAGCACGGACACTTTTTGCTCTATGGTTTCGCCTAAGCGCTTATCTTTTAATAAGCTTATGGCTTCATCCATCAAAAAACTCATGATACGGCTAACAAAATAGGCTGCGGCAATCAGCATAATTAAACCAATAAAATGATCGTAAGCCGCCACCACATCGGCCACTCGTAGCCATTCCAGCAAGGACACAGGCATGATAAGTAAGGCGGTTGAGGCTAACAGTAACCATAACATGACAGTCACCAGATGCTCTTGCGATCCTTTATGTTTGAATGAGTTAACTATATTTTTATACATTGCTAGTATCCGCCGCCAGAGAATTGACTTACCGCTACTTACTGCCAAATCTAGCAATATAAATGCCAAGATATGGCTAAATTGATACCGACTCACTCAGCAGAGCTCACTATCGACGACTATGATTAGTCTATTGTCTGAGGTTAAGGAAAACCTTTCGCGGCTATGTGGATATTTTTAAAGCAATTTAATGGCTCAAAAAAAGATAAGCGCATCTGGCTTGGCATCATGCTCGCTTGCTTACTTTCAGTGTTAATTATTTCAGGCTTACAGCTGGCCTTCTTTTATCATGAACATAAACAGCATCAACAGCAGCAACTCACCCAACTCAGTCAGCAACTCGCCAAGCAACTATCTCAATCCAATCAGTTACAGACTAGCGCACAAATCGAGCACACATTAGCCATCATCACAGCTATGCCACAAGTGGGCGCCGCCAGTATTAAGCTTGGTGAGCACGACTATCAGGCGGGTGCTATCAATGCGCGCTTGTTTCAAGTGAACCAAGCCATTAATGCCGGTAAGGCCGAGCTAATGCTGCAATCGTCTAGTCATGTTAACCAACAACCCTTTATCCATTTAGCCTTATCCACCTTAATTCTCAGTAGCTTACAAACCTTGTTAGTGGGGATGATGGCGTTGTTTTTACTGTGGCATTTTGTCAGCCGCCATTTGCGCCAGTTAAGCCAGTATTGCGACCAACTGATGAACGATGACAAGGTGCCAGCCTTAGTGTTCGCCGATGTCAGCCGGCATTCTGATTTCAATAAAGTGGCAGCGGCTATCAATAAAATTCAGCAATATTTGCGCCATTCTTATGGGCAATTATTGCAATCCAAGCAGACCTTAGAAGAAGTGTTTAATGAACGTAATCAGTTATTACAAAACGAATTGGCTTATAAAGAGGAACTGCGAAAGCAGATAAAAGAGCAAACCAAGGAAGTGGAACAGTCGTTATTACTGTTAAGTCATACCCAGCGCATCATGGTTGAGCAGGAAAAAATGGCGGCCTTAAGCGGTTTAGTCACAGGGGTGGCGCATGAGATTAACACCCCAATTGGCGTGTGTTTAACGGCGGCCAGTAGTCAGCAAGAATCTTTACAACAAATAGAAACCTTACTGCCCTTGCCCAGCACCAGCATGGATGACATTACCGATAGATTGCAAGAATGCGATTTAGCCAGCAGGCTCATCATTAACAATGTCACTAAGGCGGGGGAATTAATTCAGCGTTTTAAAACTGTGGCGGCGCAGCAATGCATTGAATCGCGCTACAGTAAAAATCTATGGCAAGTGGTGGAAGAAATTGAGCAGGCGGTAAACAGCAAGTTTGCCGACTTTGATGTCAAAGTAACACTGCGCATCGATGCGTCACTGCATGTTACTACCGATCAGAATTTATTAAGCCAAATCATCAGCAATCTTATGACTAATAGCTATTGCCACGCCTTTAGTGCTGGGCGCGACAATCAGCTGATTGTCAGCGCGCAAACTGAAGCGTCGCAAGTAATTGTGACGGTTGAAGATAATGGCGCCGGCGTATCCGCTATCGAGCAGAGTAAAATATTTGAGCCCTTCTACACCACGCGCCGCAGCGCCGGCAATACTGGCTTAGGTTTGTCGGCAGCCTTTAACGCTGCCACTCAGCTTCAAGGACAATTGAGTTATAGCGCTGGCTCAATTGGCGCTTGTTTCATTTTAAATATACCGGCGGAATACTATTACTCAGGGGATATTGAGTTTTTTGATTAGTAGCCCAGCACTTACGCATTAGCCGCCGCGGCTAATTTAGTTAGCACTCGACTCACTGCCACAAAAGCAAAGGTGCCAGTAACCACAGTAACGGCACCAAAACCTGAGCTGCAATCCATGCGCATACTGCCACCTTGTTCAGGTTTAGAGTGACAGACTTGGCCATCTTGCCCAGGGTAAGTTAAATGCTCAGTGGAGAACACAGCGTCGACGCCAAACTTACGGTCAACATTTTTACTGAAGTTATATTCGCGCCGTAAAATATTACGCACCTTGGCTAACAGCGGATCTTGAATCGTTCGCGCTAAATCAACAATCTGAATTTGAGTCGGATCTTTTTGTCCACCAGCGCCGCCAATGGTAATGAGCTTAATTTTATTACGCTTACACCAAGCAATTAACGCCGCTTTGGGCTTAACCGCATCGATACAATCCACCACATAAGCAGGCTTAGTGGCATCGGTTGGTAAATATTCGGCCAAATTATCGCTACTTAAAAAGTCTTCAATCTGAGTGACTTGGCATTCTGGATTAATCTCAAGAATACGCTGCGCCATGACTTCCACTTTTGATTGACCAACCGTTGAGGCTAACGCATGAATTTGACGGTTAGTGTTGGTCACGCAGATATCATCAAGATCCATCAAGCTAATATGACCGATACCGCTGCGCGCTAAGGCTTCTGCCACCCAAGTCCCCACGCCACCAATGCCTATGACTAATACCTGACTCGCGGCAAAGCGCTCTAGTGCATTCGCACCATATAAACGGCCGATACCGCCAAAGCGATTAAGATAGCCTGCTGACAATGTCATGTATTTCACCTATGGATTGCAATGAATGAGCGGCTTAACCACTCAGCTCAACGAAAATATGGACGCGCGTGAGGGCGCAAAAATTAAGGCGATATTTTAGCAGAGCTCACCACTAGCGCAAACCATCCGATTTTTTTAAGGGGGAATACTTAAATAATAGCTTTAATGTCAGCCATATCAGCCGTATATGCTGATAGGAAAAGTAATTAATGAATAAGTTATGAATGAATTAGGTAAATAAATGGCACTCAATTGTTTTTCATAAGTAAAACCCTGTTCAATATAGCGCCACCTCAACATCGACAGAGAGTTAGATCACATATTTCAGCCATAAATGTAGGCAGACTCCCGCGCACTACAAGTCAATCAGATACGATCTGTGAGTCAACATCTAATTGAAAACAAATACAATCCTATGGATTTTTGGGAGCAACAGATGCAACGCAAATTAATTTCTTCATCTATCATCGCGGCTTTAGCCTTAGCCTCTACTTCAGCCTTTGCTGCTGAGCCAAGCTTTTATGGTCGTTTAGACTTAGCATTGACCAATGCTGATGATGGCTACACTACCCAAAACAAAAAAAGCGGTACTGTATTAGAAAACAACTTCTCTCATATCGGTCTGAAAGGCAGCGAAACTATCGCTACCGGCTTTGATATCATCTATCAAATGGAATTTCAGGTAGAGAACACTGGCCTTGAAGGCAGCAAAACCCCATTCAAAGCTCGTAACACTTTCTTAGGTTTAAAAACCTCACACGGCACAGTATTAATTGGCCGTAGCGATCCAGTATTCAAGCAGTCGGAAGGCAATGTTGATATGTTCGGCAACACCAATGCTGACATCGACCGCTTAGTGGCTGGCCAAGGCCGTGTTGCCGATGGTATCTGGTATTACTCACCTAAGTTTGCTGACTTAGTCACCTTTGATGCCACTTACTTAATGGCTGATAATCACGAAACCAGCAAGGCCCAATACGCCTTAGGTGCCACTGTAGGTGATAAAGGCCTGAAGGCTCATAACTACTATGTCGCTGCTGCCTATATGGACGGTATCGAGAACATCGAAGCTTACCGTGTAGTAGGCCAAGTTAAGTGTAATGACTTCAAGTTTGGCGCTTTATTCCAAAATACTCGCAGCCAAACTTATAGCAACCTTGAAGGTAACACTTACTTTGTTAACGCGGCTTACAACCTAAATGGCGTGAACCTGAAAGTGCAATTTGGTCAAGATGACAGTGGTTTAGGTGGCTTAGTGAAGAACCTAGCGGCAGATCAAACTGATAGCAAAGGATTCCTTTCAACAGTTTCTGACGTTAGCCTGACCAACATCAGCGTGGGTGCGGATTACCGTTTAGCTAAGTCAACCTTAGTGTACGGTCAATTTGCTCACTACAGTGGTGATCTTAAGGCGACTGGCCGTGCCACTACCGATTTAGATGACAGCGTGTTATCTGTGGGCGTGCGTTACGACTTCTAAGACGGCTTAATCGCCCGTCTAAACCTGTAAAAAAGCGGCCTTGAGCCGCTTTTTTTATGGACATAGATAAATATTCAACCTCTGCCCTAGGGGGCTAGTGCCATCAAAGCATCGTACTCGCTGCGCAAAAATCATCCGCCCAAAAAGACGCCTAAATGATTAAGATTAATTCAACTTTAGTGGTAAATAGCTAAAAGTTTGAACTAACACACAATTTTACCAAAACAAAACTGTGAGAATAGTAGGTAATTTGTTACCGATTAGGATATCGGCAGCAATTGAGGATTCAAATAACTAACAAATCTACGGATGTTTTAGGGAGCAACACATGAAGCACACAGTTATTTCCGCTACTATCGCCTCGTTACTGGCACTGTCATCAGCTGCCGCCATGGCCGATGGTCCTAATTTCTATGGTCGCTTAGATTTATCTGTGACTAACTCAGATACAGGTGCTACGACCCAAAATGGTAAAGAAGGCACTGTCTTAGAGAATAACTTCTCATTATTAGGCGTGAATGGTAGCGAGAAGCTGTTTGACGGCGTTGATGTTATCTACCAGATGGAATTCCAAGTAGAAAACACCACCATTGAAGGCGGCAACAACCCATTTAAAGCCCGTAATACTTTCTTAGGTTTAAAAACTGACTACGGTACTGCGTTAGTGGGTCGTAACGATACAGTATTTAAGCAAGCTGAAGGCGGCGTCGATTTATTTGGTAATACTAACGCCGATATCGACCGTTTAGTGGCAGGCCAAACCCGTAGCGCTGACGGTATTTGGTACTACTCACCTAAAATTGCTGATTTAATTACCTTAAATGCGACTTATCTGGTGGCAGATAACCAAGCTGACACTCGTGACACTCAGTACGCATTAAGCGCTACTTTAGGTGATAGTGCTCTTAAGGCTCAAAACTATTATGTCGCGGCTGCCTATAACGATGGCATTAGTGGCATTGAAGCGTGGCGTGGTGTGGCTCAAGTAAAATTGGCCGACTTTAAGATTGGTGGTTTGTTCCAAAAATCAGAAAGCCAAGTATCAGGCCAATCCAACATGGAAGGTAACAGCTATTTAGTCAACGTAGCTTACAACCTCAATGGAGTTAACCTGAAAGCTGAATACGCCAAAGATGAATCAGGCTTAGGTAGCTACTTTAAGAATGCCGGTGTTGTTGGTGCGAACACCACAGACGTTAACGTTAACAGCTACACAGTCGGTGCTGATTACCGTCTGAGTAAATCAACCTTAGTCTTTGGTCACTACGCTTACTACGAAGGTGACTACAAGCTGCTCAACAAGAACACTGAACTGAAAGACGACAACGTAGTGACTGTTGGTTTACGTTACGATTTCTAAAAAGAGACTGGTGCTCTTATCCAAAGCGGCCTCGGCCGCTTTTTTTTGTTTTTTGCAAAATGAAAAATAAGGATTATTGACTACACTTTGCCAGTGCCAAGCCCAGTGTAACGGCCATAAGAAGCTTTGGGCTCAGCATATTAGCGCTACACGCGCGCATAATGAATGCACTGGAGGGAGTGAATATGAAGCAAGTCAAACAAGTGTTATCTCTGTCGGCGTTGGCTCTGGCCATCTTAAGTGTGGAAGCAAGCGCCAGCGGTCCCACCATCTATGGCAGCTTAGAGTTAGCGCTGGCCCACACCGACCAAGGCCGAGCAATCAACCCTAATCCCAATGGCAATGGCCGCGATGTCGTGGTTAACCCCGAGAGCGGCACCTTCTTAGAAAACAACTGGTCTTATGTTGGCTTTAAAGGGGTAGAGAAATTAACGGATGATTTTAGTGTTATCTATCAGATTGAAGTCTCAGTGCAAGATGGCAATGTCGCAGGGGTTGAAGATCCCATATCAAGCCGCAATACTTTTTTAGGCTTTGATACCTCTTGGGGCACTTTTACCTTCGGCCGCACCGATACCGCGTTTTATAATGCCGAAGGTAATGTTGATGTGTTTGATAATACTAACGCTTGGATGGCGCAGTTAATGCCAGGGGAAGATAGACAGAGCAATAGCGTTAACTATGTATCCCCAAGTTTTGGCTCGCAGCAATTTGCGGTAAGCGGCACAGTATTAATGAATGATGATAATTCCACTTCAGATTATCCCTTTTCAGTAGCCACCACCTTAGGCGATCCCGATCTGCAAAGTACCTTGTACTATGTGTCAGCGGCTTATAGTAAAGATGTTGAAGATTTTAAGGGCTATCGCGGCGCCGCGCAGGTGCGCTTTAATGACTTAAAACTTGGGGCAATTTTTCAAAATTCTGAGCACATAACCTTGCGCAATATCGACGGCAACATGTATTACGTCACCGCCCAATATAATCTTAATAAACTCAATCTCGATGGCGTGAACTTAAAGGCCATGTATGGCCAAGATCAAACTGGGCTTGGGGATTATTTTCAAGGCATAGTGGCATTAAATAGCAATATTAGTGATGTGCAAGTCGAGCAATTGACCTTAGGCGCCAATTATCATGCCTCGCAAGCCGCTATCTTTTATGCTTTCTGGGCCAATTACAAAACTGACTATGATCTTAACGACGTCGCCCAAGATGTCGGCACTGAGAACGTTTATACCTTAGGGCTGAGATATTACTTCTAACGCGTTATGTTAAGCAGCAATAAGCCGCTCAATGAGCGGCTTATTTATTAGTGGTTCTTTATTAATAACGCTAATTGTCTCGCCATCAAGCTTTACGGGTGAGCAGATAAGCATTCTCTGTCAGCCAAGGCACTTGGTTTTTAATAAACTTAGGGTTATCGGCAAGCGCGTCACTTGATTCAAGTAATTCAATGTCAAAGTAAGGGCTTAGATGAGTGTTAAGCCAAGTGTCACTGACCGCAAAAGGAGGGCCAGACAGCATAGCTTGGGGATAATCTAAGGTAATTAATAAGCCTTGGGTGTTAGCCGCCACACTCATTGCCAAACGCTCGGCATAGGCAGCGCGCATGGTTTCCGGCATAGCTATCATGGCAGCCCTATCGTAAAAGGCGCTGCAGTCATGACTTACAGCAGTAGGCAGCGTAAAGAAATCGCCTTGCCATAACTGAATTTGATCGCAGCTAAAGAGTTGGTGCTGTGCCTGAGTGTGCTGAGTGTGCTGAGTGTGCTGAGTGTAATCGAGTTGATTTTCAGTAAAGAACTCAGTTACTGCAACCTCACTGAGCTCACAGCCCATGACATTATGGCCAAGCTCAGCTAAATACAGCATATCTATGCTTTTACCGCACAAAGGCACTAATACCTTACCGCTACCCGCTAAGGCTAATCGAGGCCAGTAGCCTTGTAGCAAGGGATTGATTTCAGCCTGATGAAACCCTATTTGACGATTGTGCCAACGCTCATGCCAAAAAGCCGCGTCCATAAACTTATCTCCTCAAATTGCAGACCACAATGTTGAAGATAAGCTCATCTAAAGTAAAGTGCTTATTCGGTTTCAGCTAATACTGCTTGAACCTTCTTTAACCACAGGCAATTTTCACACTGACATTGACGACGTGATAAATGGTAAGGCGTTAAATTAGAGTCAATATAATCCACGGCTATCAGTAATTGCTGGCGTAATTCGCTCACGCTCTTTTGTTCTAATGACACCAATTTATCATTGTGATTCATCCACACGCACTCCATGCCCTGATGGCAAAAAGTACAGGCATCATCCACAGGATTATAAAATCCAGCATGGGGGCACTGACGCAGTTCCATGGATTGAATAATACGTTGACGCGCAAATTCAAACAAAGGAATTAATTGTGCTTTGTGATCGGCGGCCATTAGCCTCTCCTTTAGCGATGAGTCATTAAGCTTGCTCATCACCCAGTAACATTTGCCATTTTGACAAACTTTAAGCAAACTGCTCATAAACTAAGCATAACGATAGCTGGAGCCTAGCTATTTGATTTATATCAATAGAGCCACCAGTTTTTGGTTTATCCAAGTACCCTGCCATTAAGGCCAGCGTTCTTGATTCACTCCATACTAATATTGACAGCCAGCAACACAAGCATGCCTTAGTATTTGCAGGCGATGGATCACATTATTTATGCGGCGCAACGATCGCGGCAATCGAGTCACTGAAGGAACAGGAGAGCTTGCTTGAGCACAGCGCAGATCCAGCAATTTTACATTTCAGAAGAGCAGTCGATTTATTTGCTCAAGGCCAACGATGCCCGCAAACATAAGGCATGGATCCGCCTGTGTAAGCAGCAGCTCACTCGCCTCGGTTATCAAGATATCAGCTTATTAGGTAAAGGCGCCTATGGCTTTGTATTTGCGGGAATTAGCCCCAATGGCCAGTCGCAAGTGTTTAAGTTTTCAAGAATTACCTTGCCGCAGCATATTCAAGATCGTTTAGAAGAAGAAGCCTATATGCTCGGGCGGCTTAACCATCCGAATATTCCGCCGCTCATTAGTTTCGATCGCCCTAGCCGCCAAGGGATCTTAGTGATGGCACGAGCAAATGGCGAAGATCTGCAGCTCTATTGTCGCCGCACTGGGCCATTAGCTGTGACTGACATAGTGAATATTGCCAGGCAATTGGCGCAAATTTTAGATTACTTACAGCAATGCGGCATAGTCCATGGTGACATTAAACCGTCGAACTTAGTCTATAACCCTGAGACTGGCCAAGTGGCCTTAATTGATTGGGGATCGGCGGTTTTTGCTCAGCAAGATCGCAGTGGCAATAGTTTAAGTCGCGATCCCATGGGGCTACTCAGCCAAGACTTACAGCACACCAATGCCCGCATGGGAGATGTGTATTTTATCGGTGACGATCAACTTAACGGCGCCTTATCTAACCCAAGGTTTGATGAGCAAGGCATAGCTGGCAGCTTGTACGCCCTCGCCTCTGGCCAAGTCAGTCGCTTTGGTAGCCGCGTTATTACCGCCTTAAGTCTTGGATTACCTAAAGAGCTCGCCCTCACACTGGATGCTATGCTCAGTAGCGATAGCGCCACGCGCGCACGCGGCGGCGACCATTTTATTAAAAGCATGCAGCGCGCCCATTTATGGTACTTACCGCCATTAACGCCAAGCATCCCGAGCGCCCAAATTCCTATCTGGCTGCAAGCCAAATATAAGCCAGTAGAAACGGTGAGTTACAGCTCTAGGCAATCCTTTTTAAAAGAGCACAATCCGCAGTTACCTAATACTCCTGAGGCCATGCTGCCTGAGTATTACCGTAATTTTATGCTGGGGATGGGCGACACCGAAAAGGCGTTTATCGCCAGTGTCGGTCAATTAGGTCATTACCCTTTAGTGGGTGGCATTGCCATTCATTGGCAAGAGCAAGGTGTGTACATAGATTCAAGCCTTGGCCTGTTCGACCCCAATTTACGGCCAGCCTTAGCTGTGGTGGTCAATAACTTAGTGAGTCTCGCGCAAGGCATAAATCGTATTGGTACTTTTAAGGCTTGTTTCTTTAATGCCAAAGACACCTTACATATTGAAGGCAATGCTAAGGGACAGTTTGTGGCGAGTTCCGATCAGCAGTTACCGTTTGAAGTGAGTGATGCGCCAAGCCTTGAAGATAAATCGCGCCTGCATTCCTATTTCGAAGATGGGCGCGATCCTGATGAAAACTTAGAGTTGCCCACTGAAATCATGGCAGAGCTGAGTTATCTCAATCACATACATCATACTGGCTGCATCATTTTTGAAGTACTGGATAATCACATGAAGATCCACAGCTACTTTAGGCTGCTAAATCCGAGAAAACAGGCCAGCTTTCGCGCCTGCCTTGATCGGATCTTACGCCATGTTGACAAAATCCGCGGCAATGGCGTTTCAGGTTTTATGAAATTACCTTATAAAAATACTCGCCGCGTTGAGCATCAAGCGCGCCGCAGCGATCACTTTTATCCGCGTAATCCCAAAGATCATTTATCGCTAGATGGCGAGCGCGGTTCTTGATCTAACACTAAGCGCGGACGGCTATCATCTTTGCGCTCAAACTCCCCTTCAAAAATATCGCCATTGGCGGACGGTTGATCAAAGCCTTGATGAAACTGACCCGAGCCAAACTGACTTGAACCAAATTGGCTTGAGCTAAACTGCTGGCTAAATTGAGTTTGCATCCGCGTCGATGCTAAACGCGCAAACGCGTGACGAGTCCAAGGTAGCAGTAACAGCACCCCAAAGGCGTCAGTCACAAAGCCTGGGATCAGTAATAAAATGCCGGCCATCACTAACATCATGCCGCCCACAATTTCTTCTGTCGGCGCTTCGCCTCTGGCCATTTTTTCTTGGGCTTGCATCAAAGTTGCGAGCCCCTGACGCTTAACTAACGACACGCCGATAATGGCAGTTAAGATGACTAAGGCCACGGTATTTAGACTACCGACCTCTTCACCCACTTGAATTAACACCGCCAATTCTGCCATCGGCAGAGCAATCAATAACAGCAACCAAGGTAAACGCATGCACACCTCTTTCTTTGGTCAATAAGCGCTAACCAAAGATAAAATAAAAATAAATTAATGCTTCTTGAAAACTAAATGGGGTTTTACCAGTCTGTTTTCAAGAGCCAATCAGGTTAACATCCCAAGACTCAAGTTATCTGGCTCACTGTTTTTTGGTAACAAAGATGCAGATCTAGCCTAAAACACGTAAAGTACGCAACCTTAACGCCAAGAATCGCCATCAGTGTATGGCATTTGGCTTAAACCAGATTTAATCACTCCCTAGGTTGGAATAAGTCACATGGAAAAGCCCCAACTTGACAGCTATTTACTGGTATTAACCACCTGTCCAGATAAAGCCACAGCCCAAACTATCGCCAAGGCCGTGATTAGTGCACAATTAGCCGCCTGCGCGCAAATAGGCCAAGCCATTGAATCGATTTACCAGTGGCAAGGAGAAATGCAGGTAGAGAGCGAAATTCCGCTGCAATTTAAATGCAGCCAGAGCCAATATGTGCCGTTACAACAAACCTTGTTACAACTTCATCCCTATGAAGTACCACAGATAGTCGCCGTTCCCCTGTCTTATGGATTACCCGCTTATTTCAATTGGATAAAAGAAAACAGCCCATCATGAAGAAACTGATAACCCTACTTTTTAGCGTAGCGCTTTTAGCCTCGCCCTTTACGCAAGCAGACAGTATTTTTGGCTCTAAAGGTTTTAGCTTTCTAAAACAAGAACCACAATTAATGCCTGTTGAGCAAGCCTTTGTTTTTGATTTTAAACAACAAGGTAATCAAGTGGCCGTTAGCTGGGTCATAGCCGATGGTTACTATCTGTATCAAGATAAGCTTAAGTTTTCAGCCGATAATGCCACCTTAGGTGAAATCCAATTGCCTAAAGGCGTGATGCATCACGATGATTATTTTGGTGAGCAAGAAGTCTATACCCAGTATGTCGACATCCCAATTGCCATCAAAGAAGCGGCTAAAGATGCCAAGCTCACCGTCACCTTTATGGGCTGCGCCGAGGGTAAACTGTGTTTTCCCCCGACCAAGCAATATGCGCCACTGGCAGAAGTTGCCAGCAATGATGGCTTGCTGCCAGTAACAGCCGCCACCAGCCAAGCGGCTACCGCGACTGATACTAATGCCAGCGAAGGTTTTTTCAGTAACACCAGTAATAGCGAGCATGTCAGTGAGCAAGATGGCCTGAGCAAGTTATTGAGTGATGGCAATCTCGGCTGGACCTTATTAATTTTCTTCGGTTTAGGCATAGGCTTAGCGTTAACCCCCTGCGTATTTCCTATGTATCCGATTTTGTCTGGCATTATTGTCGGCCAAAAACAGCAGTTATCCACCGCCAAAGCCTTCTCCTTGTCCATGGCTTATGTGCAAGGCATGGCGATTACTTACTCGCTCCTTGGCTTAGTCGTCGCCTCTGCCGGCCTTAAGTATCAAGCGGCGCTGCAACACCCTGCGGTACTGATTTTCTTAGCCATCATGTTTGCCGTGCTCAGTTTATCTATGTTTGGCGTGTATGAGCTTAAGCTGCCTAGTCGCTGGCAAGAAAAAATGAATAGCGCAGCTAACAACCAGCAAGGCGGTAAGCTTGCGGGCGTATTCATGATGGGCGTGATTTCAGGCTTAGTCGCTTCCCCTTGCACTACTGCGCCGCTATCTGGCGCCTTAATCTATGTGGCGCAAACCGGTGATTTACTGCAAGGCTTCTTGGCCTTGTATGTCCTCAGCATGGGTATGGGCTTACCGCTACTCATCATAGGCACCTCGGGCGGTAAACTGCTGCCACGCGCTGGTCAGTGGATGGACGTGATTAAAACTGTGTTCGGCTTCTTGCTGATTGCTGTGTCTGTGGTGATGATTAGTCGCATTTGGCCAGGACTTGTGACTGACATCCTTTGGTCTGTGTGGGGCGTAAGCTTAATTGCATACTTAATGCATCAGAACAAGTTAACCGCCTTTGACTGGAAACAAACCGTGCGCTCAGTGCTATTAACCTTAGCCCTGCTTGGCAGCTTCTCTTACGGCTTCCAAGCTGTGATGGCAGCCCTTGGTCATGCTAGCCCTGTGATTAGTGGCGAAAAAGCGCCGAATAAGGGCTTCACTAAATTTAAAACCTTAGCTGAACTTGATACTGAGCTTGCCGCCGCTAAGGCTGCTGGTGAGCCTGTGCTTATCGACTTTTATGCTGACTGGTGCGTTGCCTGTAAAGAATTTGAAAACATCACTTTCAAATCTGAGCAAGTGCAGCAAAGATTCCAGAAAATCCGTTTGCTTAAGGCCGATGTCACTAAGATGGACAGCGATGATGAAGCCTTATTGGATCATTACGGCATCAAAGGCTTACCTACCTTATTGCTATTTAATGCCAATGGCCTATTAGATAGCGGCTTAACCGTAACTGGATTTATGGGACCTGTGGCTTTTGCTGAGCAACTCGATAAGCTTAACGCGCAATAATGTTACATAAGCGCACAAAAACCCTTCATTTTTGAGGGGTTTTTGTTTTCTAGGTTGTGACAAGGTCTGCCATTAGCATTTACAATAGTCACAAGAAATTTAGCTATAAGTGGAATTCATGGAACCAGCAATACTCGTTATCACTCTTTCTTGCGGGCTATTAGTCAATCGCCTCGGCTTACCGCCGCTTATCGGTTACTTAGTGGCAGGTTTTGCCCTGTATTTATTTGGGATCAATGACGCAAGCTTACCCTTGCTAGAAACGCTCGCTAACCTAGGCGTGACCTTACTGCTGTTTGTTATTGGTCTGAAACTCGACATTAAAAGTCTATTTAAGGCCGAAGTGTGGGCAGGAGCCAGTATTCATCTGATTGGATCCATGCTGTTTTTTATCCCGCTGCTGAAATTACTCGGGTTAATTGGCCTAAGTCAGCTCACCGATTTCACGATTGAGCAATTAAGCTTGTTAGCCTTTGCCTTGAGCTTTTCTAGTACCGTTTTTGCGGTCAAAGTGCTCGAAGACAAAGGCGATATGCAGTCGCTCTATGGCCGCGTAGCCATTGGTATCTTGATTATGCAAGATATCTTCGCGGTAGCATTTTTAACTATTTCTAAAGGCGAAATTCCAAGTGTTTGGGCTTTTGCTCTACTGCTGTTACCTCTAGCCAAACCATTGATTTACCGCGCTCTGGATAAAGCTGGCCATGGTGAATTATTAGTACTGTTTGGCTTAGTGATGGCGCTCGTAGTCGGTGCTTGGCTATTTGAAAGTGTGGGTTTAAAGCCTGATTTAGGTGCCTTGATTGTCGGTATTTTATTAGCCGGCCACCCAAAATCATCTGAGCTTGCTAAGTCATTATTCTATTTTAAAGAATTATTTCTGGTCGCATTCTTCCTCACCATAGGCCTTAATGGTTTACCAAGTGTGGAAGATGTTGGTTTGGCGATGATTTTAGTGGCTTGTATTCCGCTTAAGATTGCCTTGTTCTTGTATTTATTAACCTTCTTCAAGCTGCGCTCACGCACCGCGGTTCTAACCTCATTTAACTTAGGTAACTACAGTGAGTTCGGTTTGATTGTGGCTGCCGTTGCGACTACCAAGGGCTGGTTACCCCAGCAATGGCTGGTGATTATCGCTGTGGCCTTAAGCTTAAGTTTCTTACTGGCAGCGCCACTTAATAGCTTAGTGGGTCTGTTTTATCAAAAATACCAAGGTAAATTACGCCGCCTTGAGCACTATCCACTGCATCCAGAAGATAGACCTATCAGTATCGGCAAAGCTAAGTTCTTAGTCTTTGGTATGGGCCGCATTGGTAGCGGCGCTTATGATGAGCTTAAAGCTAAATATGGCGATGGCGTGGTGGGGATTGAGCATAAGCATGAGCTGGTTGAATACCACTTAAGCGTTGGCCGCAATGTAGTGCATGGCGATGCCGGTGATACTGACTTTTGGGATAAACTGGAGCGCAATACTGGCGTGGAATTAGTGCTACTGGCTATGCCCCATCACCGCGGTAACTTGTTTGCCATTGAGCAATTAAAGCAGCGTGAATACAAAGGCCGCATTAGCGCGATTGTGCAATATCACGATGATGCCGAGTCATTAAAAGAGGCCGGCGTAGATAGCATTTACAACCTCTACGAGGCCGCGGGTGCTGGTTTTGTTGATCACGTGATTAAGGAGCTTGAATTCTTGCAAGCGCTTGAAGACCAGCCGGAATCACGCGCAGCCAACTAAATTACAGAGATAAAAAAAGCTGGCTTAGCCAGCTTTTTTTATGGGTGGATTAGTCGTCGAAATCGTCGGCCCAATCTTCAAAATCATCCCCTAAACCTTCCACTTCGGGCTCAGGTTCAGGCTCAGGTTTTGCTTTACGTGCAGGCGCGGCATAAGCGTTTTCTTCGAGCTCTTCAAGGCTGCGATGCTTTACCATAAAAGCGGCGCGAGCCTCTTTCCATGCGGCGCCATATTGTGTTTGGGCGGCACTTAATGCGTCACCTTCCAATTCATATAAATTGACCTTCACAATATCTTCTACATATTCAATGATCGTGTTGCGCTGAGCATTGAAAAGGTAGATGCGTCCTGGAGATGCATCGGGTAACTGATTATCGTGAACAACCACTGAATTACCTCGAGAGGTACGAAGTTCACCAAACCAAACCTGTTTTTTTGCGGTGTTGTACATATATGCTAATACCCTTAAATCAACACATACTTTTGAATTTGTCCATTAGATAGCGCTGTCGCTATTGGCTGTCAAGTAACTTATGCAGCCGGACCTCTTTTAAGGCGATATTCTTACAGAATATGAAACAGAATCAATCCTGCAGATGCCAAATTTTCATATTTAACTAAGCGAATTTTCGCCTTACAGCACATTTTCAATGTCTAGTTGCAATTTAGCTGAAAAATACATCTGGGCAAGTCTTTTATTAAAAAAACCTCGCTAAATCATCAAGTCGCCTCACAATTGCGACCAAGCATTCGTTCGCATTACCACTAATGAGTTAGCTATGAGTCAATCTTAACCACTCGATGTTAGTCATGCGAGCGAGTTATTGGCTGGTGCCATGACTAACACTAGCTTGCCGCTAAATTGGCGCGACGCAAAGACTTGGTGGGCTAACCTCACATCCCTTAACGCAAACGTCTGAAAAATGGGTAAGCTCAGGGGCTGAGTGGCAAATAAGGGCCAAACTTGGCGCAGTAACTGCTGGGCGATTTCGCCCTTGGCTTCATCAGATTGCGCCCGCAAGGTTGAAGCCACCCAAGTTAAGCGCCAACTCATTAATTTGAAGATATCCACTGTCACTTGCCTGCCCGTTTGGCAGGCAATAGAGACTAAGCGGCCTTCATAGGCCAGACTATCTATGGCGGCGTTAAGCCACTGCCCACCTAACTGATCGAGTACTACATCCACCCCGCGCCCATGAGTTAAGGCGAGTACTTGGTCACTGATATTAGCGGCGTCGCCCCACAGCACGTCATCGGCGCCTAAATCTAGGCAATACTCACGCTTACTCTCAGAGCTCACTAAGGCAATGACCTTGACATCAAAGGCCTTAGCTAAGCGAATGGCTGCGCTACCTATGCCGCCAGAGGCGCCTAATACCAGTAAAGTCTCCCCCGCCTTAAGGCGGCCGCGCATAAACACATTGCCCCACACGGTAAAAAAGGTTTCTGGCAAGGCGGCAGCTTGGATGAGGGTTAATTCGTTAGGCACAGGTAAGCAGTGATTAGCATGAACCGTGACATACTCGCTATAACCGCCGCCCGCCACCAAAGCGCACACCTTATCACCAAGCTGCCAAGTGGTATGTGAACTGACATTCGCGCCCAAACCAACGATTTCGCCAGCGACTTCTAGCCCGAGTACTGCTGATGCTCCAGCGGGCTGCGGGTAATGACCTTGACGCTGCGCCATATCCGGCCCATTAATGCCGGCCGCTGCTACCTTGATTAACACTTGCATGGCGCTTGGCCTAGGGATGGGCATTTCACTCAATGCCATCACCTCAACCCCACCTACTCCCTGACATGCCACATAATTCATCATTATGACTCCCCTTGTGCGAGACTTGCCTTGCTTAGCTTTTATCTATTAGTAGCATGCTTCTCTATTTAGAAGCATGGTTAATAGCATGAGAGTGGCTAAATTCCAGCAAAAAAAACCGCCGAATAACGGCGGTTTTAGTGAGTCATAAATCTAGCGCATAAGCTTATTTACGCAGTAAGAAGCGCACTAATGGCCCTTGCTGACTCAGAGATAACACTTCATAACCATGATTTTTAGCATCTGTCGGTATGTTATTAATCGACTGCAAACAGTCAGTCACAACTTCTAACACTTGGCCACTGGCGAGCTGAGTCATAGCTTCTAAAGTCGCTACCGCAGGATACGGGCAAGGCTCACCCATGATTTCTAATTGAAAATCGGCATTTGGCAAAGATGGTTGCTGCATAATATTTATCTCACTCTAGGACTGGTGCCAGTCACTATTTAATGGGGTGTCATGGATAAAGCCCGCATGATGAGCGCTTTATCCACTGAGATATTTGATCTCATACTTTAGACTGAGTTCAGTTTAAGTCATCGACCTAAACTTAATGAGTCGCTGTGCTATTGGCTGCAGTAGCCGTTGCCACATTGACGCTTGCGGCATTGTCATTGGCTAGATTTCGATTCGCCATGGCGCGCTTAAAGAAATAACGCTCCCACAGTAAAATGGCGCCAAAAGATAAAGCTAATAATCCGTAGGTTAAGAGCACTCCGCCCCATGGACCTAACTCAGTCAATAAATTCAACTTAGGCCAGCTGGTCGCTAATGGCGTGGCTAAATCATCCCACCACCAAGCCAGTAAGATTGAGCCCAGAATATTACCAATACCGACATACCAAAAATGCACTTGTCCTTCCATAGCGCGATACATCCAGCCGGTTTCGCAGCCGCCAGCGAGCACTATGCCAAAGCCAAATAATAAACCGCCAATCACGGCATTAGGGCCTGCCCACATGATTTTTTGGGCAACGCCTTGATCAATAAAAGCAAACACACCAATGGCAGATACCGCCATCCCTAAAATAATGGCTTTGGCCATTTGGGTGCGACCGGTGATCCACATATCGCGAAATGCTGAGGTAAAGCAGATTTGAGCGCGCTCGATTAATAAACCAAAACCAACACCAAACAGTAAGGCGAGCCCCAATTTGGGAGCATCAAATAAACTAATAATGCCCCACGCAACCAGCGCCACAAACAACATAATGCCTAAGCGGAACTGACGCTGACCTGAACTCATAGTCGTCGCTTTAATACTCTTATTGCCCGCGGTCAGTTTTAACGGCACACGTAACATGGGCAGCAAACAAAAGCGCGCTCCAGCATAAGAGCCAGCGGCGGTCGCTAGCGCAAACAACCAAGCATGAACGCTGAACTGCGGAATACCGGTAAAGAAGGCTGCTAAATTGCAGCCCATGGCTAAGCGCGCACCAAAGCCTGCGATCATGCCGCCAATTAAGGCTTGGGCAATGCGGCGTTTATGCTGCGGAAAACGCAGCTTAACATTGTTAGCCCACAAGGCTGCGGCCAAAGCGCCGCCAAACATGCCAATAAGCAACATGCCACCCACTCTATCAAGAGGCGTGCCCTTAAGCCCAATAATCTGAAAATACTGCCACTGAGTCGGATCAATGCCAACGCCTTGTAATAAATGACCGCCCCAGCGCGTAAACTCCCCGGTGACAGCCCACAAGCTACCCGTTAGCCCAAAAAAATAGGTCGCCATAACCCCAGCGGCTATCACAGCTGGAATGGGTGACCAAAACTTAATTAAATAGGCTTGCTTGAATGCTTGCCAGCTCATGAAATCTCTCCGCACTAAATTGAGGGCGCATCATACGCGAAAATGGCCCGATCAATTGGCTTGAGATCGCGTTTATAAAACAAAATTCATCCAATTTAGCTGATGACTTGGCTAAGTGATTGATTTGATCTGGGCTTTGATCAGGTGATGGGATAAATAGAGGCGTTGCGAGTGGATCGCTATGTCGATCTAACAAGTTATCATTGCAGCTCGGTACCTGCGACCTCACCTTCACTGGCCGTAAAATCCCCCCATAAAATCAGACTAGATCGAATGCGGATCTCAGTGGTCGCTCAGGCCTTAGCTTGAGTCTTAAGTCTTGAGTTTTAAGTAACGACCGCGATCAGTTATTTGGCACGCAAATACAAACCTAAGCAAAAACTAAACTAAGGCATTACCTGATTGATACTTGAGCCCCCAAGCGGCTAGCCCTTGTGTTAGCATGCACGCCGATAAATGACATCAACCCATGAGTAATAACGAGGACGGTATGAAAGCAACCCTAACCCGCGGCCTGATGAATGTACTGCCGATGGCCTTAAGCCTATGGTTGTTTTGGTCACTATTTGAATCGCTAGATGCTTTAGGCGGCTTATTAATCAGCCTAGTGGGAGTGAAACCCTTTATTGGCACCGGCTTTATACTGGTTATCTTATTAGTGTTTATTGCTGGCTTATTATTTTCTGTCAGTCCCTTTGCTTGGGGCTGGCATAAAATCGAAACCGCTTTGATGCGCTTTCCGCTATTTAAATCTGTCTATGGCAGCATTCGCGACATAGCCTCATTAATGAATCGCGACGACAAACCCACCAATCAGCAAGTGGTATTAGTCAAACAAGCTAATGGCGGTTATGTGGTGGGTTTTATCATGACAGATACTGTGCCGGCGCCGCTTAGCGCCGCCTTAGGTGATGATGATTGGGTGCCTGTGCTGTTTCAGTTGTCCTATCAAATGGCTGGCGTGACTAGCCTAGTGCGCCGCGCAGATCTAATCCCTGTGGATTGGCCATTTGAAGATGCCATGCGCTTTAACTTAACCGCAGGCTTGTCTAAGTTGTAACGGCAGGACCGTTTAGCTTAACTGCCAAGTCGCAAGCATTAGTATCATGCCCTCTGTGAGTGACTTTTAGCGACTTGCTAGCGTTAAGACATAATCGCTGAATCCACTATGATCAAAGCTATGGCTACACTCATAGAGCTAAGGGACTCGATATGACTAACACTCATTTACTCACTGCAAGCTGGGATCATTATCCAAGTGCGGCCAAAGCTTATCTTTTGGCACTTACGCAGCTTATCTATGAGGTTGCAAGCGAGCAACAATTCGGGGAAGTGGCCGCCAGCCTAAAATGGGGGCAAGTCAGCTTTACTGTCAAAGGCGGTAGTTCGGTGCGCTTGGACTGGACTATTAACGCGCCCGAGCAAGTCGCCCTGTATTTTATCTGCCACACCCGCTTAGTTGACACTTTTAAACAACTCTACGGCGAGCAATTAATCTTGCAAGGCAATCGCGCCATTATCCTGCCTTTAACGCAGCCCATACCTATCAACATATTACGCCACAGCATCAAGCTGACTTTTAGCTATCAGCGCATCAAACACTTGCCTTTGCTTGGGTGTTAATCTTGCGGGGGACTAGACAAAATAATGGATGATATTTAGAGTCACAATTCACTCAAATAAAAACAATTGAGCATTCATGGAGCCTGATGTCATAACGGCACACTTGCATAATTTTGTCTGAGCTTATGAACATAGTCCGCACATTTTTGCTGTTATTAATAGCGATAAGCCCTGCACTACATGCAGATACTTGCTCTGTTACTGAAGATGATATTGTCGGCGCTTGGAGTCAGCAAGGTGAACAAGGATTTTTCGAGGAATTTGCACTTACATCAGACTCAAGTTCAGGCGTAAAAGATTTCAACTCATGGCTTCATCATAGACCAGAGCTAGTCAACGCCGCCTGGGAGTTCAAAGATTGCCAACTCATTATCACGCCGCGCAGCAATGAATTCCCGTCCTTTCAACTCAATATTCTTAGCCTTAAAGAAAATGCACTGCAACTACAAGATGAGTCCGAAGATTTACCATCAGTGTATAAGCGGATTTTGAATTAGCCTAAATAACTGTGGATATTGCCATCAAATATTAAAGCTGCGAAATCATAGAACTTAAGCGAAAATTTTTACCCTCAAAAAACAAAACCCAGCGCTAGGGCTGGGCTTTATATTCATAATCGTTCAGCAAAACTGATCTAGAACGGGATATCGTCATCCCAACCCTCATCTAAATCTGGGGTATAGTTTTGCTGTGGTGCAGCAGCTGGCGCGGCTTGTGGCTTAGGCGCTGGACGCTGTTGCATTGGCGCAGATTGCTGCGGTGCACTTTGCTGTGGCGCTTGGTAAGCTGGCGCGGCAGGAGCAGATTGATAGTTCTGCTGTGGCTGCTGGTAAGCTTGCTGCGGAGCACTTTGCTGTGGCGCTTGATAATTCTGCTGTGGCTGCTGATAACCTTGGTTAGCCGGCTGGCCAGCAAACTGGTTATTCTGACCACCAAAATTGCCAGCCGCTTGACCTGGTTGACCTTGTGGACGGCCACCCAGCATTTGCATGCTACCGCTTTGATCTACCACGATTTCAGTAGAATATCTGTCTTGACCACTTTGGTCTTTCCACTTGCGAGTCTGCAGCTTGCCTTCCACGTAGACTTGCGAACCTTTGCGCAGGTATTCACCGGCAATTTCAGCTAACTTGCCGAAAAACACCACACGGTGCCATTCAGTTCTTTCTTGCTGCTGTCCTTGCTGATCTTTCCACGATTCACTAGTGGCCACTGTGATGTTGGCCACTGCATTGCCATTTGGCATGTAGCGCACTTCAGGATCTTGTCCTAAATTACCTACCAGAATCACTTTATTCACACCGCGACTGGCCATTTAACTCTCCGCTCAATTCAAAAAAATCAGTCTAATTGACAAAGCCTAACACAGCTCGGGCTTGTCTCAAATCGAAATGCTCTTCAACTTTTAGGTAGGCAACTTTTTCTTCCAATACAACAATGGCTTCGGCAACACCGTCCAGTTCAGATAATTGCATGGCCAGTTTTTTAGCCTCAGCTGTGCTCGAGACTTCTGCCGCTAAAGTATAACTTTTTAGCATCACAGGATTAGCCATACCTAAGGTAATGATGAGCCACAGCACTACTAACGCCGCAGCCAGTAAAAACACTCCGGTCGCCCCCAGCAATTGATAAGCGCCGCCGCCGAGTAAACCACCACAAAACGCCCCTAAAAACTGACTGGTAGAATAAACGCCCATGGCAGTGCCTTTTTCACCCACAGGGCAAAACTTGGCAATTAAGCTAGGTAGTGAGGCTTCAAGGTAGTTAAAACCAGTAAAAAATAGCAATAAGGCTAATGCCAATGCCCATAAGGTGGTGGGCAGCGCAGCTAACAACAATAAAGCAGTTAACAGTAATCCCAGCGCAATTTGAAACATGCCGCGAGCCGTTTTCTTTTTAGCGCTGATAATAATCAGCGGCACCATCAAGATAAACGCGCCAACAAAGGTCGGGAAGTACAATAACCAGTGCTGCTCTTTAACAAGGCCTGCATCGACTAAACCGAGCGGTAAGGCCACAAACACGGCCGTTAAAATCAAATGCAGTAAAAAGATACCCGCATCTAGGCGTACCAATTGGCTGTTTTGCAGCATCTGTTTGATTTTGGCGGGCGCCGCTAAGGTATCGCCTTTAGGCGCCTGACTAATAGGGTTTGGCACAAACAAATACACTATGGCAATGCCGACTAACGCCAGCACAGCGGTTAGTGCAAACAGACCGCTAAGCCCCATATGTTCAGCCACTATCGGCCCCATCAATAACGACAGCGCGAACGATAAGCCGATACACATGCCAATAATCGCCATGACTTTAGTGCGTTGCTCATCACGACTCAAATCAGCGGCTAGCGCTAATACCGCGGCGGCAATGGCGCCCATGCCTTGCACGGCGCGGCCAAACACTACCCCATAAATTGAGTCGGCCATGGCCGCTATAACAGAGCCAATGGCAAATATGATAAGGCCACCAATAATCACCGGCTTGCGGCCGATTTTATCAGACAATATGCCCATGGGAATTTGTAACACGGCTTGGGTGAGGCCATAAGCGCCAATGGCGATTCCGACCCACAAGGGGCTAAATCCGGTGAGGTGTTGGCCATATAAGGCGAACACCGGCATGATCATAAACAAACCCATCATGCGTAAGCCAAAGATACTAGCGAGGGAAAACGCCACCTTCTTTTCCGTTGCCGAAAGACCGTTTGCGGCCATGAGACTGCCCTGTACTGAGATAAATTTTTAGTTGGCGGATAGTAGCATAGCCACAAATGATCCCCAAGCAGCCCAAATAGGCTTAACTCACAAGATATCAAGTTGATGTACCACGCCCGAGAGTAAACGCTTATCTAGAGGGGCGATTGAGGCGATGCAAATTTACTCGCGTTTTTGCTAGCAACTCCTCGGCTAAACTGTGCAATACTAATACACTTTTTTTGACTCTACAGGAGCTGCAGCGAACGATGGACACGATTGAAATACGTGGTGCCCGCACCCATAACCTGAAGAACATAAATCTAACCATTCCTCGAGATAAGCTGATTGTGATCACAGGCTTATCTGGTTCCGGCAAATCATCTCTGGCCTTTGATACCTTGTATGCTGAAGGGCAGCGCCGTTATGTTGAGTCATTATCGGCCTATGCGCGCCAGTTCTTGAGCTTGATGGAAAAACCGGACGTTGATCATATTGAAGGCTTAAGCCCTGCGATTTCTATCGAGCAGAAATCAACCTCGCATAATCCGCGCTCAACGGTTGGCACTATTACTGAGATTTACGATTACCTGCGCCTGCTGTTTGCCCGCGTCGGTGAACCGCGCTGCCCAACCCACGGCGAGCCATTAGCCGCGCAAACTGTCAGCCAAATGGTCGATAAAGTGCTGGAGATGCCAGAAGGCAGCAAATTAATGCTGCTCGCGCCTGTCGTTAAAGCCCGCAAAGGCGAGCACGTTAAACTACTCGAAAGCTTGGCGGCTCAAGGCTATATTCGCGCCCGTATTGATGGCGAAGTGTGTGATTTATCTGACCCACCAACCTTAGATTTACACATTAAACACACCATTGAAGTGGTGGTTGACCGCTTTAAAGTGCGCGATGATATGCAGCAGCGCTTAGCAGAATCCTTTGAAACTACCTTAGCTTTATCGGGCGGCATAGCCACTATCGCGCCGATGGAAGGTGATGGTGAAGAACTCGTGTTTTCCGCCAACTTTGCCTGTAGCCAATGCGGTTACTCGATTGCTGAATTAGAGCCGCGCATTTTCTCGTTTAACAATCCGGCCGGCGCGTGCCAGACCTGTGATGGCCTCGGCGTTCAAACCTTCTTTGATCCGCAGCGGGTTATCACTAATACCGACTTATCTTTAGCGGGCGGAGCCATTCGTGGCTGGGATCGTCGTAACTTCTATTATTTCCAAATGCTGACCTCGTTAGCCGAGCATTACGGTTTTAATGTTGAAGTGCCATTTTCTGAGCTCAGCGACAACGTTAAAAAGATCGTGTTATTTGGCTCGGGCAAAGACAGTATTTCGTTTAAATACATTAATGATAAAGGCGATGTGGTGGTTCGTAATCACCCGTTTGAAGGCATCATTAATAATATGCAGCGCCGCTATAAAGAAACTGAATCTAACTCAGTGCGCGATGAGTTATCTAAATACATAGCCACTCAGCCGTGCCCAAGTTGCGGCGGCTCGCGCCTCAAAGAAGAAGCGCGCCATGTATTTATCAACGATATTAATTTGCCAACCTTAACCTTCTGGTCGATTGGCGAAACCATGAGTTATTTTGAGCAGCTGCAATTTAGTGGTCAAAAGGCGCAAATCGCTGAAAAGATTTTAAAAGAAGTACGCGATCGCTTGGGCTTCTTAGTCAATGTCGGCCTGAATTATTTAAGCTTATCGCGCTCGGCCGAAACCTTATCAGGCGGTGAAGCGCAGCGTATTCGCTTAGCCAGCCAAATTGGTGCTGGACTTGTGGGCGTAATGTATGTTCTTGATGAGCCTTCCATTGGTTTACATCAACGCGATAACGAGCGCTTATTAGGCACACTCAAGCACTTACGCGATCTTGGCAATACCGTGATAGTGGTTGAGCATGATGAAGATGCTATCCGCATGGCCGATCATATTATCGATATCGGCCCTGGCGCTGGCGTGCATGGCGGTGAAGTCATTTGTGATGGCTCGCTTGAGGACATAATAAACTGCGAACAATCTGTGACAGGCCAGTACATTAGTGGTCGCAAGCAAATTGAAGTCAGTGTCGCGCGCACGCCCATGGATCCTAAGCAAGTGATTGAGCTTTATGGTGCCACTGGCAATAACCTCAAGAGTGTTGATTTAACTATTCCGATTGGTTTACTAACCTGCGTGACCGGTGTCTCTGGCTCAGGTAAATCGACCCTGATTAACGATACCTTCTTTAAGATTGCCCATCGCATGCTCAATGGCGCTACCGTCGATGAGCCCGCGCCCTATGACAAAATTGTTGGCATGGAACTGTGCGATAAAGTAGTCGATATCGATCAAAGCCCCATTGGCCGCACGCCGCGCTCCAACCCCGCCACTTATACCGGCATTTTTACTCCTATTCGTGAGCTGTTTTCTGGCACCCAAGAATCCCGCAGCCGCGGTTATCAACCAGGGCGTTTCTCGTTTAACGTTAAGGGCGGGCGCTGCGAAGCGTGCCAAGGCGATGGTTTGATTAAGGTTGAAATGCACTTTTTACCCGACGTATACGTGCCTTGCGATACCTGTAAGGGTAAGCGTTATAACCGCGAAACCTTAGAAGTGCGTTACAAGAACAAGAATATTCACGAAGTGCTGCAAATGACCGTCGAAGAAGCCCGCGTCTTCTTTGATGCTGTGCCTGCCATAGCCCGTAAGTTGCAAACCTTAATGGATGTGGGCTTGTCGTATATTCGCTTAGGTCAAAGCGCCACGACGTTATCGGGCGGTGAAGCGCAGCGGGTCAAACTGGCTAAAGAGCTATCTAAGCGCGATACCGGTAAAACCTTATACATTTTAGATGAGCCGACCACAGGGTTACACTTTGCTGATATTCAGTTGTTGCTCGATGTATTGCATCGTCTAAAATCACAAGGTAATACCATAGTTGTGATTGAGCATAACCTCGATGTGATTAAAACCGCTGACTGGATTATCGATATGGGACCTGAAGGTGGCGCCGGTGGTGGTACCATTTTAGTGGCTGGCACCCCAGAACAAGTCGCCGCCCATCCTGAGTCACATACAGCTCGATTCTTGCGACCTATGCTGCAGAAATAAGGACTTCAACCCAAAAGTGCCTAACTATTACCCACTTAAACGGGAAGGTTGGCACTTTTGGCAGTTATATTGCATAAGGCATAGTCAAATCGCAAAACCGCTGCTATACTATTTCGTTTTCGGCGCGGGAAATCGACACGGGGTTGATTTTCTGTCTGTGAAGTTATCTAAGCGCAATCGCGCATCCACAAGGCTACAACCCATGTCATCCAGTGAAAAAACATTTCGTGAACTCGGTCTTTCCGAGCCAGTTCTGCGCGCGCTTGACGAGTTAGGTTATGAAAAACCGACTCCAATTCAAGACGCAAGTATTGTTCCTTTGATGCAAGGCCAAGACATTATTGGTCAAGCACAAACAGGTACAGGTAAGACAGGCGCTTTCGCCCTGCCATTACTGAGCGCCATCGACGCTAATCTGAGCGCTCCACAAATTTTAGTGTTAGCGCCTACTCGTGAATTAGCGGTGCAGGTTGCTGAAGCATTCAGCAGCTATGCCAAATATATGAAAAACTTCCATGTACTGCCTATTTATGGCGGTCAGAGCATGCAACAGCAGCTTAACGCTCTGAAGCGTGGCCCACAAGTTATCGTTGGTACTCCAGGTCGTGTGATGGATCACATGCGCCGTGGCACTCTGAAATTAGATTCACTGCACGCCTTAGTGTTAGATGAAGCTGATGAAATGCTGAAAATGGGCTTCATCGATGATATCGAATGGATCCTTGAGCACACGCCAAAGACCAGACAGTTAGCTCTGTTCTCTGCCACTATGCCTGAGCAAATCAAGCGTGTTGCTGGTAAGCACTTAAACAATCCTGCTCATATCAGTATTGCTGCGAGCCACACCACTGTTGAGTCAATCGAACAGCGTTTTGTTCAAGTGTCACAACACAACAAACTGGAAGCTCTGGTACGCGTACTGGAAGTGGAAAACACTGAAGGTATCATCATCTTCGTTCGTACCCGTAACTCATGTATGGAACTGGCTGAAAAGTTAGAAGCCCGTGGTTATGCAGCGTCTCCGCTGCACGGTGATATGAACCAGCAAGCTCGTGAACGCGCTGTTGAACAGCTGAAGAATGGCAAGTTAGACATTCTGATCGCGACCGACGTTGCTGCCCGTGGTCTGGACGTTGAGCGTATTGGTCACGTAGTTAACTACGATATTCCTTACGATACAGAAGCTTATGTACACCGTATTGGCCGTACTGGCCGTGCTGGTCGTACTGGTATGGCAATCTTGTTTGTGACTAGCCGTGAAATGCGCATGCTGCGCACTATCGAGCGCGCCACTAACAGCCGTATTTCACCAATGAAAGTTCCTAGCCCAGAAACTGTGGCTGAGCGTCGTCTGTCTCGTTTAGGTGAGCAACTGTCTAACGTGATCAACAATGAGTCATTAGACTTTATGCGTGATGCTGTGGCTCAGTTGTGTCAACAACTGGAAGTCGATAGCGATGCACTGGCTACTGCTCTGTTGTTCCAAGTACAGCAAGAGCGTCCACTGCAGTTGCCTGTGATGCAAGAACGTCAGCGTGACACTCGTGATGAGCGTCGTGATGGTCAAGGCGGCCGTGATGGTAGTCGCGAAAGCCGTGATGGTGGTCGTGAGCGTCGTCCACGTCCAAGCCCAGAGCGTTTAGGTGCTGCTGATCCGTTGAAAGACAATCCAGATCTGAAGATGTGTCGTTACATCATAGATGTGGGTCGTGACCATGGTGTTGGTGTAGGTAACATCGTTGGCGCTATCGCTAACGAAGCTAACATCGAAAGCCGCTTCATTGGCCACATCCAGTTACTGGATCAAATGACCACTGTTGACTTGCCACAAGGCATGCCAAAAGATGTCATGCTGCACCTGAAAAAAGTGCGCGTATGTGGTAAGCCATTAAACATTCGTGAAGTAGGTGATGAAGTAATCCCTGCTGACAGCCGCCCAGCTCGTCGTCGTCGCCCAGAAGGCGCGCGTCCTGAGGGTGCTCGTCCAGAAGGCGCTCGTAGCGCTGAAGGTCAACGTGAGCGTCGTCCACGCCGTCCACGTGACTAATTAAGCTAGCCTTTGGCTAACTAATAAAAAAGCCCCTTCTGGGGCTTTTTTGTTGGCTGCGATTTACTGCGCCTAAATGTTTACGTGACTAATGTTTACGTGACTCAAGCTATGTATCACTTGAGCTGCTTGAGTTAGCTGAGTCATCACTTATGTTAGGTTTACTAAGAGCGCGCCTTAAGCTCAGAGAGTAGCTCGTGATAACAACGAAAGACCCAATCGGCTTGATGGGCATAATCAGGCGCACCTTCTGGGCAATACAAGGCCGCCACGCAACCTGCGTTACGCGCCGTTTGAATATCAAAGAGATAATCACCAATAAACAGGACTTGTTCAGCTGGCAGTTGCCACTGCTCACAAAAAACCTGCACCCCTTCAGGATCAGGCTTAGCTTTAACATCATCGCGAGTTAATAGTGGTAAATTCAGGCCTAAACGGCTTAAGGTCAGCTCAGCCGCTGGCGCGATATTACGGGTTAAAATCGCGAGAGGTATACCTTGCTGCTGCCAATAGGCAATCAGCTCTGCCGCGCCATCAATCCAAGTAGCCGTCATTGAGCTTTGTAACTCGTATCTGTGTACTACGGCCGTTGCCGCCGCTAACTCTGTAGCCCTTAAGCTTGATAGATGCGCCAAGATATCCGTGCCGCTAGCAATTCCCAACTCACGCCGTAAGCCGCTAAAATCCGGATTTGAATGAGCCAAGGTGCCATCAAGATCGAAAATAACGGCGCTAAATGCGCTAATGTCACTGAGTCCTGTATTCACTGCGCCTTCTGCATTCGCCGCGCTTGCTGCATTTACTGCCACCATGACTTAAATCACTGTCCTTAAATTGATACTTATTTATACCGCATATTCCGTAAGTTTATACGCTAAATCTGTACATTAAGTTCGCTGTGATCTCAGTTTATAACTTAAATAATACCCAAGCGGCGAAACACGCAAGTAACGCCAAAATTAATACAATCATACGATTACCACCAACAAACCACACTTGTCTTTGCTGACGCTTAGCTATGCTAAAGAATATTAACCCAGGGAAATACAACAGAGTTGCCAGCAATAAGTGATGTAGCCCTGAGGCATACAGCAGCCAAAAACCATAGAGCATAGCCACAGCGCCAAAGATGGCCATGCTATAAATTTTATCTTGTCGCCCTTGCTTAACCGCATAAGCTGCCACCAATAAATAAGGCACCAAGATCATCTCAGATGAGATGTTTAACAAGGTATTGTAGCCACCGCCCAGTAAGTTAACCGCCAGCAAAATACCTTGAATGACTAAGCTTGAAATCAATAAGGTAAATATCGGAGTGCCGACCTTATTGGTCTTACTAAAAATAGCGGGAAACATCTTATCTTTGGACGCTGTATAAGGCGTTTCAATGGCTAACATGGTCCAGCTTAAATAGGCGCCGCACACAGATATAATCAATCCGATACCCACTATGTATAAGCCTGCAGGCCCCATAATAGATTCAAGTACTTTAGCCGCCGAAGGATTAGGCATTTGCGCCAGTTCCTTAGTGGAAATAACCCCCATAGACATTAAGCTCACCAGCACATAAATCACTAAGGTCAGCAATAACCCCATCACAGTGGCGCGGCCAACGTCTTTGCGCACCCGCGCCCGCGTAGATAAAATCACTGCACCTTCAATACCGATAAAGACCCACACGGTAATCAGCATGGTTTCTTTCACTTGCGATATTAACGACTCACTGGGATTACCGGCCACATGGGAAAAATTAAGGGTAAAAGTCTCCCACTTAAATGCCGTGACCACAGCCACAATAAAGATAAAAATGGGGATAAGCTTAGCCACTGTGGTTAAGAGGTTAATCAAGGCTGCGGTTTGCACTCCCCGCAGCAATAAGAAATACATACCCCAGACAAAAACCGACGCGCAGGCAATCGATACCGCCGTGGTGCCATTACCAAAAATGACGTGTTGCGGCGTATCAAAAAACAGGCCTAAGGTACTGAAAATAATTACTAAAAATGACACATTGGCAACGACTGCGCTAATCCAATATCCCCACGAAGAAAAGAAACCGATTAGCTCACCAAACCCAGATTTAGCGTAACCAAAAACCCCAGTAGAAATTTCGGGTTTATGGATACATAACTGCTGAAAAGTTAAGGCCAGAAAAATCATGCCGCCACCGGAAATGATCCAACCTATCATCACAGCCAGAGGGCTCGCGACTGCGGCCATATTTTGCGGTAAGGCAAACACCCCAGCACCAATAATGGATCCCACGACCAAGGCAGTTAACGAAAATATGCCGAGTTTATTATCAGGATGAGACAAAGCAGTGCTCCTTAGCACAAATAGTTGGTTAACTATGACGATTCAACAGGGATTAAACACACCAAGTGTAGACGACTCGGTACAATGTTTTAGGGTAACGGGGAAACGGCCAGCGGCGCTGGCCTACAGACTTCGAAGGCTTAATAATTTAGAGGTATGACGGAAAGTCACCCTAAACAGCGGGCGCTGCTTAGGGTGTTGAAAAGTGATGATAAGCGCAAGTCTTAGGCTTATGCCCATGGCCGCCATCATAGTAAAAGTCGTGACTAGGATCATGACTAGCAGTTAACGATCAATATCAGGATTAATGGTTTTTTCAGCAGCTTGCGCTTGGCGCGTGGCTAAACGCTCGGCACTGCGGCTCACTGAAATCAACACTAGCCCTAAAATAATCAGCTTAACCCCAATCAAGATACCAATCACAAATTCAGAGGATACTGGCCATTGCCACATGATAATGCCGGCCATGATTAATGAAGATACGCCGCCCATGGCTATATATCCCCAGCCATGACGTGGGCGCATTTGCAGGGCGCTGGTTAGGCTTGCCATGCCATCTAGCACAAAATAAATGCCTAAGAATAAGGTTAAGGTGGCAAGCCCTAGGCTTGGCATAAACAGCACCACTAAACCGGCAATACCTGTAATGATGGCAAACACTAAGCGGGCGCTAAAACCGCGGCCTTCACCAGGCCAAGCGGCCAAACTTTGCACGAAGCCAACGATAAGCAGCACCACACCAAATAATAAAGTGACCGCTAAGCCCATCACCATAGGTAATGCCAAGGCAATAAGACCAAAAATAAGGGTAATTATGCCCCACTTTTTACTGGCTTTGGACGCCCCAGCAATTAACTGATTCATATCATTCATGGTGCTGCCTGATGTAAATTGTATGTGAAGACAGAGTTTAGCTAAGGCGAGATTCCAACACCAGAATAAACTCAGGCCTGACAAGAGCAATATGGGCACGCGTCCAAAAATATAAACTATCTAATTGTAAATATTGAGTTTTTTATAATTAACTAGTGATGAATTATGATTTACCTAACTAACCCTTAGCAACTATGACCATAGCTAGCCCTCACTAGACTTGTCTCAATTAGGCCAAGGCATGAGCCTGCGGCCTAACACCTAAGGTGTGGCAAATGGCATAACTAAGCTCAGCGCGATTAAGGGTATAAAAATGAAAATCTTTAACCCCCTCTTGGCACAAGACTTTTACCATATCAATCGCCACATTGGCGCCCACTAATTGCCGAGTGTGAGCATCATCCTCTAAGCCATCAAACTGCTTATGCAGCCAAGTTGGCAAGGCTACGTTAGTCATGCCAGCAAAGCGCTTCAGCTGAGTAAAGTTAGTGACAGGTAAGATCCCAGGAATAATTTCCACATCTATGCCAGCTGCCGTGCAGCGATCGCGAAAGCGCAAATACGATTCCACATTGAAGAAAAACTGGGTGATAGCGCGATTGGCGCCCGCATCAATCTTGCGTTTAAGGTGAATTAAATCCGCCTGCGCGCTACTAGCATCGGGATGAACTTCTGGATAAGCCGCCACTGAAATATCAAAATCAGCCACAGACTTTAATAAGCTCACTAAATCATTGGCAAAGCGTGTGGGCTTGGGGCTACCTGCGGGTAAATCACCACGTAGCGCCACTATATGCTTAATGCCCTGCTGCCAGTAGTTTTGCGCTAATTGGCGCAATTCATCATCACTGGCATCCACTAAGGTGAGATGCGGCGCTGCGATTAAATCTGTTTCGCGCTGAATGCGTTCAATCACAGAGTGAGTGCGATCCCGCACCCCAGAATTTGCGCCATAAGTCACAGACACAAACTTAGGCTTAAGTGGCGCCAGGCGTCCAATCGATTGCCACAGCAATTGCTCCATCTCTTGGGTCGCAGGCGGGAAAAATTCAAATGAAACATTAATATCGTCTTTAAGCTCAGCCAGATTCTGATTCAAAGATTGAGCGTAGTGCGCATGATGAAAAGCCATAATATATTCCCTTAAGTTGATGGACGTTTGGACGTCTATACATCCATATACTAGAGCGCAATTGAGCTAAGTCAAGCGTAAATTTTTCATTCACCCACAATAAAGCCATTAAATGGCAACATACAGTTAAGTTTTGTAACCTTACCCCATGAGTAAGGCTACGCTGTGACGTGCTTTGCTGTGCCAAGTTGTGATTGGCAATTTGCCTTATTCAAGCTGATGTTGCTGCCACCATAAGGCGGCGCCGATAAGGGCGGTATCGCTATTAAGCGCTAACTGAATGGGAACAGGCTGCAAATAATGGCGCACATCATCTTTTGCCATAACCCCGTTTATAAACTCACCTTGCTTAATCAAGGGCACGATTTTTGGCAAAATGCCGCCGCAAAGTACCACGCCACCTAAGGCGCCATGAGCCAGCACTAAATCACTCACCACTTGCCCGAGCCAATAACAAAAACATCTAAGAGTGCGAATTGCGAGTACTGAGTTCCCCGCCAAAGCAGCTTCGGTAATGGCCGCAGGGGAATCGAGCAAGCTTGCAGGAATTGCGTTTATTGGTGTCTCTCCAGATTGAGCCTCTCTAAGCATAAGCTCTGCCATTGCTTGATATAAGCGCACTAAACCCGGGCCTGATAAAAAATATTCCACATTAACCACACTGACTTGGCGGCGGGCATGTAGCAGTAAGGCATCTTGCTCAGCATTGGTGGCAGCAAGGCAAATATGCCCCGCTTCACAGCCAACGGGGACAAAGTGCTGCTTCATAGGATGCAAAACCGCAGCGCCAAAACCAGTGCCTGGGCCGAGCACTAAAATCGGGGCGCTAGTGACAGCTTCCCCTGCTCTAACAGTTAATAACTGTTTGGGATCTAAGGCGGGGACACTGTTGGCGTAAGCCACAAAGTCATTAAGCAGCAGCACAGGCATATTAAGCGCCGCGCTTAATTGAGAGGCACAAGCGCTCCAACCTAAGTTAATAAGATGCACTTGCTGATTAATCACAGGGCCTGCTAAGGCAAGGCTCGCGCCAATTATCTTAAAATCAGTAGGTATCAATGCCAAATACTGCTGCACTAATGCCAATACGCTCGGCGCACCTTTACTGGCTAAAGTCAGGGCTTGTTGGCACATGGGCTTATTCTCTAAATGCCCTTCACTAGCCACCAGCATAGGTTCATATAAATTGCCATTAACCTCAGCCGGTACTAATGCAAACCGGCCATTAGTGCCGCCTATATCTGCCACTAAGATCCATGCCTTATTCATCGCCGCGATCCTTTCGTCATTAACTGGCATTTAGTAATTATTGATGATTTTTAAGCACTCTTTGGTATTTTCAACGAATGCCTTCAATTACTTATAGCTTAGGTATGATCTAAAGCCGCAGCCAAATACTCAACTCACTGTCGCTATCTAGAAACAACAAAGCCAATACCTAACGGGCATTGGCTTTTATTAATGGCGAAGTCGTAAGTTAACTTAGTTGCTAAAGATCAAAGGCCGCTCAAAACTTATTGTTGGCTTATTCGTGTAATAGATCGTGGCAAATTTGCGCCAGATCCGATTGCACCGCCGAGGCTGTTACTTCACGGCCAGCGCCAGGGCCGCGAATGATCAAAGGATTACTGTGATAGCAAGCCGATCGGATCACAAACACATTATCCCCTGGGGTTAAGTTGGCATAAGGGTGCGTTCTTGCAACTGACTCTAATCCCACCTTAGCGCGACACTTACCGTCCTGTAGATCAAGACTTGCCACATAGCGGATCACTTGCCCTTGCGCCGCCACATCAGCAAGGGCTGTGGCCATGGGGCCATTAAGATCGCTTAACTGATCAATAAATTCAGTTAATGACACATGCTGCAAATGATCTGGCACTAATGAGGTTAACTCAATATCGTCAAGCTCAAGGGGCAAGCCTATCTCGCGGGCTAAGATCAATAATTTGCGCTGCATATCGCGCCCAGAAAGATCATCGCGGGGATCGGGCTCAGTGATCCCTAACTCTTTAGCCTCAAGCACTAACTGTGAAAAATCTTGGCTGCCATCAAATTTCTCAAACAACCAACATAAGGTGCCAGAAAAAATGCCACCTATGGCTTCGACTTTATCGCCTGAATTATGTAAATCATTTAACGCATGTTGCACAGGTAAACCGGCGCCGCAGCTGGCGTTATAGCGCCAAAATAAGCGCCTGACATTAAGCTGCTGCTTTAACTGGCGATAAAAGGGTAATGGACTGGAGCCTGCGAGTTTATTGGCACTCACCATATGAATGCCATGGGCCAAAAACGCCGGATAGTGCAAAGTTAAACTGGCGCTGGCGCTAATATCTAAGGCAATCAGCTCATCACAAGGCAAAGCGGTTAATTGCTCAAACAAATCAGTAAATTGCCACTCTTGCCCTTGCTCGACTAAACGCTCAATGCCAACGCTAGCATCTATGCCTTTCGCATCTATATAAGCCTTGGTAGAACTCACTACCCCTAATAGCTCAAGACTGATTTGTAATTCATTGCTTAAATTTGCCCGCGCCTTAGCAAATAACTGCAACCAAGCCGAACCTATATTGCCAGTGCCAAGTAAAATCACACCAATACGCTTACGTGGGCCAGCGCAGCGTCTATGCACCTTTTGGGTTAGAGTTGTCACCTGCGCGGCTGGCACTAAGGTTACTAAGCTCAATTCATCTTGGTATAAAGCAAAGGCGCGGCGATTAAGTAAGCGCGCGAAACCGCGGCGATAGACATTGGCATCCGCGCTAACTAAAGCAACTAAGCCATAGTCATCACAGCGATTAATGGCGCTAAGGCCAAAGGCATCGCTCAGCTGCTGCAATAAGGCCAAGGTTTGCTGGCCATTATCTAAGGTGCAGGCCAAGCTAAGCTCACAAGCCTCTTGCTCATTGGTATGCAGCCAATGGGCTAACAAGGGCACGCCTTGCTGATTAAGCGCCGCTAATAACTCCTTGCCATCGCCTGCTACTTGGCAGCGTAGTAAGCTTACGCGTTGCAGGCTAGTAACCACTGGCGCGCTGGCGCTATGAGTCACAGGAGAAATCAACGTAAATTTAGTGTGGGATGCATAGCTTGAGCGCACAGCTAAACTCACCTCGGTATCAAACAAAGGCTGCAAAGTACGTTCATGCAATACGGGCGATCCTAGTCGCGCCAAGCGATCGGCTTCAGCTAAGGTCATGGAATCAAGCAGCTGCGCATCGCTGATCTTATTAGGATCGGCATTAAACACGCCTTCGACGTCAGTCCAAATAGTCACCCGATTGATGCCCGCTAACGCGGCGATCAAAGTAGCGCTAAAATCCGATCCGTTGCGACCCAATAACAAGGTTTCGCCTTGAGGGTTACTGCATATAAAACCTGTGATCACTAAACGTTGATCGCCAGATTCATCCAGTAAACGCTGCACCAGTTGCCGTGATTGATCCATACGGATCTTAGGCATTATGCCTTCATCAGCGACTAAGATACTCGGCGCATACACGTGACAAGCTTCAACCCCTGAGCCGCGCAGTAACGCCGCCATGAGCCGCGCCGACCAGCGCTCACCAAAGCTCACTAGATAACTGGTTTGATAATGAGTCATGGCATCGAGCTGCAATAAAGTCACTATCTCAGCTTTATCGGCGCCAAGGCGCTCACGCAAATCACGGGCGCTGTCATTGGTGAGTAACTGCTCCACCATATGCTGTTGATACTGAATTAATTCCGCTAAGGCTTCTTGCCAAATAGCGCCTTGCTGACGCAAAGCTAATAAATGATATAGCTTGTTGGTGGTCTTGCCCGCAGCTGACACCACCACCAGATCGTTACTCTGACCATGGGTTAGCAGTATATGAGCCACCCGGCGATAACAATCGGCATCCGCCAAGCTTGAACCACCAAATTTATGCAAATGACGACGCACCATAGCTTACTCCTCTAAACCACTGGCCACGGCTAATGCGTGGGACAGATCAGCCACCAGATCCCGTGGATCTTCAATGCCTATTGATAAACGGATCAAATTATCACTAATACCCGCTAAACGCCGCGCCTCTGGATCCATAGCTCTGTGGGTCATAGTGGCAGGAATGGCCACTAAACTTTCCACCCCACCTAAACTTTCGGCCAGCGAGAAAAACTTAAGCTCACTGAGAAAACGGGTCAATTGCGCTTGGCCGCCCTTAAGCTCAAAACTCACCATAGCGCCAAAGCCTTGTTGCTGGCGCACGGCAATGCTGTGGCCGGGATGAGAGCTAAGCCCTGGAAAATGAATCTGGCTCACCGCCGTACTTTGCTGCAATAAGGCCACCACAGCTTGGCAGTTTTCTTGATGTTGGCGCATACGCACACTTAAGGTACGCAGCCCTCTTAAGGTTAAATAGCTATCAAACGCGCCGCCGGTTAAGCCTAATGTATTGGACCACCAGTTAAGCTTATCAGCGATGGCGGCATCTTTTGCAATCACGGCGCCGCCGACGACATCGCTATGACCATTAATGTATTTAGTGGTGGAATGCACAACTATGTCAGCGCCAAGTAACAAGGGTTGCTGCAAGACTGGCGACAGAAAAGTGTTATCTACCACTAATAAGCTGTCGGTCTCTTTAAGCTTGTGGGCAATAGCAGCAATATCGACAATGCGCAGCAAAGGATTGGATGGGGTTTCAAGCCAAAACATAGCAGGCTGTAATGTTAAGGCGGCATCAATTGCTGCGGCATCGGTTTGATCTATGACTTTAAGTTGAAAATGCCCTTTGGCAGCCAAATGAGTAAACAAGCGATAACTGCCGCCATAACAATCATGGGGAATAATCAGCAGCTGCTCAGGAGTCAGTAAACTTGTGACTAAAGTAATGGCAGCCATGCCTGTGGCAGTCACTACTGCGCCGGCGCCATGCTCAAGTTCAGTGAGTGCTTCGGCCAACAAACAGCGGGTAGGATTACCAGAGCGGCTGTAATCAAAGGCACGTGGACTTAAATGATCACTAAAGCTGTAATTGGTCGACAGGTATAATGGTGGCACTACCGCCCCATGCTGAGTATCACTTTCAATGCCTTGGCGCACGGCTGCAGTTGCTGTATATCTGTTGGCCATAATCAACTCCGTTTAATGCCATAATAGATGTCTAGACGTCTAAGCTAGCTTATTAAATAATCAAGGTCAATAGCCGTTTAGCGGGATAGACATCCAAACATCAAGAAATCTATTTGCATTGATCCCGAAAACACCGCAATAATTTGACTAGAGATTGTAAGGGGTTAAAATCTGCCCCGAATTCTTGATATCACAGGTGAATCAATGACCGAATGGAATGGCGACTACATCAGCCCTTATGCTGAACATGGCAAAAAGAATGAACAAGTGAAAAAGATCACTGTGTCTATTCCTTTAAAGGTGCTGAAAGTCTTGACTGATGAGCGTACTCGCAGACAAGTTAGCAACCTGCGCCACGCAACTAACAGTGAGTTACTGTGTGAAGCATTTCTGCATGCCTACACTGGCCAGCCATTACCGGATGATGAAGACCTGTCAAAAGACAAGCCTGACAGCATTCCGGCTGATGCCAAGCGTATTATGGATGAGATGGGAATCGCATGGGAAGACATGGAGTAATCCAGGTCTCATGGCAATAACAAGGGGCCTAGGCCCCTTGTTAATGTTTCAAACAGTTAATCAATTAAAACTGGTAACGGGTTTGCAGCGCAGCGCCCAGACTATCGCCAGAGCCAATCATACCGGCTAAATCTATCGAAAAAACATCACCTATGCTGACCCCTGAACCTATGGTGTAAATATCATCATGGCTAGTTTCTATGTCATAGCGATAACCTAAGCGCAAGGATAACCAGTCAGTCGCTTTCAGCTCGCCGCCCATGCGCCAATATTGGCTCGCAGGCATAGCCTCAAATGGCTTATCTTTATTTAAATCAATGTCTGAGCTCAGCATCAATCGCTGCCAATCCCAAGCCACACCTAAGGTATATTTAGGCTCAACATTAAAACTAAAACTCTGACCATCAATAGCTAAACTGTCTAAGCTGTGGCTAATAAGATCCCGTGCGCTCAAACCAAAAGTCAGATTGTGCAGCGGCATTATGGTCATGCCCACATCCAGATTAAAATGAGTGGCATTACTGCGGTATTTATCATCGCTAATATCATCATTTTCAAAATTATTAGCGCTCGCCACATAGTTAAAACTATCTAAACGCTGAATTTTGGGGCTAACCCCCACAGTCACAGGCATGTTAACGATAGATAAGGGATAACTGAGCGCCACCCCAAGCTCAGACACAGCCCCAGCCACTGCTGTGCCACTTGAAGTTAATGAGCGCGTATCGGGCGGATTACTGGGATCAAGCGCGGCTAACACATCAAGATCCCTTTGAGTGACATCGGCAATCCCCATGCCCTCCACATAGGTCTGGTAAAACACAGCGGCAGGAATGCGCCATGACGGCATAGCCACTGCGGCGCCAATAGCCGCATTAACATAGCCACTGTCACCGGCTAATTGCTCAAGATTGGTAATTAATTGCTGCCGATAAACATCAATCTGCGCTTCATCGGCATTATTTATGGCTTGATTAAGGCCATCATAACTTTGTTGCACTTGATCAAAGCCGCTTTGCAGATCGTCGCGATCAGAAAAAGTTGCCATGACTGACGGCAGTAAGAGATCGATATCATCTTTACGACTGCTAGGTTTGGCGAGTAAGGCAGGATTATAAAACACAGATGCCGCCTGCTGACTACTGGCAACGGCAACGCCGCCCATAGCTAGTGCTCTTGCATCTATATTGGCTTGCCCAGCAAAAGCGCTAGCGCTTATGCCACTAAGACATGCCGTGGTAAATAGCAGCCATCCTTGGTTAGTTTTCATCATTATCTCCCTGATTTATTAGCTTGTAGCACATCAAGAATCACGCTGAAAATTTCAAGATCTGCCTTGTATTTACTCTAGTTCAGTAAATCTTAGGCAGAGTGATATCCAGCTATTTTTAGCGGCAGTTTTAGCTAAAAAACCGCTAAGCTATTAATCAAATAATTGAACAGCAAGGCGAATTTATTGGAAATTTTTTTAATGAGTTAATCTTTATAATCAGTGTTAGCGCTTTGCAAACGCTGCGCCGTTGTTTACCCTAAGCCTATCTTCAGATAATAAGCTGGATAAGCCTTTGTCCTCTTCGCCGCTGCCATTAGTGCTCGCAGGTCCCATGCTTAGGCATAGCGATCGCAGCCATATAAGTTTATGGCTAGTCACTTCCAAGCCCTTAGCGCAATTAACTTTAAGCCTTGATAATGCACCCTATTTGCTAGATAGCAGCCACATTGAGGCCACGCGCTTAGGCAGGCACGCTTGGCAATATTTGATCCATTGGCGCAGCGATCAGCTGCTAGCTTTGGATCGCGCTATTGAATATCACTTGCGTGATAGCTTGCATGGCGATCTTTTTGCTGGCATAGACAATCTGACTTACGACCACTGCCGCTCACCGTCCCTGTATTTACGGCCACGCTTAGAGCAAGTGATCCATGGATCTTGCCGTCAGCCTCATCATCACAGTAACGATGCCTTAGTGGCCGCCGATGAAACCTTGGCGCAAGGCGCGCAAGCTTTGCCATCACAGCGCCCTGATATTTTGATCATGAGCGGCGATCAAGTGTATGTCGATGATATTGCGGGGCCCATGTTAGTTGCGATCGCCAAAGTCATTAAGATGCTGGGCTTACCGCAAGAAAGCTTTACTGGCGCTGCGATCGCAAACAGCCAAGCGCTTAGTTATGATGCTAGCGCGCTTTATGGTCGCCATAAAAATCTCTTACCCACCACCAATTATGCTGGGATCACAAGTGTTAGCCGCTGGTATCGCAATCATCCCATTTTCACCTCGTCCATGGCCGAAAACCATCTGGTAAGCCTTGCGGAAGTCACCGCCTTATATCTGCTGATATGGTCGCCAGAGCTTTGGAAACTCCTTGATATCCCGCATCAATTACCCGATTTATCACCAGCCAATCAAAGCCGCTGGCAACAGCAATGGCAGCAACTGTTAGTATTTAAGGCAGGCCTAAGTCAGGTGAGGCGCTTATTAGCTCATGTCCCCGTGTATATGATTTTTGATGATCATGACATTACCGATGATTGGAATCTCACGGCCAAATGGGAGCAAGCGGCCTATGATCATGATTTTTCAAGGCGAATTATTGGCAATGCCTTGATTGGCTACAGCCTATTTCAATGCTTAGGTAATTGCCCAGAGCGCTTTAGTCGCGAGCTTAAATTCGTGAGCACTTGGCTGAATAATGTCGATTATGAGGCGCTGCCGCCCATGCTTGGGGCTGAGCAAGATAACATCATCCATCAGTTATTAGCTTATAACGCTTGGGGCTATGAGCTCAACACTCAGCCAAAAGTCGTGGTACTTGATACCCGCACCCAGCGCTGGCATAGAGAGTCTAACTTAGCTAAGCCCTCAGGTTTAATGGACTGGGAAGCCTTAAGTCAGTTACAGATGAGTATTTTAGATCAAAGGCAAGTGATCTTAGTGTCACCCGCCCCCATGTTTGGGGTAAAACTAATTGAGGTTATCCAAAAAACAGTCACAGCCATTGGCGGCTCCTTATTAGTGGACGCTGAAAACTGGATGGCGCATCCCGGCACTGCCAATACGCTACTGAGTATTTTTCGCCATAGACGCACGCCTGAAGAGTTTGTGATTTTATCTGGCGATGTTCACTACTCCTTTGCCTACGATATCCATATTCGCTTTCGCCAACACGGCCCGCACATACATCAAATCACCGCCAGTGGTTTTAAAAATCAATTCCCAGAAAAATTGCTACCTTGGTTTGATAAGTGTAATCGCTGGCTATTTGGTTACGCCTCGCCGCTTAATTGGCTCACGCGGCGTAAACGCATGGTGATTCGCAGCCTAAGGCCAAACCACAGTAAGCAGCGACGTTTAGTCAATAAAAGTGGCTTTGGCCGAGTTTATTTTGATGACAAGGGCGCGCCAATCTCGATTCAAGTGGTGCATAGCGATCTCAGTGTTAGCGAGTTTTACTCGCCTATGGCGCGTTCAAATAAGCCTGCTAATGCTGCCAAGTAAGAGTTGCCCCAGGGCAGCTAGATGGATCCCTTAGAGTGCTGGAGCGCCCACTAGCTAAGCCAGCGCTCAAGTTCAAGCCCTGGCACTTGCCAGTGATGATCTATATGAGTAATAGGATCGCAAAAGCTTAACTCGCGGGCCAATAACTGTAATGGCCGCTCAAAATCATCTGGGCCTTTAGGTTGCAACTCAGGATAAAAACGATCGTTTAATAGCGGCATACCAAGGCTTAGCATATGCACTCGTAACTGATGAGTTTTACCGGTAATAGGGCTTAATTCAAACAGGCCAAGGTTACCTTTAACGGCCACTAAGCGGATCTCAGAATGGGTATTGGCATCCCCCGCGACCACTTGCATTAAAAAGCTGGGATCGGCAGGTTTAAGCCGATTTTCAATGGTCCACGCCACAGGCAGGCGTAATTGCCCGACCTGATATTGCTCAATCAATTCCGCGGTTAACTTAGCTATGGCATGATACTGTTTATTAATGGTTTTTGACTTAAACAAGTCATGATATTGATGGCGCGTGTCAGGGTTGGCGCTCAGTAACACTATGCCGGCGGTTTCGCGATCGAGGCGATGGGCTGGCACTAAGGTATCAATGCCTGTGGCTATTCGTAAGCGATGCACTAGGCATTCGTTGACATAATTTCCACTTGGAGTCACAGGTAAAAAGTGCGGCTTATAGGCAATCACTATCTCAGCATCTTGATACAAGATCTCAACCTTAAAAGGGATCTTAGTTTCAGCCACGACTTCACGGAAATAATACACTCGCGCGCACGATCTATATTGGCTTGTGGGATCGATTAAGCTGCCATCTTGCCAAGTGACTAAGCCTTGGCTCATGCGATCGCGCCAAATAGCGCCCTCTATATGGGGGAAACGCTCACACAAGTAAGCCAGCACAGTCACGCTTGGATCAGGGTGTTGCGGTAATACCAGATAAGAGGCTTGGGCAGCTCGGGCAGAGGTCATAATCATTCACGGCAAAAAATCAGTGGCGCGATCATACCGCTAAACCCCAAAAATCCAAAAATCCAAAATTCATTCAAGCGATCTTAAACCTGCGCTCGCTTAAGTCATTCCAATCAAAACTCATGCTGAATCAAAGATAAGACAAAATTCATCGTCTTATGGCAATCGGGTTGGCTCAGTAACTGATGTTTATCACTGTTATACATGGGCAATAATTCCAGCCAACGCTCACTCACCCAACTGGCATCTTGCAAATGGGTATCACCATAAAGATCGAACAGATCGGGATGCACCTTAAAAAATTCCTGTAAGGCCAAGCTTACAATATGATATTCCCCCACTAACGGCTCAGACTGCCAGTGTTGGCTAGGTAAAGTGTGTAGCATGAAGCGGCCATCTTTTTGCTTCATGCTCGAAATCACGCGCACCCGCTGAATGCCTTCTACCACTATCGATAAGCTATTATCAGCTAACTGATTGAAATCAATAATATGGCACTGAGTGGCTATGGGGTAACAAGGTGGGTTGGACTCACTTTCCATGGCAATGGCCAGTTGCTGCTGCAGTTTAAGGCATTCAACTATGGTCACTAGATGTTGCGGTTGCACCACTCGAATTTCACGCCGCCCCCTAGGCAAAATCAGCATATCAGATGAAAACAATGACATAGCTTCAATTTTCATAGCGCGCCTCCGCATAATAGCGGTCGAGATGACTAGGGCTAACGTAAACGCATGGGTTAAATGCTTATAAACACATAACGAATAGCGTAAAGATTAGACAGCTAAGCCGCGAAATTTATTCCATCTCAGATAAATAAGTGCACAGTTAAGTCGCGCTTAATGAGTTAAGAAGCCAGCGGGCGATTCTTAGCGCGCCATAACAGTCCAAGTAATGCCAAGACGATAAGGGATGCAATCATCCAGCTTAACTGCTGATGTTGATGATAAAAATTAAGTATTGGGGTTAATTCGCGCTCAATGAGCGCAGGCCCTAAACCAAATACTAGCGCCCACACGCTAGTTGCTAATAGGTTACCGAGTAAAAATTGGCGCACTGGCATCTTAGCTATGCCGCAGCCTAAACATAAATACTGCTTTAAGCCTTCAACAAAGCGGCTAATCAGTAAGCCAAGGCCGCCATATTGACCAATAAAACTATGAAGCTTGTGCTCTGTGGAGGGCTTTATCCAGCCTTTATCTAGCAGCACCTTGCCAAATCTAACCCCTAAATAATAGCCAATACAGTTACCGCCAAAGGCGCTCACTGCCGCCACTAAGATAACTAATGGCAATGACATTTGACCGCCCGCCGCCAAAATAGCCGCCACGATTAACAAAGACTGACCCGGCGCTGGAATACCAAAGCCTTCAACCGCCACCGCCAGCGCCAACACCAGATAACCATACTGATGCAGCCACGGGCTAAGCTCAGTCACTATATGATTAATTGATTCCAACATTAGGTTATCTCCAAGGCATTTGAGCCATTATTCTAGCTAATAATCATCATGAAGCGCGCGCATAATCCCATGATAATTGCTTCATCTAGCTCATGTTGACTATCAGTTGCATTAAGCCCAATGACCTTTGATTCATCACTTAGCACAGTTAACTTATCACAGCCGCATTATCGCCAGCGCCACACAATTCCTATAATCTCTTGCACTTAGTGACCAAGTAAAGGCGGCCCTTGTTGATATTTAATCACAGCCGCGCGATTTCATTTAACTCATACAGGAAAGTCTAGTGGCAGGATTACAGTTACTCGCAGGCCCAAGCGCCTTAACTCAGTTGCGTGAGCAAGGATTGCAGCCGCAGTTATTTAGCCAAATGCTGGCAGCCTCTGGTGGCCCCAAATTTTTAGGTTTGGCCAAGTTAGATGATTATCTTTTTAGTGACTTTTTTAATGACAGAACAACGCCGCTGCATACCTTAGGCTCATCATCGGGCGCGTGGCGCTTAGCCTGTTTAGCGCAAAACGATAGCCGCAGCGCCTATAATCGCCTAGTGGATGCTTATATCGACCAAAGCTATAGCGCGCGCCCAAGTAGGCAGGAAGTCACTTGCAAGGTTAACTCGTTAGTCAGTCATTTCCTTGGTGATAATGGCGCATCTGAAATCATTAATAACCCGTTTATTCACCATCATATTGTGGTGTGCCGCGCTAAGCATCTTAATGCTAGTCGCCATAAAAGCTTGCAGGCATTAGGCTTAAGCTTTGCGGCCATGACTAACCTTGTGCATCGCCGCCTCCTTAATCACAGTTTTGAGCGAGTGCTAGTTAGCCCGCCGCAGCACGAGTATCAAGCTTTTAGCCAAGTGGATGATCTCAATAGTATTCAAGCCCATTACCACGGCGATAACCTCAATCAAGTACTACTGGCAAGCGGCAGTATTCCGTTATTGCTTGATGGTGTGCGCGGCATTAAGCATCTGCCTGCTGGTCAGTATTTTGATGGCGGCATCAGTGATTATCACTTTAAGCTCAAGCTAGCACTTGCCGAGGGCTTAACCTTGTACCCGCATTTTTATCCGCATATGAGCCCAGGCTGGTTTGATAAATCCCTGCCGTGGCGGCGCCATGCTAAGGCGTTTGATAGGGCCTTAGTGCTAGCGCCAAGCCGTAAATTTATTGAGCGTTTACCATTGCATAAGCTGCCAGATCGCACGGATTTTAGTCAGCTAGATACGGCCACGCGTCTGCGTTACTGGCGTCAAAGTGTGACTCAAAGCCAGCAGTTGGCCGATGAGTTTCATGAGGCTGTCACTCAGCAAAAATTCAGCATTAAGCCGCTGTTTTAGCGCTGCTTTAACGCTGTTCTAAAATAAGAAACATAAAAAAATGCAGCCACTTGGCTGCATTTTTCATAACGCTTAAGTTTTCATTTCGCGCAGTTATTCAGGGCGAGCTAGCCCTTGATGCGCAGCGCGATACAAGGCTGGCAACACCAGCAAGGTTAACGCGGTCGAGCTAAATAAGCCGCCAATCACTACCACAGCTAAAGGCTGCTGAATCTCACTACCTATGCCTGATGACATTAAGATAGGGATTAATCCTAATGCTGAGGTTAAGGCCGTCATTAATACTGGCCGCAAACGCCCTACTGTGCCTTCAAGCACAGCGCTATCTAAAGACTCACCGGTGGCAAGACGCTGATTAATGGCATCCACCAACACCACACCATTAAGTACAGCTACGCCAAATAAGGTAATAAAGCCTATGGAGCTTGGCACAGATAAATAGGTGCCACTTAAATACAAGGCTAATACCCCGCCGATGAGCGCCAATGGCACGTTGGCCATGATTAACGCCGCTTGCTTACCGCTACCAAACGAGAAGAACAGCAGCAAGGCAATCAAGGCCACGGAAATCGGCACCACCAGCATCAGCTTTTGCTGCGCTCTTTGCTGGTTTTCATACTGACCACCCACCATGACGGTATAGCCTGGCGGTAAATCTGCTTGTGGCACTATGGCGTAAATATCATTGACCACTGAGCCCATATCACGGCCAGAGACGTTAGCTTGCACTACCACGCGGCGCTGCACGTCATCACGGCGAATATTCGGGGGCGCCATTTCAACGGCAACGCTGGCAACTTCGCCTAAGCGCACTTTAGCGCCGCTGGTGCCTGTTAGCAGTAAGTCTTCCAGCACATCTGGGGAGTTTCGATATTGCTCAGCTAAGCGCACTTGAATATCGTATCTCGCGTTACCTTCAATCACTTGACCAGCACTGACGCCGCCAATGCCTTCACTCACTAAGGTCATGACTTGATCGACACTTATGCCATAGCGAGCTAAACGATCGCGATACGGACGCACAACGAGCTGAGCTTCACCGCTCACTTGCTCCAATGACACATCCACAGCGCCTTCAATGCCAGCGACTAGCTCAGATAACTGCTGACCTTTGGCTGATAACACATCCAAATCTGGGCCAAACAGCTTAATAGCAAGCTGCGCTTTTACCCCTGAGAGTAATTCATCCACTCGGGTAGCAATGGGCTGCGAGAACGTCAGTAACAAGCCTGGATACACGGCTAAACGCTCTTGCATCAAGTGTTGTAACTCAAAGCGATCGCTGGCCGATGTCCACTCAGACACTGGCTTTAAACCAATGTAGACTTCTATGTTGCTCACAGGCTCTGGATCGCCGCCAAGCTCAGGGGCGCCAATGCGGCTTAAGGCATATTCCACTTCTGGGAACTCAAGCAAAATGGCCTCAAGCTTAGGGGCTACGTCGATGGCCGCGCCTAAACTTGCGGTCGGGGCTAAGGTCACTCGCAAGTTAATGGTGCCTTCTTCTAACTCAGGCACAAACTCAGTGCCAAGGCGCGGCAATAACAGCATGGTCAGAATAAATAGACTTAATGCCGTAATTAACACTCGCTTAGGCGCAGCTAACGTGGCCACTAACAAGCGGCGATATGTCGCTTCAAGCCCGGCTAACATAGGGTTATGACGAACCTTTACTCCTGAATTAAATAAGTACACAGCTAAGGCTGGCACCATAAGCAGTGACACTATTAAGGCAGAAGCCATGGCAAGAATAATACTGACCGCCATTGGCTGGAACAATTTGCCTTCCACCCCTTCTAGTGAAAACAAAGGCGCAAACACTAGCATAATGATTAAGCTGGCAAAGAAGATAGGTCGGCATACTTCTTTGGCGGCCGCAGCCACTTTAGTCATTACGGTAGCGTTGGAGTCACGGCTTAAATGCTTAAAGATGTTTTCAACCATCACCACTGAGCCGTCCACCAGCATACCAATGGCGATAGCTAAGCCGCCAAGTGACATTAAGTTGGCCGACATATCAAAATACGACATCAGCATTAATGCCAAACCAATAGACACTGGAATCGACAGTAATACCAAGGCGGTAGCGCGGATATTGGTTAAGAAAAACAGCAAGACAATCACGATGAACACAAAGGCCATCAACAAGGCTTCAATCACAGTCGACACAGCTTGAGTCACTAAGTCGGATTGATCGTAAAACACCTCAAAATGCACGCCTTTAGGTAACGACTGCTGAATTAACGGTAAGCGCGCGTTGATTTCATCAATAGTCACCTTGGTATTATCGCCCATGCGCTTAAGCACGACGCCAGCGACCACTTCCCCTAAGTTTTCAACGCCATCATCAGTGCGGCGCGACATAGTCACGGCGCCGACACGGATTTCACTGCCGTAATCTATCTTGGCAATATCACCTATGCTAACCGGCGTGCCCTGAAACTGAGTTAACGGAATGGAAGCAATGGCGCTAAGACCTTCATCGCCGCTTGGCAACATGCCATAGCCACGTACGACTAATTGCTCCTGGCCTTGGTCCATAAACCAGCCACCAGCATTGCGGTTATTGCTCTCTAACGCCGCCGTGACTTGGCTTAAATCTAAGCCAAAACCCAGTAGTTTATTCGGGTCAACTTGCACTTGATATTGACGGACATGACCACCAAAGGATAAAACATCGGTAACGCCGCCAACAGGCATTAATAGCAGCTTTACTAAGTAGTCATTGAGACTTCTTAACTCATCACTGCTCACGCCAGCATCTTTATCAGCCCTTAGCATGTACTGATAAATCTGACCTAAGCCTGAGGTATTAGGGCCGATTTCAGGCACGCCGACGCCAGATGGGATCATCTCTTTTGCTTGCTGAAGTATTTCAAACACTTGCTGGCGCGCAAAATAAATATCTGTGCCCTCGCTAAACACCACAGTCACTATCGATAAGCCGGTGCGCGATAACGAGCGCACTTCTGTTACCGATGGTAAAGCGTACATGGCCGCTTCAACTGGATAAGTAATGAGTTTTTCGACTTCTTCGGCGGCTAAGCCTTCGGCCGCGGTATTCACTGTCACCTGCACGTTAGTCACGTCAGGAAACGCGTCTAAATCCAGTTGTGGCAAGATAAAAGCACTAGCAACAATTGCTGCCAGCAGCGCCATGATCACCAGCAAGCGCTGGCGAATGGTCGCTTCAATAATATTAGCTAACATAGGTCAGGTCTCAGTGGTTATGAATATCAAAGCCAGACTTGGCTTGTTCAGAGGCTAAGAAAAATGCGCCTGCAATCACCACATCGCCTTCACTCGGCATGCCAGTAACCAGATTCATACCGCGCTGTCTGTGAGTCACTGTCACTTCAACCGCTTCAAAGGCATCGCCTTTGGCCACAAACACTTGCCAGTGACCATCGCTAGAGCGAGTTAATGCCGTATCTGGCAGCACTAAGCCCATTTGCTCTGAGGTGGTTAAATAGAGCTCGGCAAATTGCCCGGCATGAAGCACATGGCCGGGGTTATCCATACGCGCTAACACTTGCTCAGTGCGCGTTACGTTATCGAGTAAATGGGAGCGGCCAATAATGGTTGCTGGCAGTAACTTATCATTCACTCGCACTAAGGCTTCACTGCCCACGCTTAAACCCGCTGATTGCGCTGGGGTCACTTGAGCTTCCACCCATAGGCTCGACTCATTGGTCAGTTGCATCAAGGCTTCGCCGCCAGTAAATACTTGACCGCGCTGGGCCACATCTTGCTGCACCCGGCCATCAATGGGCGCTAATAATTGGAACTCACCGATATTTTTAGGCTGCGTCGCTAACGCGTTAATCTGCTCTGGCGTCATCTTAAGCGACAACAAGATAGCGCGCTTAAGCTCAGCATCCACTTCGGCCAATAAACGCCGACTCGCGCTCACGGCTGAGTTATCCATAGCTTTCACTCGGCGCCATTCAGCGCTGGCATTAACAAACTCAGCTTGAGCTTGCGCTACTGCGGCGCCGCCCAAGGTTAATAATGGCTGACCATGAGTCACTTGCTGACCAGGCGCTACATGGCGTTCTTGCACCCGCACCGCAAGTTCAGGCGCTAACACTATGGTTTGATCGCGATCGACAATTAAGCTCGCTGTCGCTACCGCTTCTAAGTTAAAGCGACTGTCTTTGAGTGGCATCAACTCAATACCTGCTAACGCCATTTGCGCTGGCGATAAATGCAGGCCTTCTTCGTGATCATCTTCAGCGGCGTCTTTTGATGCGCTATCCACAGGCGTTAACGTCGCGACCGCAGCGTTATTGGGCGCGTCCACAACACTTAACCCTTGGCTTGCGGGTTCATCGTTATCATGATCAGGGCCGGCTTGCAGCGGCGCGGCCCACACTAAGGTTAATGCCAAAGTAATGGCTGAAATGCGCGGAAAATTATTAAGAGAAGTAGTAATCATGAGCGTGTCACCGAAGATGTGGAAGCAGTTACTTGAAACTGGCCGTAAGCCTGTTCAAACCATTGAGATAATTGACCACTTTGGGCCATCCAATTAATCCATTGGCTATAAATGGCTTGCTCTAATTGCAAACCTACTTGATAGCTACTGGCTAATTGCCTCTGACTTTGCAGGTATTCACCTGTGGCTAAATCACCACTGCGCCACTGCTGACCTAAAGAACTGGCCACTTCGGAGCCCGAGCGATACACCAGCTCGCGCCAATCATGGTAGCGCGCTAACAACTTAGGCACGCTTGTGCTAAAGAGCTGATAGCCTTGCTGCATTTGTCGCTCAATCACTAAATACTCTTGCTCTGCTAATACCACAGCTTCAACTGAAGCTGCGGTTTCAGCGCGGTAGCTGTTGCGAATTTGCAGTGGAATAGAAATGCCCACCCCAAATTTATTCTCGCTGCCTTCGCGCTCCGCATTAACGCTAACGGTTGGGTCAACGCTTGTGGTGCTGCGTACTACATCTTGCAATAGGCGACTTTGACGCACTTGCAAATAGGCCACTTGCAGCGCAGGTAAACGGGCATCCACGGTTTGTGAGCTCGCCACACTGACTTCTTTCATAAAATCAGTGAGCGTCAGCTCTTGCCCCAGCAACCCCAGCACTTCACTCATCGCCGTTAACTGCGCCTGCTCTGCCAAGGCAAATTCAGCACTAATATTGGCCAGTTCAAGGGATAACTGCTGCAGTGCCACTTGGGGTAAATCCCCCACATCCACACGCTTGCGGCCAATCTCTAATTGCTTTTGGGCATGCTCTAATTGCTGCTTGGCAAAGGTATATTCTTTAGTGGCAATATCTTGGGCCACTATCGCCGTTAAGGCTGATGCCAATAATTGATCTTGAGTTAATTGCTGTTGTAATTGTGCTTGCTGCAGGCTTAATTGCGCCAAGGCTGTCGCACTGCCGCGCTTATCACCCCAATCTATGGTCTGGCTCAGGCCTATGCCATAGGTATCTTCAGTGGCATTTTGATAGCTCACATCAAGCTCGGGATTATAAATGGCTTGATTGGCTGCTTCTGCGGCGTAACGCTGCTGATTTAACAGCGAAGTTTGCGCCTGCATTTGTGGCAGCGCGGCAATAATAGTTTGTAGCTGCGGCCACCAATGAGCTTGAGCTTGGCGCTCAAAGCTAGCCTCGGTCTCCAATTGAGTAGCACTGAGCGTGGGCGCAATTAGCCCTAAGCCCAGCACCATGGAGGCAATAATGGATTTTTTCATGGTTATTTCCAAAAAGTAACTTCAAAGGCTGTAAACGGCATGCGCGAAAACCATAAGAAAAACTCTTATTTATTTTCAATCGCTAATGCGAATGCAGCGAACAAGTAACACTCAGGAATTAAACGATGGGGGGACGATATAAGGTGGTGCTAGCCACTAATACTGCGCCTAAGTTAGCGGCAGGTAATAAGGCTTCAATGGGGGATGGTGCCAATTGCGGCAAGAAAGATAATAAACTCACGGCGCCGCCATGACATTGACAATCAAGACATAAATCAAAGGATTGCCATTCAACGCTTTGGTGCTCGTGGCTCAAGAAAGTTAATTCAGAAGCAACACGCGGCGCGCCATCCTCAGGATTACATTGGCATTGAACGCACAACTCAGTGACTAAAACAGGGGCGACAAATTGCAAGTGGGGGTGCGAGTTTTCATCATCGGCGACACCAACATCAAGATGCAACTGATGAGCACCACTATTGGTTGCGACAAATTGCAGCAACACTATGGCGATCAAAGCGCATGTTAATTGGTGTAACATCCTAATGGATATCAAGCTACCAGCCCTGTTGTTTCAGTGAGTTAAGTTTATTAGCTGCGCAATCATAAGCCATTGTTTAATGATGGCAAGCGATTTTACCTAACTTGACATTAACCGTAACCAAATTGTGATCAGTCACGGTTAACCATGCAAACCCTAGCGGTTTAACATTAAGCGCTAAGGCTCATTATGCTTTATCAATCAATGGTATTGCCAAAGACGCAGTGCTTAGCATAGCTACCGGCTTCATCTGCCGTCCATTCACCTTTAGGCTTTTTATCCATGTGTTCGCACCAAGCTTTACTGCCCACTTCTGGCGTACAGGCCGCTAACCACACTATGGCCATAACGACTGCGATTATTCTGGTCATCATCATTCACTCCAAAGGTTTAAGGATTTTATCTACCAACAAGTATCATAAATTTAACGGCTTAACTCTTGTCTATGGGCGAGGAAATCGAGGGCATCGGCTTTAAGATGCAGTGGAAACCAAGCCACTTGGCCTTGAATAAGCGGCCCAAATAATTGCAATGCATTACCCACCCAATCTGGGCCACCTAGCATAACTAAGGTATCAAACGGGGCAAATTGCACTTGGCCGGCGCCAAATAAGGTCGATTTATCCCAGCCTTCAAGTAAGACGTCAGCCTCAATATACAAGTCAATGCGGCCATGCTGCGCCTGATAACTCACCATTAATGGCTGCAAGCGTTCTCGATAATCTGCAGCGGAAATACGGCCACTCACAAATAAACTCAACACGCCCGGGGATACATCGGGGATTTGACACAACATGAACACACTCCAAGTCGAATTTTATCTGCGGCATAAGGCAAATCAGTACCTCTTGCCGGCGAATTTGCCCATAATAGCCAATTACCTATGAAGGCGGCTAACTTATTTAGTGAGCATCTTCACTAGTTACCGAATTAAGTTAGGTTAGATCATGATCAAAATTTCAAACCGCGTCATCCTCTCGGATAACGAAATCGAATGGCAATTTATACGAGCCAGTGGCGCCGGTGGACAACATATCAATAAGGTATCAACGGCGGCGCAATTGATATTTTCAATTGCCGACTCATCCTTACCGGAAGAATACCAACAAAAGCTATTAGTGCTTAGGGATCATCGCATTACCCAAAGCGGTAAAATCATCATTAAATGCCAGCAGAGCCGCAGCCAAGACACCAATCGGCAAACGGCCCTAGAGCAATTTATTGCCTTAGTGCAAAGCGTGATGATTACCCAAAAGAAGCGTATAGCCACCAAAGCCAGCCGTAATAGCCAACGCAAACGTATGGATAGCAAGACCCAGCGCGGCCAAGTGAAACAACTGAGACAGAAAAAATTTGATTGACCCCATAGCCAGTCCATGACAATTTTTGCAAGCAAGCTCATCACAAGGAACTCAAATGTATAAAATTTTGCTACTTAATGGCCCGAATCTTAATTTACTGGGGCGACGTGAGCCTGAAAAATATGGTCATCAGAGCTTAGATAGCATAGTGACGACCTTGATGCAGCAGGCTTGCCAGCTAGGGGTTAGCCTTAGCCATTTTCAGTCCAATGCCGAGCATGAGTTACTGGATGCCATACACACTACCGATGCGGACTTTATTTTGATTAATCCCGCCGCCTTTACTCATACCAGTGTGGCGCTGCGTGATGCCCTGCTTGGGGTAGCCATTCCTTTTATTGAAATTCATTTAAGCAATGTGCATGCGCGCGAGCCGTTTCGCCATCATTCCTATTTATCGGATGTGGCCGTAGGCGTGATTTGCGGCTTAGGTAGCCAAGGCTATGAACTCGGCCTGCAAGCCGCGGTTAAGCAATTGCAAAGTCGCTAACACTAATACAGGCGCTAAATAATGACGCTAACACTCAAGCCAATGCTAGCTGCCATGCCGCGCCCTGTCAGGATTGAGGTATAATCACCGCCATAGGCACTCATTCAATCGCTAACTCCCATGAATCGTAAAAAGAAAATCAACCAAACCTTAATCGCTAAAGACAAGCGTAAAAAGGCCAAGCTTAATGGCCGCCCTAAGTCTGACTATGTGAGTAAAGCCGAACGTGAGCGTTTAGCCCTAATAGCTGAAACGGCGGATAACTCAGACACGCCATCTGAGATTGCGCCAGAGACAAAAACCGAATCGGTTTAATCTATGGCGGGATGTTTGCTCGAACTTATATAAAAAAAGCGCCCTAAGCTCATGGCTTAGGGCGCTTTTTTTGAGTGCTAACTCATAGAGCTATGGCATTCTTTATCTTTAGGCCGGCTTATTTAATAAACGCAAACGCATCGCCAAACAAGTGCGCTTCTTCAACGCCCATTTGTCTAAACTGCTCACGAGCCGCGCCCACCATAGCAAAACGGCCAGCGATATAAATATCGTATCCCATTAAGCTAATAAAATCTGACTTGATTTGCTCCAGCAAATTGCCTTGCTTGCCATCCCAATCTTCGCGGGCATCTTCAATCACAGGCACAAAGTGCAGCCAAGCATGATCTTGATGCCACTGTCTGGCGATAGATTCAAAATACATGGCATCTTGAGTGCGGCAACCCCAATAGAGCTGAGTTTCTACGGTCTGGCCAAGAGCAATCATGTGCTCCACTAAGCTCTTGATATAAGAGAAACCTGTGCCGCCAGCAATCAATAATCTTGGGCGCTGGCTATGCTCACGTAAAAAGGCGTCACCACCTGGCATTTCAATGTCTATATGGCTGCTAGTCTTTAAACGCTCAACCACTTGCATTGGGTAAGCTTCTGATTCAGCAGCGCCAATATGCAATTCAATATGATCTTGCCCAGGCGCACTGCCAATAGAGAAGGCACGCTTGTCATTCTCATCCATTTTCACCAGCAAGTACTGCCCCGCTTTAAAATCACAGGCAACATCTGGCTTCAGTTTCACTTGATAAACTGAGTCATTAAAAGGCGTAACAGCCAATACTTGGCAGCGAATCGTTTGCATGAGCTTTCCTTGTTACCTTTCTGCGAAGGTTTGTGTCATTGATTAATGAGAGGTATTTGCACCCTAATAGGGTGATTATAAAGTAGGCTGAGGATCTATGCCCAGCTCATCCCAAATGTCATCGACTTTTTGCTTTACAGCGTCATCCATGACAATAGGCGTGCCCCATTCGCGATCGGTTTCACCCGCCCATTTATTAGTAGCATCTAAGCCCATTTTCGAGCCAAGGCCCGCAACCGGTGATGCAAAATCCAAATAATCAATCGGCGTGTTATCTATCATCACAGTATCGCGAATAGGATCCATACGGGTAGTAATGGCCCAAATGACATCTTGCCAATTACGGCAATCGACATCGTCATCCACTATGACAATAAACTTGGTATACATAAACTGACGTAAGAAAGACCAAGCCCCCATCATGATGCGCTTGGCATGCCCAGGATACTGCTTACGAATGGAGATAACCGCCATGCGATAAGAGCAGCCTTCTGGCGGCAAATAAAAATCTACGATTTCAGGATATTGCTTACGTAAAATCGGCACAAATACTTCATTTAATGCCACGCCTAGCATAGCTGGCTCATCTGGTGGACGGCCGGTATAAGTGCTGTGATAAATAGGATCGCGTCTGTGAGTCACATGGGTAATAGTAAACACAGGGAATTTATCGGTTTCGTTGTAATAGCCAGTGTGATCGCCATAAGGGCCTTCAACCGCTAATTCATCTGGGTCGATATAACCTTCGAGAATGATTTCACTGGTAGCTGGCACTTCTAAGTCGCAGCTTAATGCCTTAACCACTTCGGTACGCTCACCACGCAGTAAGCCTGCAAAGGCATATTCGCTCATGGTATCTGGCACAGGAGTGACTGCGCCAAGAATAGTCACAGGATCGCTGCCTAAGGCAACTACCACAGGGTATTTTTCACCGGGGAATTGCTGCTTAAAATCGGCAAAATCTAAGGCGCCGCCGCGATGGGATAACCAGCGCATAATCAGCTTATTTTTACCCAGTAACTGCTGGCGATAAATTCCTAAATTCTGGCGTTTTTGTCTTGGCCCTTTAGTGATGGTCAGTCCCCAAGTCACTAAGGGGGCTGCATCTCCCGGCCAGCAATGCTGAATAGGTAACTGAGTTAAATCAACGTCATCGCCAGTAATTACGACTTGCTGACAAGGCGCGTTACGCACAGTTTTTGGCGGCATGTTTAAGGCTTGCTTAAACATAGGGATTTTAGCTATGGCATCTTTAAAGCCGCGTGGCGGCTCAGGTTCTTTTAAAAATGCCAGCAATTCACCCACTTCACGCAGGGCAATTGGGTCATCTTTACCTAAGGCCATAGCCACGCGCTTAGGCGTGCCAAATAAGTTGGCCAGCACTGGCATCTTGCTGTTTTTCGGATGCTCAAACAAAATGGCTGGGCCACCTGCGCGCAATACTCGATCGCAGATCTCGGTCATTTCCAAATGAGGATCAACCGGATAACTAATACGTTTAAGTTCGCCATTGGCTTCTAAATGGTCAATGAAACTACGTAAGTCCTTAAAACTCATGTGGATATAACCCTGCTATCGTTCGCCTTGATAGCGCGACTATAGCATTAATGTTGGGCATAATTAATAGTTAAGCGTTAAACAACAAGCTGCTATGCTTGCTAAAAGTCGCTACTTATTAACAGCTCAGTGGGAGACTCATCATGGCTACTTGGTTCGCTTTAATCCCCTGCTATCCCCTAAATAAGGCTAAGCCCCCTGTTAGCATGAGCCCGCTATTGGCCTTGACTGGCATTAAGATAAGTAGCGCGATAGGAAGCGCGATTGCCGTCGCAAGTGTTGCGACCTTAGTGAGCTTAAGTGTTATGAGCCCAGCGCTGGCCGAAACCTCATCCTTAAGCCAGCAGCCAAGTCATACTGTGCAGCAAGGCGCTTATGCTGCACAGCAAGGCGCTGGCATCGAGCAGCAAGGCCCGCATTACCGGCCCCAAAGCTATGATGACAACAACAATTACAGTAACAACTACAATCGGCAGCGCTACCATAATCGCTATGATAATCGCTGGCGTGAGCCCGTAAGGCATAACCCCTATTGGCGCAGTGGATTTAACTCGTTCAACCATGACCCTTATTACAATCACTCTTTTAGTCGCTTTGGTAGTTCGTGGATTATTGGCAGTGGCTTAGGTCTGTGGAATAACAATAACCACTGGGATAATAACGGCTGGGGCAATGGCAACTGGAATAATAACGCTTGGCATAATGGTAATTGGAACGCCTATGACAAGTATGATAGCTACCCTTATCGCGCCTCCAATGCTTGGGGAAATAGCTATCGCAATCCCTATGATAATTATCAGCGCCCGCGCCCAGAAGTGAGAGTCATTACAGTGGCAGCGCCCACTGTAATGACAGAGCCTGCCCGCGAATTTACCCCGCAAACCAGTGGCCTAGAGCGCTTAGGCACTGATGCCCAAGTCGTGGTGGTTGATGGCCGTTATCGCTACCGCTGGCAAGATAACGTCTGGTGCCTTGATTGGAAAACTGAGCGCTATTTCCCTGCCACCAGTCAGCAATGCCAAAAACCTTAACCGATATGAATAAGCGCATTGGCCTTAGCTTACCTTACTTTAGAAAGTAAAAGTGCAAGCCTAAGGCCAATGCCGAACTAACGCTTATCTAACGCTTATCTAACCCTTAGCCCCCATCAAATCCACTAGCTTAGCGGCGGCTTGTTGTGGGTTGCTGGCATGACAAATGGCTGAGACTAACGCTATGCCATCTACCCCTGTCGCGGCTATTTCTTGGATATTAGCTTCATTAATGCCGCCAATGGCCACCAGCGGCAACTGACTGGTATTGACCGCCTGAGTAAGACCAGCAATGCCCCATTGGTTAATGATGTTGGTCTTAGTGGGGGTTGCAAATATCGCGCTAATGCCAAGGTAATCCACAGGGAGTGTCTGCGCCTCCCTAAGCTGAGTGTCATTTTCAACCGACAAGCCCAATATCATCTTGGGGCCGATTAAGGCGCGCGCCAGCGTGGCTGGCATATCCGATTGACCTAAATGCACGCCATCGGCTTTTACGGCTAAAGCAACGTCCACGCGATCGTTAATGATAAGCGGCACGCCGCTGCCCTTAAGCACTTGCTTAATGGCGGCGGCGCGCTCAATAAAGGCGCGCACATCGCCGTGTTTTTCACGCACTTGCACCATAGTCACGCCGCCCTTGATGGCTGCGCTAACTAGCTCACATAAGGTGGTAATGTCTTGCTGTTCGTCTGTCACTAAATACAAACGGTAAGGGTTGTTCGTCATCATAAGTACCTAAAATGAGTGGCTAAAATAAGTGCCCCGAAAAGTGGCTGATTTACCCGCTAATCGATACGCGTGAGTTGTAAGTGCTGCGCCAGCGTTTGCGCATCTAACTGATAAAGCAGGTCTAATAGATTCATCTGCAAGCTGCCAGGGCCTGCCGCCATAGTTGCGGCTATCTCTCCTGCCACCCCTAAAATGGCGGTAGCAGCCACGCCGGAGCATTCACCTATGGCAGCAAAGGCGCCAGTTAGGGCGCTATGAGTGCACCCCATGCCGGTAACTTTCGGCATCATGGCGTGGCCATTTTTAAGCTGATAAGTCGCATTGGCGGTTACCACATAATCTGTGGCGCCAGATATCACTACGCTGCATTGATAATGCTCACTAATATAGCGCGCCGCGCCTAAGGCGGAATCACTGCTATCTAGGGCATCAACCCCTTTGCTGCGGGCGTTATCGCCAGCCAGCGCAATAATTTCAGAGGCATTAGCGCGCACAATTAAGCGCTTGGCGGCGGAGGCAATTAGCCGCGCCGTGTCGGTGCGCAGTACACTTGCGCCGCAGCCCACAGGGTCAAGCACCACTACCTTGTTATATTGATTGGCTTGCTCAACTGCGAACTGCATTCTTGGGATCCACTGGCTATCTAAGGTGCCGATATTAATCACTAAGGCGCCAGCGATATTCATCATCTCAGCCATTTCGTGGCGGCTGTGGGCCATAATCGGCGAAGCGCCAATGGCCAATAAGGCATTGGCGCTATTGTTCATCACCACGTAATTGGTGATGTTCACTACCAGAGGTTTTTGCGCTCGCAAGGCGGCCAAGGCTTCAATAATCGTTTGAGTGTTCATTATCATTATGCTTATTCCTTTTTGCTTTAATCATGATGAATAGGCTAAGCGTTATCTAAGCCTTGCTGCCAAAATGCCACTTCCATCCGGGTCGCGGTTTTAAATATCTGACATAAGCGCTGACCGCGCTGACTCGTTAGTTCAATATCCGCCAGCAAGTGATTTAGCTGAGCCATGCTTCTTTCGACCCCAGCTTGAAACTCTTCGCCGCCATACATCTTTATCCAATTGGCATAAGGATTAGCGTCAAATTTAGTGGTATCACAGGCGAGTAACTGCGCGCCAATCACGCCATAGCCCAGAGCACACGGCGCCAATGCCGCGTATAAATCAATGATATCCCCAGACATTCCTGTATCTAACACAAAGCGGGTATAAGCGACTGTGCCAAAGGCTTCAGGCTCAGCTTCCATCTGCGCTTCTGTTATGCCCCACTTAGCGCAATACGCCACATGATGGGCAATTTCAGCGCTTAACAAGGCTTGCACGCTCGGTAAGGCAAGGCGCATTTCATCTAAAGTGCGCGCCTTATAAATGGCTAACGCATAGGCGCGGGTGTATTGCTTTAAAAACAAAAAATCTTGTTTGAGGTAATGCAAAAATGAACCATGGGCCAACTCGCCCTGCGCCAATTGCTGCACAAAACTGTGCTCTGTGTATTCGCGCCAATCACTTAAACAGGCCGCAACTAAATCTTGATACTTCATACTGACTCTCTACAAATTAATAAACATGGGCTGTCATTACAGCGCAGGTACAAAATCTTGCGCTTGAGGACGGCTGGCAATAATCTGGTGCTGATACATGAACTTGGCAAAATTATCGTAACGGGCTAAATCAATGGCCGCGGGGCGCAGCGCAAAGCGGGTTAATGTGTCATTCCAAGCGCGTTTATTTAACTCATTGTTAAGCGTATCTGGCGCGTAAGACACAAAGGTTTGCCACGACTCTTCGGGGTGATTCACAATAAATTGCGTTGCCTTTTCAAGGGCGCGGGTAAATTTTTTGATGGCTTTGGCATCATAGGTGTTAGCGTTGGCCACAAACACTAGCTCATCATATGGCGGCACGCCGTGCTCTTCAGGGAAGAAGGATTTAACTTTATAGCCTTCTAAGGCCAATTGATTGGTTTCAAAATTGCGTAAGCCGCCCCAAATGGCATCGACCTTGCCCGAGGCCAGTGCCGATGATAATGCCCAGCCGACATTGATAATTTTCACTTGGTTATAGTCAACGCCCGCACGGCTTAACATAGTGCCGATTGTCGCCTCTTCATTGCCCGCAATGGCAATGCCGATAGTTTTACCTTTTAAATCTGCCAGTGAATTTATCTTGCCGTTATCTAGCACCATTAAGGCATTTAATGGCGTGGCGATAAGGGTTGCGGCGCGAATTAACGGCAAGCCCGCTGCAACATCTATGGTTAAATTGGGCTGGTAAGAAATGGCTAAGTCGATGTTATTGGCCGCCACTAATTTAGCGGGCATGCTGGGGTCTGCGGGTTCTTGAATCTTGACGCTTAAGCCTTCATCGTTGAAATAGCCTTTTTGCTGGGCGATAACCACTGGGCCATGATTGGGATTCACAAACCAATCCAGTATTAAGGTTAAGGAATTATCAGCAGCATTGGCCGCGGCGCCATAGCCTGCCATTAGCGCCACGAGAGCGAATTTTACTAGGGTGTTTTTCATTGCGTTTTTCTCATTAATATCTTGCTCATTAGCTGACACATTCATATCTTGCTCATTAGCTGGCACATTCGCGTGAGTTTATTGCTGCCAATGCGCTTGGCTAAAGTTGCTTATAACGTGGCTTAAAAAGTTGCTTATACAGTCATTTATCATCATTTATCTTGTTGCCAGGGGATGAGTTTTTGAATCAAAACATCGGCAGCAAAATACAAGCTCACCGACAGCGCCGCGAGAATAAATAAGGCCGCGAACATCTCATCTATCATCATGCGAGCATTGGCTTGCAGCATTAAATAACCTAGCCCTTCACTGGAACCGACCCACTCACCAACCACGGCACCTATGGGCGCAACCACCACGGCCACTCGTATTCCCGATGCCAATGCTGGCAAGGCGGCCGGTAAGCGCACATGCCTTAATATTTGCCACTTTGTGGCGCCCATGGTTTTAGCTAAATCAAGATACCCAGTGGGGGTATTGCGCAGGCCGTCGTAACAACACGTCGTCACCGGGAAAAAGATGATTAAGGCCGCCATCACTACTTTGGAGGCTATGCCATAGCCTAACCACAGCATTAAAATTGGCGCTATGGCAAACACAGGTATGGCTTGGCTTGCAATCAAGATTGGCAGTAACCAGCGCCGCAGTGGCTCAAACAGCAGCATTTGCAGGGCAAATAACAAACCCATAGATAAGCCTAAGACTAAGCCCAGTAAAATCTCTTGCGCCGTCACCCAAGAATGGCTGAGCAGCACTTCATGCCGATGAATTAACTTAGTAAATACCGCCAGCGGGCTTGGCAAAATAAAGCTCGGCAAGGCAAAGGCTATTACCAAGCATTGCCATAAGGCGATGATCACGGCGGCGCTGATAGTGACTCTAACTAGCGACTTTAATCCTTGGGGCATGCGTGCGGTTATGGAGGTTGGCACCCCATTAGCTTTGGCATTTAACTTAACTTTTGTATTTGGCTTGAGACTGGCACCTGCATGAGTGCTAGCTGCAGCCACAGCGTCGGGAGCCGTCAGCGGTGAGTTAGACATAATCCACCTCTAAGCTGTCTATTATCTGTTGCTGTAATGCCGCAAGTTCAGCATCCATTTTTCGCGGGATGGGGCTGGACGGTACAGCTAAGGCGAGCGCCGCGGCAGGTTGCCCTTGCATGATATAAATCGCATCACTTAGCCTTAAGGCTTCTTGGGGATCATGGGTAATTAGCAATACGGTTTTATCGGCCAGCACTTGCGCGGCCAAGGCTTGCAAGCGATAACGCGTCACGGCATCAAGCGCCGAAAACGGCTCATCCATCAGTACCATGGGCTGGTCTTGCATTAAGGTGCGCGCTAATGCCACGCGCTGGCGCATCCCTCCTGACAATTGTGCTGGCATCGAGAGTTCATGGCCTGTAAGCCCCACTAGAGTGAGCAGCTCATAAGCTCTGTCTTGGCTGGCATTCGATTTAGGCGCGTTAACCGTCGCTGCAAACTTATTGGCAAAACACACGTTATCTATCACGTTGAGCCAAGGCATTAATAAGTCTTGCTGCGCCATATAGGCAATATTGCCTTGCAAGCTTTTAGCGCCATCTATGGTCAGTTGCCCAGACCAAGTGACTTTATCCGTTAATAACCCAGCTAAAAATCGCAGCAGTGATGTTTTACCGCAACCACTACGCCCCAATAATGCCGTCCATTTGCCTGGCGCTAGGGTCATATTAAGCCCAGATACAATCGCAGCATCGCTGCCGTGATACTGCAAAGCCCCAGCCGTTATCTCTAAGCGAATACTGTTACTCATGACTATTTTTCATGGCTGTTACTCATGCTATTACTTTCTGCTTTACTCATGACTTGCTTCATTGCCATTACAGCTAGCGACCGCTCATGGCTATCACGCCATCAGTCACTGGCAAACAAGCCGTTAGGCTTTCAAACCAAAGAAGTGATTCACAGGCCCGTGGCCTTGGCCAATATTGAGCTCATCGGCATGAATAAGCGCCGCGGTAATATAATCTTTGCCAAGGGCGACAGCTGCGGGTAAATCATGGCCTTGGGCTAAGTAAGAGGCGATGGCTGCCGATAAGGTGCAACCTGTGCCGTGGGTGTTGCAGGTGTTGATGCGCGCGGCCGATAAGCGAATAATCTCGTCAGCTAAAATCAATAAATCTGTGCTGTTTTGATCTTGCTCTAAATGCCCGCCCTTAAGTAACACTGACTTAGCGCCTAATGCACGCAGCTCACTTATCATGGCTGTCATAGCGGTTTCGCTAGCTGGCACGTCCTTATTAATGAGAGCAGCGGCTTCTGGCAAGTTAGGGGTGATCACATCCGCTAACGGCAGTAATTCAGCCTTAAGGCAATCGATGGCCGAGCTTTGCAGCAGCAGATCGCCACTGGTCGCTACCATCACAGGGTCAACCACTAAAAAGCGCGGCGCGTATTGAATGAGTTTTTTGGCCACAGAGCGAATAATGTTGGCATCACTGAGCATACCCACTTTAACCGCAGCCACATTAAGATCGGTGAATACTGCATCTAATTGCTGCTCGACAAAATCGCTGCTGATGGGGTAAATGCCAGACACGCCTTGGGTATTTTGCGCCGTTAATGCCGTAATCACAGAGCAGGCATAACTGCCGGTGGCCGAAATCGCTTTAATATCCGCTTGAATACCCGCGCCGCCACCACTGTCGGAACCGGCAATGGTTAAAACAATCGGGGTGTTAGCTATGGATGTGGCAGGAGCTTTAGGGGTTAACGCAGGCATAAGTATTTCCTCGTTAACGCAGAGGAAAAATAGCCAAGTGAGATAAGTGGTAACAAGCCCTGCTAACTATACGCATCGCCATGTGCATCACCATGAAAGCCATGAATCAGCATGAACCCGCGCCAAGCAGTTGCTACCTATCCCTAGTTGATACAACTCGTAATGAGTGTGTCACAGGACCATTAGTTCCCTACGTCAGTATTAACTGAATCAGGTTCAACGGGTTCATGTGACTTAAGAGGATTGCATCCTCTTAGCAGTAGATCTCAGCCTAATGGCTCCCCGACTAATGGGGGCATACTATCATCTATGCTTTCAAAAATCGTATGATTTTTATCAATATTTTAATGGTTGTTCATGGTTAATTGGGCAAATTAAGGTTGCAGCTAATGGCTAGCACTTTCATTTATGGCTTAATTGGTATTGGCTCTTTACCATCAAATTGAGCTAGCGTGTCTTTTTCCAAAGTGGGGTTAAGGTTCAAACTTCGTTTGAAATATAATCGCGGAATTACTGACCTGATCTGTGTTGGCTCAACATGAGCGCTTAAGGTTCAAACTTCGTTTGAAATATAATCGCGGGATTACTGACCTACTGGGTATTGGCTCTATACCATCAAATTAAGCTAGCGCGTCTTTTTCCAAAATGGGGTTAAGGTTCAAACTTCGTTTGAAATAAAGTCGTGGGATTCCATCCCACACCCGGGCAAGGAGGACTGCTCGTCCTACCCTCCTTGCAACCACCCTGACGCCCCAATTCAGCGGAAAGCCCCTCAGTCTTATTGGATAAATCGCTAGCGCATCAGATGCACGTCCCTGTTTGACTGATGCTAGCTCGGTATCCATACCTCGCTCACGCAATTTATGCCAAACGCCCTCGGCCGCTTCAATGGGGATCAGGCGGTGTCTGTGTGTTCAAAGGTAATCTGAAGATGGTGTTGCATCTGTCTCTTCTACACAAATTATTAGCAAAAAATGGAACTTTCTTGACTGGCGATGATCAGATCATGCAAATTCACTCACTTCATCATTTTTAATGTCAATTTTTAACCCGAACAAATGGGCATATGATCACTTTCATCATGCTGAGCTAGGTGATAAACGACGAGCGGCAAGGTTAACCGTCGTCGCTGAACACATGGCGGTTGGCAGCGGTAAATCGGTTGCCAGATCTTGTAATGGTGAAGATGCCAAACTCGAAGGAGCCTATCGATTGATCCGCAATGATAATGTTAGCCCATCTATGATCAGAGCCGCCGGTTTTGCTCGCACCGCCCAAGCGATTGAAAATATAAATGAAATACTTGCTCTCGAAGACACGACAGCCCTGAGTTATAAGCACAGTGTGGCGTCTGAATTAGGGAAATTAGGCAAACCTACCGATAAGTCTCGTGGTTGGTGGGTTCATTCTGTCTTGCTACTGGATAGCCATACTTCTCGGACCTTGGGCTTGATCCACCAAGATTGGTGGTGTCGACCTGATAATCCCAACGAGGCCGATGAAAAAGAGAGCGGTAAATGGGCCGATGCATCCTATTTTACGCGGCAACGCTTGCAGGCTCACATGTCGCGAGTGATCTCAGTGTGTGATAGAGAAGCGGATATCATGCATTATTTATCGGATAAACAATCACATAGTGAACGGTTTGTGGTGCGGGCAAAACATGCAAGAAACCTAGTAGAATACGAGGCTAAGCTGTTTGAGCACATGGATAGTCATCCCGTTACCGGCGGATACACCATCGCCATCCCACAAAAAGGCATAAAGGAAGCCAGTGGGAAAAGCAAGAATCGTCCCTCGCGAACAGCCAAACTCACCCTCAAAGCCAGTGCGGTTAACATCAAACATAATCGTCAGCAGCATGCGATTAATGTGGTGTACGCACAAGAGCTCAATCCTCCCCAAGGTGAAGATGGACTATCTTGGATGCTACTGACCAGTGAGCCGATTGACACGTTGGCGCAGCAACTTCATGTGATTGATATTTATACCACTAGATGGCGCATTGAGGACTTTCATAAGGCGTGGAAAACCGGCGCGGGGGTTGAAAGGTTACGCATGACATCGCCAGACAACCTTGAGCGAGCGGCCTCGATACTTTGCTTTATTGGTGTGCGGCTACTGCAACTTCGGGAAGTGATGAGCCTGCCAATTTATCTGAGAAAAAGAGGGCAAATCGAAGCAGCGCAAAGCATGGAAAATCAAAGCTGCAGCAATGTCTTAGAGAATGATGAATGGCGAGTACTGATGCAGCTCTACAAGCCAAGGGGACATAAAGGCAAAGAAGCCCCAAATATGAAGTGGGCTTATCAATCCTTGGCCAAACTAGGAGGCTTTAATGATAGCAAGCGCACGGGAATGGCCAGCTGGTCCACGATTTGGGAGGGATGGGATGATCTTCAGGCTCAGGTAAAGGGGTATCGCTTAGCCAAAGCCCTATTTGAAGCCGGAGAAACGCTATGAGATCTGATCAAGAGACAGCTATAGAAGGAGTTGGTGCTGGCTTCGTTAAATCTATTTCAAAAGAAGCTAAATTATCACTAACTTTACTAACTGGCATACCGGTCATAAATTATATCCTTAATTTTTACATAGTATATTGAAAGTCTATAAACCTGTATACGAACAAAAATATCATTTAAAAAGGTACAAACCACAAGGTTCACTATTTATATTCATACAACCAGCAAAAATGTAACCAAGTGTGGACGGTTGGATAGATAGTGTGTTGTCGAGTTCGAGACCATCGACAACAAGGATGTTGTCGTTGAGCCCACATGGATGTGCTTGCGGCGTGTCGAGAAATCGACAACACAGTAGCCCGCCGCAGGCGATTAGGTGATGAATAGCAAGTACCCCGCAGCAGGTAATAAGCCGATAAATAGCCCAGCTAAGCATCCAAGCGATATATGCCATTAAGCATCAATGCAATAAATGCAGATTAACCAATCTTCACCAAAGCTTAGTGAGCTAAGCGTTATAATCGTGCTTACAAGGGGAGTAACTCTGGTATCAAGGCCGATACCGCCGGTCAGTCGTCATCTCGTTGCCAACTTTGGCATCCGGTTACCGGGCTTGCATCATGTTAATGATGCCAGTGAGTGAGACCTTGCCATTTGGCAAGGTGACTTCTTCTGAAACAGCCTTGTCTGTTATTTTTTCAGGAGAATGTCGTGGAACCAATCTTGTATTCCCCTGCCACTTTGTGGCTCACCTTTGCTGCCATCATCACAGCCCTGCTATGGATAGATCTTAAATTTGTCGGTGGTGGAAAATCCCATGTGGTCTCAATCAAAGAAGCTGGCATTTGGTCAATTATCTGGGTCAGCATCTCTATGCTATTTGCGGTGGTGATTTGGTTTTACTACCAACACCAAGCGGGCGATGTTATCGCGCATCAAAAATCCATGGAATTCATTACAGGGTATGTGCTGGAAAAAGCCTTAGCCGTTGATAACGTATTCGTATGGTTAATGATTTTTAGCTACTTTGCCGTACCCGCTGAACTGCAACGCCGCGTGCTGCTGTACGGGGTATTGGGCGCCATAGTGCTGCGCACCATTATGGTGTTTGCGGGCAGTTACCTCATCAATCAATTCCACTGGATTTTGTATGTCTTTGGCGCGTTTTTACTGGTAAGCGGCATCAAAATGTTATTCAGCCATGATGATGACGAAGGCAAGCCCAAGCGCTTATTAGAGTGGATAAAAAGCCGCATGCGCGTGACAGACACGCTTGAGGGCGAGCAATTTTGGGTAGTAAAACAAGGCATACGTTATGCCACGCCTTTGCTGTTAGTGCTTATTTTGGTGGAGATCAGCGATATCATCTTTGCAGTTGATAGTATCCCAGCCATCTTTGCTGTGACGACTGACCCTTTTATCGTTTTAACCTCTAACATTTTTGCCATCATGGGGCTGCGCGCCATGTTCTTTTTACTCGCAGGGGTGGCTGACAGGTTTGCCTTATTAAAATATGGACTGGCGGCAATATTAGTCTTTATTGGCGTTAAGATGCTGATTATTGAGTATTACCATATCTCTATTGGGGTGTCGTTAGCCGTGATTGCCACCATCTTAAGTGCCTCTATGGCCGCAAGCTGGCTATTCAGTCGCAACGCCGCCCATAAGCCTTTAAGTGACCAGCCATTAAGAGAGAAGCCTTAAGTGCAAAGCCTTAAGAGACAAGCGATAAACTGATTAAGGCCGCGCTAATAAGCGCTGCTGCCCAAACAATAGAGCCAGACTGAGGGCTTCAGTCTGGCTCTGTGATTACTAGGCGACTTATGCGTTAGACGCTGCGTTAGCTAAGCGCGGCGTGATTAAATGGCGTCAGTATCAACATTAGCATCAGCGTTGGTCTTAACATTAGCATCAATGCTAACTGCATTGGCCTCCATAACCGCGCTAGCACTGGCATTGTGCTTGAGGCGATAACTCACCCCAAGCCAAGCTAATACGCCAAAGCCTAACACCATCAGCCATAGCTGGCAGTAAGGCCAGAGAATGGCGCCAAAACCGCTGCCCATCTGATTCATTGCTAGCATAGCCATGATGGCAGGTACGGCGGGTATCAGTTGCGCTATGGCAACTAACGGTTCAGGAATTAACGCCAGTGGCCACACGAACCCTGAGACAAACAAGATAGGCATAGAGGAAATTAAATAGGCTTGTGTGGGTAATTCGCGCCGCACAAACAAGCTACTTAAGGCAATGCCCGCTAAGCAGCTCGATAATAAAAATGGCAGCATGAGTAAACCAACTTCCGCGAGGGTGGCATTAAGCTCAGCGTCATACACCAAGTAACACCAACCCACGTAATAACTGGCAAAAAAAGTGTAAATCAGCATAAAGGCCAGCACTCGCCCCAGCAGTAATTGCCCAGTACTCAGCTCACTCCAATAACCGCGTTTTTGCCATTGGCCAGCGCCTAAAATACCTGTGCCCACCAATAAGGTTTGCTGCAAAATCAGTAAGAATAAGCCCGGCACTACATAAGGGGTGTAACCCAAAGATAAGTTAAAGGCAGGTACGGCATCTATGCTAACTGGGCTAATTTGAATGCTCGCGCTTTGTGGCGATACGCCGTGGGCAAGTAAGCTTTGGTATTTAAGGCTAGCGGCCAAGTCTTGGCTCACGCCAATCAAGCCTTCGGCTATGGTGGAGTACACCAAGAAATAACTGGCATCCCCCGCCGCGGCCACAGTAACGCCTTTGCCGCTGACTAAATCGCGCTCAAACCCCGCAGGTATGGCCAATAAGCCATGGGCTTTACCGTTAATAATGGCGTTTTTAGCCTCAGCTAAACTTGCCACAATGCCTATGACTTTAAGCTTAGGGCTAGCTTCCGCTTGGCGAATAAACTCGCGGCTGAGTGACGATAAGTCGTTATCTACCACCACGATTAATTGCTTAGTCGGCACTTCATTCAAATAGGGCAAAGGGTAAAGCACTGAGTAAAACAGCACGCCACCAAACAAGGTGATGGCGATGGCTTTATCACTAATAATAGCTTTAAGCTCCAAGCCAATCAGCTTAAGTAAATCCATGTTATTGCTCCCCTTTGCGTCTTAAACGCAGCAAACCGAATAACAGCGGCAATAACACTAGCAATAAGCCGTAACTGAGCTGCTGCGGCAATAAGGTATCAAGCCCTTGGCCATAACTCACCACCGCCACTTGGGAGTCAATGTAATGGCTACTAGGAATGAGTAAGCGCCACCACTGCGCCAGCATCGGCATTTCGTGCACCGGGAAAGTAATACCCATAAACGCAAAGGCTGGGGCAAATAAGGCAGTGCAAAAGCTAACCACGCGGGCAGGCTCGGCCAGCAGCAAGAAAATCACTAGCACCCATAAGCCAATAAATAGCAGCATGACTGTCATGGCAAGCGCTAGGTCAAGCAAGCTACCCGCCATAGGTAAGCCTATGATGTGATACAAAAAGACTTGCATCGCCATGCCTTGCAGTAGCGCAATGGGAAGATATAAGGCAAATTTTGCGGTCACGCTCGGCCAAAAATCTTGGCGCACCCAAGTAGTAAATCTTGGGGTGAGCTCTTCATTTAGGGCATTAGCAAACATCAACATTGCCGAAATTTGCAATAAGGCCAACAAGATAGGCGGCATTAAAAAAGCTAAGTAATTACTGCTTTGATTAAATAACGGCGTTAACTGCACGGCGATGGGGCTAATAGTCACAGCCGTGGCCGCAGGCAACACGCCTTTGGCCAATAACTGCTGACGCGCCACGCCTTGCAGCGCATCAGCCAAGCCTTGTTGCAAGGCGCTAGAGAGCAATTTGCCCACCAGCAAAAACTGGCCGTTATAGTGCAGCACTAGCTGAGGTTGTTGCTGCGTCATTAATTGCCGCGAAAACTGCGGCGGAATTAAAATCAAGGCAAACACTTGGCCTTCGCGCATGGCTTGCTCGGCGGCGGGCAACTGGCTAAATTGCTGCAAACTCACCGCTGGGCTTGCCTGCATTTGCCGCGCTAATTGCCGACTTAAGCTAGTGGCATCTTGATCAACTAAGGCCACCGGCAGACTGCGCGGCACTGCGGCACTAAAAATGCCATACAGAAACAACAAGGCCAGCACAGGCACCCAAGTTACCAAGGCTAGTTGCCACGGGCTGCGCCATAAATGGCGCGCCTCATGCCAAAATCTATCACTCCAACTTACCGCCACCGACATCTTAAGCTCCGCTTATAAAGGCAATAATACCGACATACCTACCCGCAGTAGCGGCTCAGCTGTCACTGGCTTAAGTTCAATGCTAAAGGTGCGCATATCAAAATCATGACCTGATTCTGTGGCGCGCCACGTGGCGTATTGCCCCATGGGGCTTACATAAGTCACTTTAAAATCAAGGCTCTTATTAAGCGCAGGCACGGTAAGGCTAATGGTTTTGCCCATAGGGAAATGACTTAATAAGTCCTCTCTTACCTGTAAAATCGCCCAAGCATCGCTCATATCAAGCAGGCTCACCACAGGAAAACCTGACGGGGCTAACTCGCCATCAAACAGTAAAACTTCGCTAATTTCACCTTTATGGCTCGCGCGCATTTGGCTGTCATTGAGCACGGCATTAACTTCATCCACCGCGCCTTTAGCCATCATGGCTTTACCCGCTGCGGCCACTTTAGTTTCAGGGCGCGCGCCTTCTTCAGTCATTTGATACATAGCGAAAGCCGCTTGCTCGGTATATTTAGCCGCTTGCCACTGGGTATAAGCTTCGTCGCGTTTTTGGCGGGCTAAGACGCCGTCATTAAACAGGTTTTCCACGCGTAAATAGGTAGTAGAGGCCAGTTCTGACGCCACTTTAGCTTTTTGCCATTGTTCTTTGGCCGCTAAGATTTGTTGGCTACGAGCGCCATTATCGGCTTCTTGTTGCAAGGCTTTGGCGGCGGTATAACCTCCTTGCGCCTGCGTTAACTTGGCATCAAGCTCTGGGCTACTCACGCTAAACAGCAAGTCACCGACCGCGACTTTATCGCCTTTGCGCACTAAGACTTGCTCAATTCGTCCCGGCACTTTGGAAGACACATGGTATTCCCGCGCTTCAATTTGACCTTGCAGCACAGTGGCCTTAGGTTGATAGGCTTTTACTAGCCCCCAGCCAAACAGCACGGCTAAGGCTAAGATGGCCGCTATGGCCAGAATTTTATTAGTTCGCATTGGTTTCCTCCAACACCCGAGCGCGGGCAATAAACTCGTCTAACTGGCCAGAAATTGACATTAAATGGGCGTAGGCTTGGATATAACGATATCGAGCAGCTAAGCGCTTAGTCATGACCGAGGTCAGCCCAAGCTGGGCATCGACGCGCTCCAGCGAGGTCGATAAACCTTGATTAAAGGCAAGCTCCCGCAGGCGCAGGTTTTCTTTGGCTAAGGATTCAGTCGTGGCTAACGACTGGTATTCTTCTCGCGCTTGCTCCATCTGCCGATAGGTTTGATCGAGCAATAAGCTTAAATCTTCACGGGTTTGCGCTTGGGTGTAACGCGCCTGCAAGATGGCACTTTTGGCCGCCGCCACCTTGCCACTGCGACCATCACGGCTCACCAGTGGAATTTTAACGCCCACGCCCACCATCCAATCGGGCTCAACTTGCGACATCAAGCTGTCATCTTCATAAAGGCTGTAATTACCATACAAGAAGACATTGGGGTAATACTTACCCTTTTCCATATCTTCCAAGCCCTTGGCTTGCTGCTCTTTGGCGGCCAAGAGTTTTAACGCTGGATGCTGAGTCATAGTGAGCTCCATCAAGCGCGGTAAACTTGGGTCTTGCGGCAAAATAAATAATGGCGAGCTGGGTGTGACTGACAGCTTTAGCATGCGATCAAGAGCAATCGAAGCCATTTGTACCTGACGCCGAGCGCTGGCGGTGGCCACTTTGGCATTATCTAACGCCACTTCGGCATTGAGGCGCTCAACGGCGGCGATTTGCCCTTGCTGCTCTAGCGCCTTAGCGTGAGAGACATGCTCAGTTAATGCCACCACTAGCTGCTCTTGGGTGTTAAGCACAGCTTTAGTGACTATGGCGCCATAATATCTGTCCACCAACTGAGTAAACAACTCGCGCGACGCTAATAGCTGCGCTTGCTGCTCTTCAGCGACTTGCGCCGCTAAAATACCTTGCGCCGCAGACACTTGCCCACCGGTGTAAATCGGCCACAAGGCTTGCAAGCTAGCGCGAAAGACATCTTGCTGAGTAAAAGGCGTGACGAATAAGCTGCTAGGAATGCTGGCTATCGCGCCGCCTATGGCGGGCGGTAAACTGCCAGGATTAAGCGAGGCTAATGGATTAAGATCGCGTAAATCCAGTTCAATCGGCTTTTCAAGATAAGTGTAACTGCCAGCAATATTAATCGACGGTAAGGATAAATCATTACCACTCTCTTGCTGGGCATTGGCACGTTCGAGTTGTTGTTGTTGCGCCTTAAGCTTATCGCTCACTTGTTGTAATTGTGTCCAAGCAGCATCAAAGCTGAGCTCGGTGGCGATTACAGGCAAGGGCAGCAACACGCATAATGCTAGGGCTAACAGTCGCATAAGTTCCTCTAGAGTTCTTGCTCTAACTGGCAGTATTGTACACAAACCACACTTGGCTAAGATGAATAATTATTTAACTCATGCAGGCGGCCAAATCTTGGATTTTAGTCGTTAAAACATGGCTTAAAATCATACGTTAAAAACATGCGTTCAGAACATTGCTTAAAAACAGCGGCAATAAAAAAGGCCAGACTTAAGTCCAGCCTTTACTACTTGTATAGTCAAGTCGCACTAGCTACTAACAAGTATAAGCGGCTTACAACTTACGCTGTGCCGCCAACCGTTAATAAATCTAACTTCAAGCTTGGCTGGCCCACGCCCACTGGCACGCTTTGGCCATCTTTACCACATACGCCAACGCCTTGATCTAGCGCCATATCATCACCGACCATAGAGATAAGCTTCATGGCTTCTGGGCCGTTACCAATCAAGGTCGCGCCTTTCACTGGCGTGGTGATTTTACCATCTTCAATCAAATAAGCTTCAGAGGCTGAGAACACAAACTTACCCGAAGTAATATCTACTTGGCCACCACCAAAGTTAGGCGCGTACAGACCCTTTTTAACTGAGGCGATAATGTCCGCAGGCTTTGACTGGCCGCCCAGCATATAAGTGTTAGTCATACGCGGCATAGGCAGATGGGCGTAAGATTCGCGGCGACCGTTACCGGTTGGCGCAACGCCCATGAGTCTGGCGTTAAGCTTATCTTGCATATAGCCTTTTAAAATACCATCTTCAATCAACACATTGCGCTGACTAGGGGTACCTTCATCATCAATAGATAATGAGCCGCGGCGATTAGCCAGCGTGCCATCATCCACCACTGTCACTAATGATGACGCCACTTGTTGACCGACCTTACCACTGAACGCGCTGCTACCTTTACGGTTAAAGTCACCTTCTAAGCCATGACCAACAGCTTCGTGCAGTAACACGCCTGGCCAACCTGCCCCTAATACCACAGGCATTTCACCGGCTGGCGCATCGATGGCGACCAATGCCACTTGGGCTTGGCGCACGGCTTCGCGGGCAAAGGCAAAACACATAGGTAAGTGAGTATCATCATTAGCAAAGAAGATTTCATAGCCATGACGACCACCGCCGCCGGCTGAGCCGCGCTCGCGCTGATCATTATCTTCCATAATCACAGAGCAGTTAAAGCGCACTAATGGGCGCACATCGGCGGCTAGCGTGCCGTCACTGGCGGCCACGAGAATTTCTTCATGGACGCCTGAGAGGCTCACGACTACTTGAATAATGCGATCATCTAAGCTTCGGATATAAGCATCGGCTTCACGCAGCAATTGAATCTTTTTAACTTCTTCCATGGCCGCAATCGGGTCGGCGCTAACGTACAAGCTGTGGGCATGGGTTTGCTTAAAGGCTTGCACTGAACCTTGCTGACCTGCCATGGCAATACCGCGAGCGGCAGCGCAGGCGCTCGCTAAGGCGTCGCTAGTAATATCATCAGCATAAGCAAAACCAGTTTTCTCTCCACTAATGGCGCGCACACCAACGCCGCGCTCAATGTGGAAGCTGCCTTCTTTAATGATGCCATCTTCTAGCACCCAAGATTCATGGCGACAGCCTTGAAAATACAAGTCGGCAAAATCGATTTTATGGGCAAACAAGCTCTCAAGATGTTTATTCAAGCCATCAAGACTCAAATTATCGCGTAATAAACTGGCACTGACTTGGGTTAATAATGGCATTCGCTCTCACTTAAGATCGGTTTGATCTCTTGGTAATTAATCCTGAACTGACATCGATTTAAGCGACGGCAATTGAAATCTATTGTGGGCCGCTAACGGTAAGGCGGCACGCACTTTGGCTAACTCATCTTTATTTATATGGCAGTGCAGCCAACCAACGCCCGTAAGCTTTTGCGCAATAATGTCGCCCCAAGGGCCAACCACCATGCTCTGCCCCCAGGTTTGCCTCACCCCTTGTGGGTGCCATTGGCCTGTGGCTAAGATAAAGCACTGACTGTCGAGCGCGCGCGCTTGCACTAAGGTTTGCCAATGGGCGGCGCCTGTTACCGCAGTAAAGGCTGCCGGCACGACTATCACATCGCAGCCAGCCTGTGCTAACGCACGAAATAATTCTGGAAAGCGCAAATCATAACAAATGGCGAGACCTAACTTGCCAAATTCAGTGTCGATAACACTGATATGATCGCCTGGATAAAAAGTATGGCTCTCGCAATAGCGACCTGTGGCATCGCCAATGGTGGCATCAAACAAATGCAGCTTGTCATAATCTCCCAGTAATTGACCTTGTGGGCCAAAAACATGGCAGCGACTGCAACAGCGGCCATCACTGGCGCGCACAGGTAAGGTACCTGCCACTAAGGTGATAGCAAATTCAGCGGCTAGGCTGGCAAGCTTGGCCAACATAGTTAAGTCATCGGCCAATTGCTGCTGCTCAGATTCAATGCCGCCAAACAATAAGGCGCATTCAGGCAAGACCACTAATCTTGGCTCACCGCAGTTATCTAAGGCGCGCAATTGCGCATAGATAAACTCAAGATTTTCTTGGGGGCTGCGACTGCTCTGACACTGTAACAGACTGACTTTCATTTGCTTTACGCCCATCCGTGTTGGGTTGGTTACTTGCTGCGTTTGCAGCGCGGCTATCCTTTGGCGCCATACCATCGTGAGCTATCGCCAGCGGCTGAGTCGATAAGATAGCATCTGGAATCACGATTTCTTTACTCTTACGCTCAAGCTCATCAATCTTAGGATCTGACATAGTCCCAGATACTCGAAAACGAATTTCGGCTATCACTTCTATCACAGGCTCAAGCACCTTAGTGAGAGCAAATGCGCCGACACCCATGGTCCAAGCGCTCGTGCTCAGTAGCACCACAGTAGGTACGCTTGAGGCCAATTGCGGCACAAAGCGAATATCGTAATTTAAGCTTTCGGTGGCAAGATCTGTGTAACCACGCACCTTCATGTTGCCGGCGATGGCATCCATTTCACTGTCGGTGGTTTTGACTACGCCATTATCAATTTTTAGATTACCACTAAAGGCATTGAAATACAGACCCTGACCAAAAACATCTGAAAAATCGAAAGATAATTTTCTCAGTAACGAATCTAAGCTAAAGAGTGAGAATATGCGCGCGCCTTTATCACTCACCTGCGATAAGTGGCCTTTACCCATATCAAAACTAACGGCGCCATTGAGATTATCTAAGTGCAGATCAAAGGGCGAGCCGTGCCAATTAAGCTTAGCAGCAAGCGATAGCGGCGCGTCTTGCACACCTGGGTCTATCTGCAAGCGATCTGATATTAAATCAAAGGCTTTGGCCTTAAGAGTCACATCTAGCTCGGTAGTGTTTTGCTCAAGGGTATTATGCCAAACCCCATTGCCACGCAAATTTATGCCGGGCGCAGTTAATGATACGGTTTGGATTTGATAGCCAAGCTCGCTCGGCGCGCCTTGTAAGACTAAATGGCCTAACTGCTTATCTTGATAGCGAAAATCATTCACATCTAAGGCAATGGGCGGTAATTGCGATCTCAAGGCTTGCAGCGGCGCAGTTTGACGACTGGTGTTAGCCGCTTGGCTATTAGTTGCCGCTATTTGCGCACTAAGGGGCGGTACTGGCGTTAAATATAAATGCTGCGCCGACAGTTTAACCCCTTGGGCTAACCAATCTGGATACACATGGATGGTGCCCGCGAGTGCGTCACTATCCACATCCATTTGCCAAGAATCTGGCACTGGCTTGGCATTAACCGTGATATTTTCAAATAATTGGCCAAAGGCGGTGAGTTGCTTAACCTTGCCTTGCACTTGCTCAAGCGGCGGAAAAACATTGCTATTGCGCCCTTGGCTAAGGGCATCTATTACTTCGAGCCAAGGGGCCAAGTCTACGTTATCTAAGTCGAGCCAAATGGCGCCTTGCTGTTTCGCTAAGTTTTGCCCGAGCTTGAAATTGCGCCCCAGCATTAAGTCGTAATAAGCCAAGTTCTTACCCGACTTAGCGTTAAAGCCGCCCCAAAACTCAGCTAATTTGCCTAGCTTAATACCAAGGTGAGACTCTTGATTATCGCCAATAAATTCAGCGGTTAAGATGAGCTTTTCACCCTTAGCTTTAACTAAAGGCGCAGGCAAAGTTAATTGGGTATTGCGCAAATCACTCTTAATATTGGCTTGAATGCGATAACCACTATCATCAAACACCATGCCGAGCTTGCCGTTCCAATTAACATTCCCTTGATAATACGGGGCTAACTGGGTGTGCAACTCAGGCGGTAACTTAGCTAGCTGCCATTGACCGGCAAGCTTTACATCTAAGGCGTAGTCTTGCTTAACGGGTTTAGTGGCAATATCAAACTGTAATGGCTGGCCAAATAATTTGGCGGTTAGCTTATTGCCTGTCACTACATCGTTTTCAAAGGCAAGTGTGGCGCTCACATCATCAAGCTGTAGGCCGGGCTCTTTTAGATACACAGGCACCTTATTAAGGGTGATTATGCCTTTAAGCACTGGCTCTTCATCATAAATGGGGATAGCTAAATCAAGCTTAGCGCTGACATCACCCTGAACTTGCACCACTTTTAAAGTCTCACCGACACTGTCATGCAGTGGCGATTGCAGCATGACAGCCGTAGCATCTTGCGCTTTGGCTTTAACATCAGCGGTTATCTCAACTAAGCTGCGCTCGCCAAGCTCTGGAATGGCAATATGAGCGCCGCTAACATCCACTTGCAATATCTTGCCGCGGCGCAGCCATAAATCCATGCGATCGTTATCAAATAAGGCATCGAGGCGAATATCAGTCACCGCCGGCCAATCGGGCTGGAAGGCAAATTCGGCCTTATCTAAAGTAAAAGCGGTTTGAAATTTACCTTGATTATCGCTAAACGGGTAATCGCTAAACGCGCCCTGCCATACCACTTGCGCCTCATGACTTTCACCTGCGCGCAGCGCGTCGGCCAAGTAATCGGCTAACTCTTGCCCCATGGCATCGGCTGGGAGCAACGGCTTTATCTTAGCGGCGTCATTAAGACTCACTGTGGCGGCCAAGGCTAAGTTAGGGGTATCTAACAAATCTAGCTGCAAGGCGGCATTAAGTGATACTTCAGCGTTTTGCAGCGCGATATCAGCGATAGTCACACTCTGGCTAGCAAAACCATAGTGGATGTTAGTGGCGCCGACATTGAGGTTAAGCTTGTCACTAAAGAGCGCAGGATAATCTAAGGTTAACGGCTGCGGCGCTAAGGCTAACGCTAGCGTGTCTTGGGTGGCGCTGACATCAAAGCTAACGCTATTAATTCCAGGGATATTGCCACTGGGGTTCCATCCTAACTGCTTGGCTTTAAGGGATAACTGCCACGGCTGGCTTTGGCTTTGTGTTTGGCCTGGTGCTGCGCTCTGGTATTGACTCTGCCACACAATATCCGACACTTGGCCTTGCGGCGCTAAGCGTTGATATTGCAGCAAGCTTGCCAAATCCATGTTTGGCACCAGCGGCAATAACGGCAATAGTAATGCAGGCTCAAGCGTAGCAAGCTGAGCATGTAAGCCTTGATGATTACTACTCACTAACACATCTAACTGCGGCCACGGCTGCTTATTGGTAAAAAGATCAAGGTTATGGCTGAAAAATTGCCAACCGTCAGCATTGGGTATCCATTGCAGTTGCCCTTGCTTGATGGCCAAATCTTGCGGTTTACCCGCTAAATTCCAACGTAAATTGCTGTGGCCAAAATCCACCAGACCATTGCCAAAAGCGCGCCCCTTGATGGCAAGCCAAGCTTCAAAGTTAACCACACCAGAGAGTGGCAAGCTTTCATCGGGCTGATAAGGATTGGCCTGAGTGGCAGCCCATTCGGCTAGATTAAGATCGCTGGCAACCGCATAAATCTCACCTACTAGGCTATCGGGTTTGCGGCTATCGCCATTAATATCCACCCGCAGCGACAGTAATTCCTGTTCTTTAGCGCCACTGTCTAAATACACCACCCCTTGACCGAGATGATGATCGCCGCGATTGCGCCAATTTAAGGTGTCGATATGAATGGGATTAAAGTGTCGATGGCGACTGATGATATCAAGCTGTAAATTGGTGATGGAATAGCGCTCCAATTGCCCTAATAGCAAGGAGTACAGCCAGTCCGCATTATGCTTTTGTTGCGGCTGCGATAAGGCCAGCGCATCGGTATCTAGGGCTAACTTAACCCCATTAAAGCTCACATCTTGTACTCTAGGCTCAAGATTGATTAAGCTTTGCCAGAAGTTAAGTTTGACCTGAACATTATCAATCTCAAGGCTAAGCGGCACGCCATCTTGCTTAGGGATAGCAAGCTTAACTAACCTAAGCTCTGGCCCATGACTTTGCCAATCGGCTTGGATGCTGGCAAGCTCGACTTTAAGTTGAAACTCACGCTCTAACAGTTGCACTAACTGCTGATGCACTTGCTCAACCTGTGGCAATAACGAGCGCACAAGACTGACCATTAAGGCAAATAGCACCAGCAAGACAGCTAAGGTCTTCCAGCACACACTGACTATGGATAACCCTCGGCTAAGCCAAGGTCGAGCAGCCTGAGTCACTAAATCATTACCACATCGTATTTGCTTTGGGCGTACATAGGTTCTGAATGCAAACGAATTCGCTTAGCCACATAAACTTCAAGCTCGGCCAATAAGTGACTCTCATCACCACTTAAACTGGCGTGCACTAAGGGTGAGCAATACAGCAAAAACTCATCCGTCTTATAAGTACGATCAAGGCGTATGATTTCTCTGAAGATTTCATAACTTACCGTTTCAACTGTTTTCATGCTACCCGTGCCTTTACAGCTTGGGCATTCACCGCACAACACATGCTCTAAGCTTTCGCGGGTGCGCTTGCGCGTCATTTCCACTAAACCTAAGCCAGAAAAACCACTGACATTGGTCTTGACCCTATCTGGGCTTAATGCGGCTTGTAAGCTTTCTAGCACGCGCTGTTGATGGTCTTTATCGAGCATATCGATAAAGTCGATAATGATAATGCCGCCAAGGTTACGCAGGCGCAGTTGCCGCGCTATGGCGTGGGTCGCTTCAAGGTTAGTGTTAAAGATGGTTTCTTCAAGATTGCGATGGCCGACAAAGGCGCCGGTATTGATATCCACAGTCGTCATGGCTTCGGTTTGATCTATGATCAAATAGCCACCAGATTTAAGCTCCACCTTACGCCCTAAAGCGCGCTGAATTTCGTTTTCAACATCGTAGAGATCAAATAACGGCGCAGGACCTGTGTAGTAACTGAGGTTGGCCGCAATTTCTGGCATAAACTCAGTGGCAAACTCTAGCAGCTCGTCATAAGTGCGGCGAGAATCTACTTGAATACTATCAAGTTCAGTGCCCACAAAATCACGCACGACTCGCACTTGCAGTGGTAAATCTTGATACAGCAAAGCCACACCGCGGCGCTTGCGACGCTCACTGACTTTGGCCCACACCCGTCTTAAAAAAGCAGCATCTTGCGCCAGCGCTTCATCACCCACGCCTTCGGCGGCGGTGCGAATAATAAAGCCGCCATCAGCATCCACATAAGGTTGGGTAATATTGCGTAAACGTTGACGCTCAGTTTCAGATTCAATCCGCTGCGATACGCCCACATGGCTAGAGCCTGGCATAAATACCAAGTAGCGCGAAGGTAAGGTTAAATCTGTCGTTAAGCGCGCGCCTTTAGTGCCCAAGGGGTCTTTGACCACTTGCACCATAATGTCTTGGCCTTGACGCACTAACTCGGCAATGTCGCGCACCACAAAGTTATGCTTGTCGTTATCATCGACACATTCGGTATGGGGCATAATATCTGAGGCATGCAAAAACGCGGCTTTTTCCAGACCAATATCAACAAAGGCGGCTTGCATGCCAGGCAATACCCGGCTCACTTTACCTTTGTAGATATTACCCACTAGCCCACGCTTTAAGCGGCGCTCAATATGTACTTCTTGTAAGACTCCGTGCTCCACTAAAGCCACACGGGCCTCATTTGGGGTCACATTGATCAATAATTCTGAGCCTAACTTGGCGCTATTTCTTACGGTATTTAATCGATTTGGCACAACACACCCCGTCTGGGATTAAAAACGAATGCAATATAAATGAGCTTAACCGCAACTCACGTAAGGCGAAGCATGCTAGCCGTTATCTTGACATCCATTGTCGTGCAACCGGAATTAGGCCAACTGGGCTAATAATTCTCGAGTTTCCACTAAAGGCAAGCCAACCACAGCGGAATAACTACCTTCAATAGCAGCAACAAAACAACCACCGAGTCCTTGAATGCCGTAAGCGCCCGCTTTATCCATAGGCTCACCTGTGGCCACATAGGCAGCAATATCAGCTTCACTGAGCGGACAAAACTGCACATAGGTTGTGACTAAGCGGCTATCAACTGAGTTCTCTGTCACTAAGGCCACGGCTGTCATGACTTGATGGCGGCGCCCGGATAAGGCTCTCAGTATGGCTTTAGCATCGCTAACATCTTGCGGCTTACCTAATAACTGATTATCTAGCACTACTATTGTATCTGAACCTAGCACGGCAGGATGGGCGATGTGCTCACATAACTTAACACCGGCTTGCGCCTTTTCAATGGCTAAGCGCACCACGTAAGCACTGGCCGCCTCATCCTGATGAGGCGTCTCATCAATATCAGGCACAACGATGGAAAATTCAGTCTGCTCGGCAGAAAATAACGCCTGCGCGAGTAACTCTTTACGGCGCGGCGAGCTTGAGGCCAAAACCAAGGTCATGAGTTATCTCACTTTATAATGACGGCGTAGACGCCTTAAGGCCCAAAATGCCCAAGGCCAAATAATTAAACTGGATAGGGCTGGCAGTAATAGCGACCATTGGAACGTGCTGCGTTCAATCACAAACTCAGCCCAAAATATCAGCAAGTGATACAGGCCCACTAACAGCGCCACCAGCATGGCTTGTTGCCACATAGGGAAGTTGCGCAATTTTTGAAAATGCAGCACCACCACATAAATCACTAACGAAAACGCCAGCGAGCGAACGCCTAAGTTGGCGCCCAATAAAATATCGAGCAATACCCCTAAGGTAAAGGCAGTGAGAATATTGTATCTGTGGGGCAAAGCCACGGCCCAGTAAATCATAACCAGCAACAGCCAGTCTGGACGCCACTGTTCCACTAATGCAGGTAATGGCATGATTTGAAACAGCATGCCGACGAGTAAACTCACCCACACTACCAGTCGGCCATTGGCCGCTTGTAAACTCATGGCTGAGCCTCCACTGGTACTAAAGACTCGGCCGCTTCATTTTCTTCTGGCCAAATCAATAACACATAACGAATTCTATCTAATGCTGCTAACGGCTGCGCAATCACATTGGCGTAGCTTTGGCCGTCATCTTTTTGCACCGATGTGACTCGCGCAACCGGATAGCCTTCAGGGAATCTATGGCCAAGGGCTGAGGTCACGAGTAAGTCACCCACACGAATATCTGTGCTCTTAGCAACATGTCTAAGCTCAATTTCATCCAGTACGCCGGTGCCATTGGCCACCAAGCGCACATCATTGCGAGTATTACGCACCGGCAAGCCGTGGCTAACATCGGACAATAACAACACTCGGCTGGTGAGCTTACTTATCTCCACCACTTGGCCGATGACGCCATAAGCATCCACCACAGGTTGACCGACAAACACGCCGCTGTTGCTGCCATGGTTAAGCACCACATAATGATGATAAGGATCGCTTGCCACCGACATCACTTCGGCCACCATCTTCTTCGCATCCATATGCACAGGTGAACCCAGCAAAGAGCGTAAGCGTTGGTTTTCTTGGCGAAGATGTTCAAAGCGCTGCAGACGTTCACTCATTAGCAATTGCTGGCGCAAGAGCTCTTTATTTTGAGTTTCTAACATGCTGCGGGTAGCTAGTGTTTCAGCCGACCAATCCAAGGCAAGGCCGGGGACGTTAGCTAAGTACTGAATTGGGCTTAAAAAGGAGGATAAGGTTTGTCTAACTGGCTCTAATCTATCATTGGCCAGCAATAAACCCACCGACAATATCACTGCCAGTGTTAAGCGAAATTGATTTGAGATACCGCGGGAAAAAATTGGCTTCATAGATCAATAAGGGCGGCTTAAGCCGCCCTCGGACTTGTTAGTTTTCCTCAGAGAAAAGATCGCCGCCATGCATGTCGATCATTTCTAATGCACGACCGCCGCCACGAGCCACACAGGTCAGAGGGTCATCGGCTACCATCACAGGAATACCGGTTTCTTGCATTAACAGTCGGTCTAAGTCTCTTAACAGCGCACCGCCACCCGTAAGTACCATGCCGCGCTCAGAAATATCTGAGGCTAATTCTGGTGGTGATTGCTCTAAGGCCACCATCACTGCACTAACAATGCCAGATAATGGCTCTTGCAGCGCTTCCAGAATTTCATTGCTGTTAAGGGTGAAGCTTCTTGGTACGCCTTCAGCCAAGTTACGACCACGGACTTCAATTTCAAGCACGTCATCACCTGGGTAAGCAGTACCAATAGTGTGCTTGATGCGCTCAGCCGTGGCTTCACCAATTAAGCTACCGTAGTTACGGCGCACATAATTGATAATGGCTTCATCAAACTTATCACCACCAATACGTACTGATGATGAATACACTACGCCGTTCAATGAAATAATGGCTACTTCAGTGGTACCACCACCGATATCCACCACCATAGAACCGGTCGCTTCTGATACTGGTAAACCAGCACCAATAGCCGCAGCCATTGGCTCTTCAATCAAATACACTTCACGTGCACCAGCGCCCATGGCTGATTCACGAATCGCGCGGCGCTCAACTTGAGTTGCACCTACTGGCACACATACCAGTACGCGTGGGCTTGGACGGAAAAAGCTGTTGTTGTGCACTTGTTTGATAAAGTGCTGCAGCATTTTTTCAGTCACATAGAAATCGGCAATCACACCGTCTTTCATCGGTCTAATTGCTTGAATATTGCCAGGGGTACGACCGAGCATTAGCTTAGCTTCGGTGCCCACGGCGGCCACAGTCTTTTGGCCTGGACTATTGCGTTCACCTCTAATTGCGACCACAGAAGGCTCGTTTAGGACTATGCCTTCGCCACGCACATAAATCAGAGTATTAGCCGTGCCTAGGTCGATCGACAGATCGTTGGAAAAAACGCCTCTCAGCTTCTTGAACATGTAACTAGCCTGTATCTGTGGAGTCAGAAGAAATGAAAAAATCAGCTAACTTTATCAATGCCACCCTCTTTCCACAACCCCTCATCCAGAATGAAGCGTTTTTTTTTGTGGTTGAACTTGAAAAACCCCCATTTAAGCTAATTTCACATCTTTTACGCCTTAACAAATCTGTGACGCTCACCACTCAAGGCGATGCGCCGCCTGTGGCCAGGCTATAAATTTGCTTAATTTCATTAAATACCGCGCAAACTCCTAAAGAAAGCGCGCTATTTTAAGCAAGTGAGCATTATTCACTACGCTCGCGCCAATAAATCACTTTATCGTTGCCGCGATAGCTGCCAAAAAATGCGCTGGCACGGGGATTTGCTAATACAGTCGGCGAGATACCATCCCAACTCCAATACCACTGTAACCAAGTAGGCACAATAAGCGGCGCAGTTATTTGGCCACGATACCCACCAAGCTGCTGCCACATCAAACTAAACTGCCCTTGGTTAATCGCACTGTTTCGCGTGCGTGTTACCGATTGCGCCGCCGTTAAATCAGGATAAAACACATAGCCTAAGCTCGGATTATCAACGCTTGAGGTTAAGCTCGCATTGAGGTTAGTGCACACATCTAAGTTATTGGTTTGCCACAGGGCACCATCCCAATATTCAGCGCGGCTTGGCATAGTTAATTCTGCGGTTTCAGGGCCATAGGTATTATCCATCACCACGCGCCCAGCCCGCACTTTAGTGGTTAGCAGCTGCAGCGCATCGCAGCCACCTGAGGCGACGCTACAATCACCCATTGAGTTCACGCCCATATCGGGATCCGCCACTATGCCATAACCGCCATCGTTATCATTCACCATTATCCCTATCGCAAGATTATCAAAGGGACCATCAATGGCAGGGGCGAGCGGCCGCGCAAAGCTAAGTTCAGTGGTGACAGGCAGCGCACTTTGGCCTTCTGCCCACACTAATGCCGGCAATGCAGATAGGCGTGGCGATAAGCTTATGCCGTCATTGTTATTTTCAGCGACAGCAGCGGCGCTTGCCTTAGCAAACGAGCCTAAATAATTGTAAGTTCGTTGGTTTTGCACGTTTTCAGCCGTTAGCGTTAGCCCTAAGGTCATGGGCTGAGCCATATAACTAAAGTCGCCAGCGCTGCAGCCTGGCAATAAGCTTTGACCGCTAATCCTAAACTTGGCGGGTACAAAGCGGCCGACATCGGCACTGATACCATCAGCAATAGGTAAGTTTGAACCTAAATATTTATGGGTCTCTAATGGGACGCCACTGCTGGCTTTCGGTTGCGATGCAATTAACTTATAAATACCCACTTCATTGAGAGACTGATTTAGCCGCATCTCGCCACCTTGCGTTTGGGTATAAACACTTGGGGTAATTACAGCATCAACACCTGCAGCAGGAGTAACACGCTGACTTTTAAGGGCAAGGTTTGTCATAGTAAAGCTTGGCGTGATGGGGTTGTCGCAAAAATTGCTATCGCCATTTTGCAGCCACGCCCGCGCAGACAAAGTCACAGAGTAACTATCCCCCGCCCGCTTAAAGACGCCATTGCTACCAGCGTTGTAGCTAGCTTCTGGAACTATACATAAACCCGCAGGCACATTGATCATATTGCCATTAGTGCTCGCCATGATAAGACCCGAATCACTACTAGCCGATTGCCCGACATACCTAGCGTTCAGCGCCACTTTACCCGCATCGGCGTACAACACACTTACCCTTGCCTTACCTTCTGCATCAAAACTTAGCGACTTAGGCGTCGCACCAGCCTGATTTTTACCTATGGCAGTGCCGTCAACCTTTAAGGATTCGCCAGTTAATGCGGGATTAGGGTCAAGATAACTGCTCCACAAACTTAAGGACTTAGTTTGATTAGCAAAAGTGGGCTGACATTCAAGTGCGCCAGAGCTACGTCTTACCGCCATGATAGCTGCGCTCACGGGCTTATTAGCATAGGTTTCAACATCATCAATGATAAAACCTGCTTCAGCGAAACTGACGGTGCAGTTAGCGGCGCTGAGTGAGCTGCCATTACTGCATAGGGTAGTCGCGAAGGCAGCGCTTGAAGGTGACGATGACGACACACCAAGGATTATAGGTGTTTGATTAAATTGCCTTAAAAACAGCGTGCGCGCGCCATTAACTATGGTCACCTGATTGCCAATCGTATTCTTGTTTTCATCAAGCCAGTTAAGCCCAGTGCCATTGACTGGAGTTAAGTTCGCTATGACATTGCCACTAAACAGTTGCGAGCAATTCGCGTTTTTACAAGCCTTAACTGTAACTTGCAGCGGCGCGCAGGCCAGCGGACTACCTGAATACTCAAATTGCAGATGGAAATCGGCCTGCGAACTATTAGTGCACAAGCCACCAAAATCAGCGTCTTCAAAGATATCATCGTCAAAATCAACGTCTCCGTTTCCACTGATATTAAGACTGCCACCGGCGGCTAACGCGCCATCTATCGTCGCCTTACCAGTAATAGAGACATCTCCCTTAACATACACTATGCCATTGATAGTGTTTTGACCGGCAATACTTAAGTCACCATCAACATAAATGATAAGGTCGCTTTCATCGCCATTAATGTTAAGGCTGCTATTGGTTAACGATAAGCTCTTAAAATATAAACGCGTGGTGGCACCATTAGTGGTGATCCGACTGCCGTTATTAAAGTCACCTTGATCAAAGCCATAATCCCCAGGTAAAAAAGCGCTACTAACCGGACTACAACCTCTGTTTCCGCAATTTAAATCCTTAACATTGTTAAAAATGCCCGCCGGTAAATTTAAGGCATTATTACCATGGCCACCGCTCGGAGGGTCAGTAAAAATCTCTTCACAAGATTTGGCACACGCCCCATGAGTGACGACTAACGTCGCGACCAAGATTAAGCTTCTAATTAACACGGGCTTGCACCTCAACCTGACGATTAACCCGAATGCATTGACTCGCATCCCCTGATACTCCGCCGTCACACTGACCACTTTGACACACGGCATTACTACTAATAGCAAACTGGGTCATGCCCGCGACAGTGGTTTTAGTGCAAGCTAATTCCACTTGGCAATCACTAAAACCTATTTCATTGGGCGGCGTCCACGCACTGCCTACCGCGGCGCAATCGGTGACGCCGCCCGTCAGTGGAAATAAGCGCGCAAGACCAACCTCCACCCCAGAGTTAGCCGTAAATAACGCGCGCGCGCCCCACACTTCCAGCACTAAGCTATCATCGCCATCATTAAGTACGCGGATTAAGGCGCCAGTGAGTAGAAACATCACAGTAATGATGAAAATGGCGATAACTAATACGCTACCTTGGTGACGCAAGGCTTTATGGCTAAAAGGTTTAGGGCGCATTGATAACTTGAACTTGCTGTTCATACCTGAACGATTCTCCTGCCACGCTAAATTCGGGGGTCAACAACACTAAGGCGTTGTCGATTAAATTGGCTGGGGTAACGGTAATGGCAGGACTTGTTATTAAATCATTAACTATGTCCTCAGCCATCAAGACCCCAGTATTAAGGCCATTACTTGGCTCTGGCTGGCTGGTTTTTATACCGTAATCAGTATATCGCCTTAGTTCAAGCGTAGTTGAGCCAGGCGCACGAATAAAACAATAACTAATGGGCTCTGCGGCAATATAAAAGCGTTGGCGCGGTGATTGCGCCGCAAATTGCACATTACGCTTAAAGGTTATCGTTTGAATCGAACCCGCAATGGTTGTGCTTGCCAGCGCAAAAATCTTGCCAGTGCTGGCATCAGGACTCGCATATACATCAGCGGGAGTCAGTGGATACACCAGCATATTGTCATTACTGCTAATAGGTTGGCTGGCGGCTATCACCGTAGCGCTATTGCTTGCTGGGCTTGGGTAAGCAGGGATAGCAATATAACTTGAGCTCGCCTTTATCGGCATAAATTCAACACACTGCCACTGATTGCTGCTTTTCGCAAAACGCACGCTATTAGGCACAGCAGCGCGAATATCGCGGCTCATGCGCTCTATGGCAAATCGGCTTTGCCCCAACATTTTTTCAACGGAATTAGCTTGCACAAAAATCTGGGTACCAAAAATAATAAAGCTACTAACACCTACGGCTAAAATACCCAAAATAATAATGACAGTGACTAGCTCAACTAAGGTAAAACCTGCTTGTGAGCTTGGCCGAGAACAGCGCTTAGGTTGAAGGCGCACCATTAAAAGTTACTCCGCACAGCGTTGTATATTATTTGCTCACCAAAAGGGGTGGTCACTGTAATGTTGATGAGTTTACTGACGCTACTATCAGTGCTGCTCACTGTGACTTGCAATTGATAGTCAGTGTAAACATCGCTATAGGTTAACGAAGAATTGAGCATGGTCGCCTTTTGAGTCATGCCATTATAATCATCGACATCATTAAATTGCTGACGGGTTTCACTGTTGTCGCTGCCCATAACCGTTGAACACGGGTTTGGATTGAGGCCACAAGGATTGCCACTGGCGGGATTAGTGTTCTGATCGTAGCGCTTACCCCAGATTTCATTCATCACGGCTTGGGCAAGCTCAGCGCTGCGCACTCGATGCAAGGTTTCACTGGCTCGATTAGCTTGTGGAAATAACATGCTCGCTATCATGACTAACGCTATCGCCAGCACTAACATGCCAACAATTAACTCAATTAAGGTAAAGCCTTGAGTGCGCTTTGACTTAAGCCGCAACTGGCGATTACCGCGAGTACCTGAACTTAAGCGGTTTTGCTCTTGCATGCCGCGCGCCACGCTCTTAATTACTGTCATGTATGTAGCCTTGCGATTCAATGCTAATGCCAAGCACATCTCCCCCACTCACGGTTAAACAAGGGCCGGCGCAGGCCGGAGATACTTGACCTAAGTTATTAAAATCAAGATTGACACTGGCGCTACCTGTGGCCGTGAAAACGACCGAGGAGCCCGCATCAAAGGCTTGCAAACTTTCAGTGCGTACTGCCTGTCCAGTGCAAGTATCGTTAAAGTGCTGTAATTGATAACCAGTAGCGGTAATAGCCACCCGATAACAACGATCGGCATTATTCAAGGCCATGATCTGCGCTTTACGCAGCTCACTAATCAGTTCATCTCTTAAGGTGTAAGCACTCACAGATTGGCTAGATAACAAACGTGGCAGTGCGGTCACAGCCAAAATACTGATGAGCATTATGGTGACTACTAGCTCAACCAAGGTAAAGCCTGGCATTTTGACTAACTGAGGGGCATCCCTTGTCATACAGCCCTATCTCCTAGCTCGCTAGATTGAATTGAATCAATATTTTAGCGAATATTGTACCTATTGATTATGGCCAATGTCTTGAGTAAAAACAAAAAAGGCCTGCAAGGCAGGCCTTAAATTAATATTCAACCTCTAGCAAGCGCTAGCAGCTGGGATAGCAGTAAATGTCGGTAGAGCGCCAACGCCGGTTGACTGGGTATAAGTCACAAAACAACCTTCTGGCGCGCCGCGTTGCCAAATTTTAGCGCTACCAGCGGTAGTACCATCAATAATCCAATCACCTGTACCTGCCGCAGTTGGCGAAGTGCCAGCCGAGGCATTGATATCGGCGCCAGCCGTGATGGCTGCCAAGCTCCCAGCCATATAACCATAGACAACAGCCACATCGTCAGAAGTCGTAGTAGGTGAATCGCCATTAACATCCACAGAACCAGTGGCAGAACCCTGAATGCCCTGCAATGAAGCTTTAGAATAAATGAGGCTATTGGCCCCCTGAATCGCACTTTTTACACCTTCTAACGCCGAAATTCTGGCATCCGATTGCAAGTTAATAAACTTAGGCGCGGCGGTAACAGCTAAAATCCCCAAGATAATAATCACCACGACTAACTCAATTAAGGTAAAACCTGTTTGTTGCTTCATATATCACCAGTCTACACAGAGATTAAAACGTGAGGTCACGATAGCAGAAAAGATTAGGCACGAATCCATTCCTTTACAGTATTAGCCTACCCCTGTTGAGTTAAGCCAATGCCTTTCCTTAATTAACGCCATTAATTAACGCATTAAACTAAAGAGTTGCATTAATTAAAAATAACCTTTGAGGCGCAAAATAACAACATGCCGCAATAAATATCAATCAAGCCGCTTAGTACTTTGCTGATATTCCGGCAACAAGGCATATCAGCAAAAGACTTACAGTAATGGCAAAATAATTGCTTATCTAATTGCTTAACTAATAAAAAAACCGACCTGAGGTCGGTTTTTACACTAGCAATAAGTATTAGCAACCGCCACTAAGCACTGTGACTACAGGAAGTGTAGCTGGTGTAGGTGTAGCATTATCATCAGTGGCAACTTTAGCAGCTACATAAGTAAGGCGGCATTCTTTGCCAGTTGCATCTGGTGAACCAACTTGCTTGATCACTAATGTGCCAGATGCGGCGCCAGTATCAGGATCAAATGTCCAATCAGCGGCGTTAATATCAGTACCAGCTAAGATAGCTGCTTTAGTGGCTTGCATGTATCCCAAGAAAATAGGCACATTACCAGAACCGATATTAACCGTTGTGTTAGGTTCTGTTTTAGCTTGGTCACCAGCTATCACAGCTTTTGAGTAGATCATGCCATTAGCGCCTTGAATGGCGCCTTTTAAGCCTTGCAGTGCCGAAGCGCGAGCATCGGTTTGCAGGTTGATAAACTTAGGCGCGGCGGTCACGGCCAAAATACCCAGAATAATAATAACCACGACCAATTCAATCAGGGTGAAACCTTTTTGTTGTTGCATAATAATCCCCTTAGGACAGCAATACGACTATGGCAAACGCCACAATACCTAAATAAATTATTGTAATATCACAAGTTATTGTTATATGACAATTAGTTGGTAAAACTTAACACTTGCCCCGTGCCAGGGTTGTACACCACGCCATTACCTATCTCTAAGGTCAGGCTCTCAGTCGGTATGCCCGTCTGAGGGTCTAATTTTACGGCCGCGCTTTGATGGTACACGCACAAATCCAGCCCAGGGACGAGAGTGCCATCAATGGCGGTGCCGCTGCCACCTGCGCCGCCTATCATGGAAACAATAAAGCGGACTTTGCGGGCATCTTGCCCTTGAGTCACGTTACGCGGCGCCGATTGCAGCACGGCATTAAATACGCGCTGGCAACTGTCTTGGCTCATAGCCGTGGCATCAGTATTGGCGCCACTCACTGCATCGGTTGCAAAACCAAATCTTGGGTCAATCGCGATATTGGTGCCATCTAACACCACATTAGCATTACGGCGACCATCGACTTCCCACTGGGAGCGAGTAAAACCTACGGCAGTCGCAAGCCCACCCGCGACACCATCAACGCTAGCGTTTTCAGCATCATCCGTGACATTAAGGAAGCGAGGAATAGCGGTAGCCGCCAAAATTCCTAAAATCACTATCACTATAACCAGTTCAATAAGAGAAAAGCCGTGATTATTATTCACCCGACCGACTCTGAATAATTGATGTGTCATACACTAACCCTATGTCGAATATGGATATATTCTACTCGTTTTTGTCAACAAACTAAAGCATTTTGGCAGCCTAAACTATAAACCCGCCAAAAAACTGACTGTACCGCTATCAAGATCATAAAGGATTAACGAGCCATTTACAGATTCATATTTACACGCGTTAGCATCATCAACATATATCGCCATTAGCTCATCCGTTGCTAGGTCACTCCCCAATAACTGCCACCATAATCGCTGGCAGCCAGCATTGTCATGACTATCAGGTAATGGCCAGCCGCCGGTGGACATAGTGATAACGATTTTACTGGTTGGCTTTGCCTCATTATTGATGGCGAACCAATCAAGGTGTAGCACTTGCGGGCGGTTAACGCCGAGCCACTGCGCGCGCACCATAGCTAACACGTTAAGCAAGCGCGGATGCTCTATTTCAAGCCCTTTCGCGGCCATGCTAGGTAACACATCAAAATACTTACTTCCTAAAATACCAAGCAGCAATAAGATGACAGTCACACTCACCATGCGCCGATAAGCAGTGAGTGGATTGATTTTTTCCGAAGGCATCCCACCCATATCAACTAGCCGCCTTTAACTACGTTGAGCATGTCCCACATAGGTAAGTAAATCCCTAAGGCGAGTACAAGCACAATCGCGGCCACAATCCCAATCAAAATGGGTTCCAGTTTGGCGGTTAAGTTTTTTAAATCGTAATCAACTTCGCCTTCATAAAAATCAGCAGCATCATTAAGTAATTGATCTATCTGCCCGGTTTCTTCGCCTACGGCGACCATTTGCAATACCAAGGGAGTGAACAACTTACATTGATTAGACACCCGCAGCAGTGAATCGCCCGATTCAATCCCTTTGCGCATGCCGACTATGCGGTCATGCATATAAGCATTATCTACGGCGTCTGCCACTAAGCTCAGTGCCTGCGTCATAGGCACGCCAGCACTTAACATCATAGAAAAACTGCGGCAATAACGGCTCAAGGTTGAACGTTCAATAATGCTGCCAACGGCTGGCATATGTAATTTCCATTGATCCCATTTTTTCTCGCCAGCATCTGTCTTAAGCCAAGACTTAATGCCAAAAATAGTGCCACCGACTACGGCAAGCATCAGCGGCCAGTAGTTAACAAACATATTGGAAGTGCCAATGAGTACTTTAGTGGCCCAAGGTAAATCGGCGCCAAAGCGGCTAAACATGGAAGCAAACTTAGGGATCACCATGATATTTAAAATCACCATAGCAAGGCTAATGGCCACCAGCACAAATACTGGGTAGCGCATCGCCGATTTAATCCGCTTACGAGTCTCCATTTCGCGCTCGATATAGCCAGAAAGCTGCAAAAACGCTTGCTCTAACTTACCTGTGTTTTCGCCCACATGAACCATAGAGACAAATAAGGATTCAAATACCTTAGGGTGTTGATTCATGGCGGATGATAATGGCCGACCCGCCGTTAGCTGACTGGAAATATCATGCAAGGTCTCTTTAAGCACCTTGGATGAAGTGGTATCAGCTAAACCTGCTATGGCTCTAAGCATAGGAATGCCGGAGCGCGTTAACGAATACATTTGCCGAGTAAAAATTTGCAGCTCATCTAACCCCACTTTGGGAGCCATTAACGCCTTAAAATCTATGCCTGTCGCTGGCTTTTTTTCGGATAATTCCAGAGGAATAATGCCGCGTGACAGCAACACATCGGCGGCCGCATTGACGCTAAGCGCCTCCAGTTCGCCTTTAACTAAGGCGCCTTGCTTATCGCGGCCCTTATAACTAAAGCTCGGCATCAGAGGTGTCCTTATTCAGCATTTGACGTAGGCTTGCTAGCAATTTGCGAATCTTCAACATCTTCCACCAGCTTGGCCACTTCTTCTAAGGTGGTCATGCCATTAAATAAATATTCAATGGCGGACTCTGCCAACGGGGTAAAGCTTGGGCTGCGATAGGCCGCCTCAGCAAAATCTTGTGGATTACCGCTGCGCATAGCGTTAACCATGCTTTCATCGAGTTCCAGAATTTCAAAAATACCGATACGACCACGATAACCACTGCCATTGCAGCTTTGACAACCTAAACCCACCTGAAACTTATGCTCAGGAATCGGCCGCGAAGTCACGTTCATAATCCAACTTCTGTCTTGCGGCGTAACTTGATAAGGCGCAGCGCAGTTATGGCACACCCGCCTAACGAGGCGCTGAGCAATAATCACTCGTAAGGCGCTGGCGACCAGATAGCTGGCAGCGCCCATATCCAGTAAACGCAAGGCGCTGGTGATGGCATCATTGGTGTGCAAGGTGGATAACACAAAGTGACCCGTTAACGCGCCGCGCAAACCGATTTCTACGGTTTCCCGATCGCGCATCTCACCCACCATGATAATGTCAGGGTCTTGGCGTAACGTGGTGCGCAGTACGCTAGAAAAATCTAACCCTATCTTGTGGTTAACTTGCACTTGGTTGATCCGCGGCAATTGATATTCCACTGGGTCTTCTACGGTAATTATCTTGCTTTCTGGCTGATTCAACTCAGATAAAATCCCATACAAGGTCGTGGTTTTACCGCTACCTGTGGGGCCTGTTACCAGCAGCATGCCGTGGGGGCGCTTAATCTGTTTACGCACCCGCGCTAAAATCGCGGGCGGCATGCCGGTTTCATTGAGCGTTAATAAACCTGCCGACTGGTCAAGTAAACGCATTACCACAGATTCGCCATGATAAATGGGCATAGTCGACATACGCACATCTATCTTATGGCCCTTGATTTCCAGGCGAAAACGACCATCTTGTGGCAAACGTTTTTCGGAAATATCCAACCCTGCCATCAGCTTTAAGCGCAGCACTAACGCGGCGGCAATATTGACTTCATTGAGGGTGTTTTCATGCAACAGACCATCGACCCGTTGGCGAATACGCAGCACTTTTTCGCCAGGCTCAATATGAATATCCGACGCGCGCATTTGCACTGCATCTTCAAAAATGGAATGCAGTAACCGCACTACCGTCGTATCACTGTCGCTATCGGCGGCGGTTAAGGCGCCAAGATCGAAAATATCATCGGCGGCGTATTCTTCTTCCAGCTTACCGGCAATGGCAGCGATTTCATCGGTACGTCGATAAAGAGTATCAAAGGCACTAAGCAACTGCCCCTCTGGCGATACGGCGATATCTAAGCTTTTAGGCGCAAACAACATCTCTAAATGATCGAGCGCTTGCAGATCGGCAGGATCGCTCATGGCGATTAAAATGGAGTTACCGCGATCTTCTAATACCAGAGCGCGAAAACGGCGCGCCTGTACTTCGGATAATAAATTGACTACCTGAGATGGAATGGCGCGGCGGCTAACATCGACAAATGGCAAATTAAGCTGTTGTGATAAAAATCGAAGTAATTGATCTTCTTCAATCAGCTTTAAATCTATCAAGGTACGGCCAAGCTTTTTGCCCGATACCTTTTGCTCTGACAATGCCTGCTGCAGATTTTCTTCAGAAATAATATGTTCTTGAACTAAGAGGTCACCTAGACGCATCTTTAACTTAGGCTTCATAAGCTCCCTCCTAACTGGGATAAACGATTTTCAATATAATTTCTCGCTGAGGCCGACAACCCTGGCGCTTGCAGCGCATTACGATAGGCTTGAGCGGCATCTTGATAACGCGCTTGCGCGTCCATGGCATACGCTAACCCCAGCCACCAGCGGCCAACATCAGGCTCAATCCCCACGAGCTGGCGATAGGCTTGTTCTGCTTGCTCAAATTGCTTGGCATTTTGCGCCCAATCTCCGAGTTGGATCCATTTTTGTAGCGCCATAGCGCTGACATCAGGGATTTTTGCAACCGTGCTAAGCGCTTGGATAACCTGACCATTGGCGTGCTCTATCCGCGCTAACAGCATAAGTAAGTCACTGTTAGTGGGCGTTAATCGTAAACCTTCATTGAGCACTTGCTGCGCTGGCACCAAGCGCCCTTGGCCAAATTCAAGCACGGCCAGCTGAATTCGAGCGGGTACTAAGCTTGGGTCTAGCACTAAGGCTTGCCGATAAGCATTAATCGCCGCAGGTACATCATTCATTTGATTGGCGGCATAAGCCTTATCCATATAAGTTCCCGCCATGCGCGCTGGCGCTTTAGTCACGGTAGTGATAGTTACTGGCTCATAGCGAGCAGGTTTAGCTGGCACCGTGGCAATACTGGTTTCGTGAGCGACTGCGCTTTCACTAGCTTCAGTGTTTACACTAGCTTCAGCGCTGTCACTCGCTTCAGAGCCACTAAACTCATCATTGTGAGCCATGCTCTCATCTTCACTCAGCGTGACTATATTATTGCCGTTATCGGCATAGCTATCATCAGATCCAATCGATTCTTGAGCAGAGTGCTCTGGCTCAGTGCGTGTCACAACTGCTTGAGTTGATACGGCTTGAATAGGTACAGCAGCCATGGCTGTCGCTGCTACCGGGTTAACACTACCAGTCTGCAATTGAGTCAGCGGCTGAATATTTGCCCCATCACTATTTGGCGCGCTTGGCCGCGCAAGCGTATTGGCAGCAGCAACTGTTGCCGTGGCTTCTGCTGGCGCGAGCTCTTTTGGTGCTGCGGTTGGCGCAGTAATTGGCGCCATTTGCGCCGCATAAGTAGGCTGCGAGCTAGCTTGCTGTATGTCCGCAGCAGGCAAAGATTCAGATGATGCTAATGACTCAGGCGCAGCCGATTGCGGCGTACCTTGCATTAAACCAGGTAAGCGCATGCCCATCCAAGCCGCGCCTAACATAAGCACCAACGCAACAGTGCCTAAGACAATCAGTGACCAAGGTTTTTTAGCTTGGGCGCTGGCCAGTTGGGCGCCATAGGCTTTGGCTAAGGCTTGATGATTAACGTTAACGGCCGACACTAAAGCGGCATCGGCCTGATTGCCATGATTGTGACCATGTGTATCGTCAGCAATCGGCGGCTTTAGCTGACCTCGTTCATCGAGATCTTTTAGCATTTTATTGATAACGCTCATAATAAACGACCAGTCATAACACTTGCCGCAGCCGCTGCCACGGCGGCGCAGCCAAATATTCCTAACCAACGCCACAAGGGGGACGCCGTCGGATTGGCATCTTCAGTATCTGAAGCCGCCGAGCGCACTTGTTGCAGGCTCACTTGCTGACTACCTTCACCAAAACACACCAATAAAGACTTATGGCAAATCACATTGATAAGCCGTGGAATGCCTCTAGCCGCTTGAAACACTAAGCGGCAGGCTTTAGGATTAAATAAGGCTTGAGTGCGATTACCCGCCACCGACAATCTGTGGTGAATATAATCTCGCGTTTCATTTTCAGTCAGTGGCCGCAGGCCATAACTAAAGGTAATTCGTTGGCGTAATTGCCGAAATTTATCTGTAGCTAAACGCTCATCTAATTCTGGTTGGCCAAACAATACCACTTGGAGCAGCTTAGTTTTTTCAGTCTCAAGATTGGTAAACAACCGCAGTGCTTCGAGGGATTGGTCAGGTAACGCCTGCGCTTCATCCAGCACTAACACTATGCGTAAACCTTGCGCCGCCATCTCTAATAATTTTTGCTGAATTAAGCTGCCTAATTGCTGACGGTCGGTGGCTGTGGTTGCTGCAACCCCAAGCTCCATCGCCAGCGCCCAGCGCAATTCATCCGGCTCAAGAAAAGGATTGGGCAAATAGGCGCAATAATAATTAGTGGGTAAGTCATTCATTAATTTGCGGCAAATTAATGTTTTACCTGTACCCACTTCACCTGTGACTTTGATAAATCCTTCGCCGGTCAGCAAGGCAGTAGTAAGCACCTGCAGCGCCTCATGATGAGGCGGCAGGCCAAAATAAAACTCTGTGTTGGGCGTTAAGGTAAAAGGCGCCTGCGTAAAGCCAAAGTGCTGCAGATACATAGGCGGCCTTATTCCTGCGGCTTAGTAGCTTGCTCTTGAGGATACCAGCGATTTAATAAGGCTTCGGTTTTGAGCAATTCTTGGCGCCAAGTATCAGCCCCCACCACAATCGGCTTTAATAAAATCACTAATTCAGTCTTTTGCTTGCTCTTTTTACGGTTAGTGAAAATCTCACCCAACCAAGGAATATCCCCAAGAAACGGTACCTTAGAGGTGATTTCTTTATTGGCAGCCTTCATCAAACCACCGATCACCACCACATCGCCCGAAGCCGCTTTAATGATGGTGTCAGACTCACGAATTTCACTTTGCGCCAATGGCAACTCTAAGATGCTATCGCTAATTTTGATGATTTTAGTCTGCTGAGTCACATCGATAACCGATGGGTGAATGTGCAGTAACACATTGCCTAACTTATCGATTTGCGGCGTGACATCGAGCGCGATACCCGAGAAAAATGGCGTAAGCTCAACATCCGGAGTAGTGACTGGCGTGGCAGAAGCTACGGTTGTCGATGACACGTTAGTGACAAAGTACTCATCGGTGCCAACTTTAATCACGGCCTTTTGATTGTTAGAGGCTGTCACTCGCGGACTTGATAACACGTCCACATCGCCTTGGGTGTCGAGCAAGGTAATCATGGCGCTAAAGTCTTTATTAGAGACTTTAATTGAGGTCAGATTACCTAAGATAGCAGTCACAGTATCGCTAGCGCTGCCTGTGGCACTGGTACCAAATTCAACATCGGTACTGCCAATATGGCCTAACACGTTATCCCATTGAATACCTTGCTGATAACCATCTCCCAAAGTCACTTCTAGTACTTTGGCTTCGATGATGACTTGGCGCTGCAGATGATTTTCAGCCGTTTCTAAAAAGTTACGCACTTGGCGCAACTCATTGGGCAGAGCGCGCACTGTCACTAAGCCTGCCTGCGGTGTCAGCACTACCTGCCGTCCACCACCGGTTTCACCTATGATATTGACTAAGTTCTCTTTTAACTCACCCCAGAAGTTGGTCTCTGTTACCGAGCGAATAAAGGTGCCATTGGTTTCTTGGCTATTACTATTGCCATTGCTGTTACTGCCATTGGATGAGTTCGAGCTGTTGTTACTTGAACTTCCGTTAGAGCCATTATTGCCGCTGCTCGAATTGCTGTTGCCATTATCAGACAAGCGCCCTGCAGACACTGACGTCATAGATAAGCCTTGGCGCTGCATATACAAGTAATTGAGCGGGAAGGTTTCGGTGCGCATACCCGATGGGAATACCCGCATGATATTGCCACTGACATTCACGTCAAAGCCATACATGTCTTCCACTACCTGCAACACTTCATTTAAGGTGACATTTTTAAGTGACAGCGTAATAGCGCCGCTCACATTGGGATGCACCACGACGCTAATTGGCGAACCTGCCACTAAGCTTGGGAAAAAGGCGCTGGCCGGCACATCATTAGCAGCCACGTCAAAGCGACGTTCGGTTGGCTGAAATTGGCTTAAACCAGCCAATAGCTGTGATGACGCCAGTTCTTTTTGCACTTCATCTGGCATCACCGCGGGAGGAATTTCTTTTGGCGGCTGCGGCGTATCTGGATGCAGTATGCCGGCAATCGCTTCTTTTGCAGCAACAGGCTCAGGTCTATCTGTGGTTTGGCACCCCAAAACTAACAAAGAGAGTAGCGCGGAAATCGCAGTTTTTTTTATCATTTTTGGGTTCCTAACTGACTAGTGACACCTTGGAAAACAACCAATTTCCGACCATCGGCCAGTATCACGCTATTATCGGTAATCCGTTGAATTTGGGTATCAGCTATCTTGCTACCCACCTGATATAACTGATTATTTATTAAGGCGTAGCGCCGCGACGCTGAAGTCACAATCGAATGCAGCTTTAAACCGCGATTGGCCGTTGCATGTGCGCCCGACATAGCGCCAGAAGACACTAACGGCCGCGTTGGGTCGCGCAGCATCTCAGCCCACGCGCTGTGCGAGCAGCATACTAGCAGCAACAAACTCAACGACAGATTAATTCGCCACACTGATGAAGTCCTTATTGATGCTTAAGGTGTAAAATTCGAGTATCACCTCGGCCTTAGGATAATTAGTGGCGTCATAATCTAAACGCTGCCAATAAAGCTTGTCGGGCAAGGCTTCAACTGCTTTCACAAAATTGAGTACAGCGAAGTAGTCACCCTTAAACTTGATTTCCACCCCATGGTTATACAAGTTCAAATTGGTGCCGTGATCATCTTCTAAGACCAAGAGCGGCTTAGGCGTTAACGAATTAAAGCTTGTGACTTCAAGCCCCTTGGTTTTTGACAACAAACCACTCAAGAGTTTGGGCATATGATTGGCAGGCACAATATTATGGCTAGCAAAATCATTATCAATTGCCAGCAATTGCTGCTCAAGCAATTGTTTGCGCTGATTAAAATCTGTGTTGGGGTCTATGGCTAAGCGATCTTGATAAAGCGCAACCTGCTGCTTTGCAATCTTAATCTGCTTAAGGTGCTGCTCTAGCTGCGCCTTTTCTTTAGTGTATTGCTGAAAATAGCTATCAAGCGGCAAGTAACACAGCATGAATAGGACAACAACCACAGCCAAAGTAATCATGCCGCGCTCACGCTGGCTCAGTAAATCAAACTTATCGCCAAGCTCATGCCACTTTTTCAAATTTTTATTCATTTACCCACACCTCCCGCAGCCACAACGGGAGCTTCTGGTTGGGAAGTTAAGCTAAAGGCTAAAGGCTTAGCATCATCCCTTAACATGGTCATGGCCGAAAAAGCATAGCCCTGTAAGCTTCTGGTTTGCTTTAACTCATCAATCCAAGTCGGTACATTTTCGGCTTTAAGGGCGAAGCCATATAAGCTCACGGCTTGACCTTGAACTTCGATTTTACTGAGCCACACGCCTTGCTGCGGCACGCTAGCAAGCTCAGTCATCAGCGGTGAAAATCCCTCGCTAGTGATAGTGCTGCGTCTATCGAGCTCAGTCAGTAATAGCTGCTTTACTCGCAAGCGCTGAGTTAATAAATCCACTTCAGCGACTAAGGCAGGATCGGGTTTACGCTCAGCTAATTGCCGCTCCATAGTCTGCACTTGAGTTTGCAATTCGCTGGCTATAGCTTGCTGAGTTTGTAGCTGCTGCTGCTGATGATTAATCCAATAACTGGCGAAGGTCACCATTAATACACCAATAGTCAATAGGGCAGCCGAGGCCATCACTAGGTGTTGAAATGACAGCAGCAATTTTGGTGGTAATAAATCTTCATTAAATAAGTTTATTTTTGTTTTCAATGATCGACCTCATTTAATAAATTAGCGCAGGCTAATTGCGCAAATTTACTACCGACCGATGATTTGGGCAGTGACACTACCGGCTGATTAAAATTCACACCGACTAACTCAGCTAATTTATCACTGGCACCATCGGTCAAAATGCTAATTGAAGAAACTGGGGCTTGACGTAATTGGCTCTCAAAATAATCCATAGAACGTTGCAATTCGAGACTCAAGTTATCCGCAGCGCCGAAATTTAATTCATCTGCACTCACGGTTTCTAACTCTTGAAAGCCCCTAACGCGGCGCTGTAAATACAGCTGACCATTTTTAATTACCGTTAATAACAAGTCTTGGCCGCGATAATGACTCAATATCATCTGCGCCTGCGGCTCTTCACTCGCCAATAAACTCATGGCAATTTCTTCTGTGCTAATGGCCGCTATTTCCGAGCCTTTATCAAAGAAACAGTGAACCAAACGCTTGATATAATCTTTATCCACCACCACCACATTGAGCTTGGCTGACGCTGGCGCTGGCGATTCGTAATAATCTATATGCAACTGAGTGATAGGCAAAGAAACCATGTCTTTAACGGACCACAATAGAGCTTGATTAAGCTCGGGGCCATCGACTGCAGGCTTATCTACTTGCAATAATTGGTAACGCTGGGCTGATAAAATGATATAGCAGCGGGATGGACCATAATCGTGCAAAATTTGGCTAATAACAGCTTCGAGGTTGTCGTTGACTAATGGGTATTCAATATCGTCTTGATCAGAGTCAATTTGGTGCACCCACAGGCCATCGCTAGCCAAATAAATGCCCAGTGAAGTTTGAATAGTCTTTTTATGCCAGAAGAAAATTCTCTGCCACCATGATTTTTCCATATTATTTTATCTACGCTAGCTTAACTAACGTGCCTTTTCCCAAGGTTCATATCGGCCGCTATCTGTGTTCAAATATTAATCACTACAGGACGCACACCTATATCCAATTATAAATTTTAGTGAAGATTTAGCCAAACTACTAATAAATAAACTTTAATTTGTTACAAGTTAACATGTTTAGTCGAGTAAATCACCGTAAGCGCCAAAATTCAGACGCTGCTATTAGGTCAATAACAGCGGTTCACCAATAAAGCCACCTTGACCGCCATCCACCCCAAGAATGCTTAATGTTTGCCACTCTTCAAAAGTTTCGACGCCTTCGGCCAGTAACTTAATATCGGTGCGAAACACCCCGCCCATTAAGCTGCGAATGAATAATTGATTCTCAGGGCGCTGATTGACTTGGCGAATCACTGAGCGATGCAATTTAATAATATTAACGCCCAAATCATGCAGGTATTCACTGTCTTGCACTTGTAAACCCACGTGATCGACACAGAGCTTGCAGCCCATGGCTTTGATCATAGCTAGTGGTTCGCGCAGCTCATCTTTATGCTTCACCACAATATCTTCAGACACTTCAAAGATTATTTGCGGCGTTAGCGGCCTATGCTCCATACAAAAATTTGTTAACCATTTAATAAAGGATTTGTTTAAGAGCGAATCGACACTGAGATTCAAACTATAGACAGGCTTACCTCGGCGTTCGCGGCCAAGTTTGGCGACAACAATTTGAATGGCCTGCTTTTCAATCATGGGCATCAAGCCACATTTTTGTGCCATCGGCATAAATAAGGTGGCGCGAATTAAACTGCCATGTTGATCCATTATTCGGGTAAAGGCTTCTGAATGCAGCTCTTGTTTATCTGTGGCCTCCACCCGCTGACAAAACACTTTAATCTGCTGCCTCTCTAACGCATTTTCTAAGATTGAACGCCAGCGCACTGAGCCTTTAGCAAATTCTTCATCTATGGCGCCCTTGTCATACATAAACCAGCTGCTATTACCTTGCAACTGTGCAGCTCGCAGCGCCATGGCGACCTCTTCTAACAGTTGCTGCTGATTATCACCTTCGCGGAAATAAGCTAAACCTAAGTGGAAGAAATTATCTGGCTCTTCTACCTGAGGTAAATTTTGGGCTAAACATATTTTGATAAGCTTTTTAGCTAAGTTTTCGGCCTCGGCTAACGAGATTTGCGGCACTATCATAGCAATTTGGTTATCACTGCGGCGCGCCACTATGCTGTTAGGTAAGCCACTGAGCAAATGGTTGATAGCTTCACATAACTGGCTTAATAATGGCACCAACACGCCCTCACCATGATTTTGTTGCAGCCAATCAAGCTCTTCCAGCTCAAGCACAAATAACACCCCAGGCAAGATCATCTTTTGATTGAGGCTTAAGGCTTCTAAACGACTAGTGAAAAACATCGGGTTACCCACGCCGGTTTGTGGGTCAAGGAAAGTGTTAGAGCGAATAAAGGTATCAAAGCGGGCGCGCTCACGACTGGCATCTTGCAATTTAGCGAGCAACTGAGTGATGGCCCGATTGGCCACCCGCGGCCGTGCTTTATCGTGGAAGTTTTCGGCTTGTATTAAATCATTCTTTAAAATCAACATGCTGCGAGCAGCTAATGCTTCAATCCCTTGTAATTGGCGGCGAAACCAATAATAGCCGCCCATGACTAAGGCGCACACCAGTAATAAGCATATCGCCAGCACTGTGTATTCGGTCGCATCAAGTAATGACCAGACGCTGGGGTCATCCATGCCGATCACAATAGTAATATTGCCTCGCTGCTTTCTGTGTTGCTTGTACGTTGGCGTCTCTTGGGCAATTTCTGGCAGGTAATAAAAGATGCGCTGTTTACCATCAAACACTTGTAATTCTTTAACTTGTAACGCCGCCAACATATCTGACAGCCAAGGCGCATCATGAAGATCGCCTTTACCATAATATTGGTTAAAGATGCTTTGCTGCAGATTGATTAAACGCTGCTGCTGAAATGATTGAGTGAAATGGTTAAAAGCCAATAAGGATGACAACATCATCCCCCCCGCGACCGCGCTTAAGGTGATAAACCAAAAGCCAGTTAATTGTTTAGTTAACAGTCGCGTCAACTGCATCTATGCCATCCCTGAAAAGTAATACTAAAGTGTGATTATTTCTGACTCTGCAACAAAAGGCAAACAACTAAAAACAGGAGCTTAATGCTCCTGTTTTTAAGTGCGTTAATTTGCTGCCGTATAATCAGACAGCATAATCCGGCACTGTGGTAATAGCAGCAACTCCAGATTCAATGGCAGCGAGTGCTACCGCTTTAGCAATTCGCGGTAACAATCTAGGATCCATAGGCTTTGGCAGCACATATTCAGGGCCAAAGCTTAATGAGCTAATGCCTTCATAAGCAGCTAAGACGCTCGCAGGAACTTCTTCTTTGGCAATGGCAGCAATGGCGTGCACTGCCGCTATCTTCATTTCATCATTGATTTTACTGGCGCGTACATCCAATGCGCCGCGAAAAATAAACGGGAAACATAAGACGTTATTAACTTGGTTCGGATAATCACTGCGACCTGTTCCCATGATGATGTCACTTCGCACCCCATGAGCTAGCTCAGGTTTAATTTCAGAATCTGGATTAGAACAAGCAAAAATCACTGGCTTAGGTGCCATTAAGGCAACTTGCGCAGGGCTTAATAAATTCGCGCCCGATAAGCCTAAAAAGACATCCGCGCCATTAATCGCATCATCTAAGCTGCGCTTATCTGTGTTGTTGGCAAATTGCGCTTTATATTGGTTGATATCATCGCGACCAGTATGGATAACGCCTTTTCTATCAAGCATATAAATATTTTCGTGCTTAGCACCACACTTAACTAGCATGGTCATACAAGCAATGGCGGCCGCGCCTGCACCTAAGCACACAAAAATGGCGTTTTCGATTTTTTTACCTTGAATTTCAAGTGCGTTAATCATGCCTGCCGCCGTAACTATGGCAGTACCATGTTGATCGTCATGAAATACCGGAATTTGGCACAGCTCAATCAGGGCTTTTTCGATTTCAAAGCACTCGGGCGCTTTAATATCTTCTAAATTGATGCCGCCAAAGGTGTCGGCAATAGCTTCAACCGTATCGATAAAGCCTTGGGTGGTGCGATGTTTAACTTCAATATCTGTGGCATCGATATTAGCAAAGTGCTTAAACAATAATGCTTTGCCTTCCATTACTGGCTTAGATGCTAACGGCCCTAAGTTACCTAAACCTAAAATTGCTGTGCCATTTGAAATCACAGCGACTGTATTGCCTTTATTGGTATAGCGATAAGCATCGGTTGGGTTAGCCGCGATTTCACGCACAGGCTCGGCAACGCCAGGGCTATAAGCGAGCGCTAGATCTTTACTGTCATTGGCAGGCTTAGTAACAGCGACCGCCATTTTGCCGGGGATTGGAAATTCATGATAATCGAGCGCTTGTTGACGAAAGTCAGTCATCTTGAGGTCCTAGAATACACACTAAAAGTCTTTATGAGGTCGAGAGACTGGCCGTTGTCACCTTATTAGGAACTGCTTAGTGACTTTGCCGCCCAGTCATCGGGCTAACAATACGCGATAGCGCTGGTTATTTAAACCATTCAAAGAGAAATTTTAGCTTTAACATCAGATTGTTGCTCAAGCTTTTATTTATTAATGTTTGCCATAGCTACAAGAGCAAAAACCGCCCACATAAATGTTGATAGATAACATCAAAACTCGGCTAATTGGCTCAATTACGCGATAAATTGATGATAATTTTGGATGAATTACTACCTTGAGGCTTGCGCACGCAATAACGCCATGAAAAAGTTATTTGGCCCTAAACGCAAAAAGACGCCCGAAGGCGTCTTTTCAAAATAATTACCTAAGTAATTACTTCTTACCAAGCATACCGAAACGCTTGTTGAACTTGTCGATACGACCACCGGTATCAGTAACTTTCTGGGTACCAGTATAGAATGGGTGACATGCACCACATACGTCCAAGTGCAGGCTCTTACCAGCAGTTGAATTTACTTTGATAACGTTACCACAAGTACAAGTTGCAGTGATTTCAGCGTATTCAGGATGGATACCTGGTTTCATAGGGATTACCTCAAATAAGGCCATGTCGCTCTCCCAACCCTAAGTTGGGTACCACATGATATTAAAAATCGAATAGGTTTAAGCGGCGGGATTCTACAGCAAGCCTCAGCAACTGACAAGTAGACATCTTAAGCGACTATTGCCGCTTGTTCGTCCGCTTTTAATGTTCATACATGGCTAAGTTCATGGTATTAGTTCATCCGTTCAAATTGCGCGCGCGCAGCGCTCACATCTTGATATTTCGCCAGCAATTCAGCCTTAGGGCAGCTCAAGTCAGCATCAGCGCGCAGCTGGCTGAGTTGGCCACGCACAAAGGCGCTGGGGTTAGCCTCATAAATCGCTAACACAGCGGCATAGACATGAGTTTGCTGACTGACCGCATAACGTGTGGCTATGCTCCACAACGTACCATCACTCACCAGCAAACAAGCAGGCTGAGCTCCGTTAGATGAATTTGTTAAATTAGATGAACTAAATGAGAGGGGGGAGATAGTTGATTTAGCGCCACTTGCCATCGAAGCCATAGAAAGAGTCGCCGCCCCCTGCGAGTTCAGACCATCAGCGGCACCCTTCACATTAACTTTATGCCCAGGGTTTTTATTAGCCAACCTGTTACTCGTCTTAACGACTTGCTGTACTTCAGCGTCAGCAAATAAGGCGATGCTGGCAACTTCTGACCAATGCTCGATTTGATATTCTCGCACCAATAATAGGGCGTTTGGGTCAGTCACATCTTCAACCCCCACTAAAGAGACTTTAAAGTCATTGGCCTCATGTACCATCAACTTCTCTTCACCTTGGGCTTGCACTACAAAAAAAGCGAGCCGATTCATCGCCTTGTTATCTGAGACAATATTGACATGGATTTGTGGGTGCTGCCCTAAGCTAAATTGCTTGGAATGAATACTGATATGCTCAACGCTGGCTAAAGCGCAGCTTGCTGTCATCCATAACAAAATACCTAGGCCGTTAGCCATAATGGTTTTCATGATTCTTCCTTTCACTCACTTACACAACTCGATACACTGATGCCAATCGCTTATGGCCTAGCCTACTTGCCTGAGTACCGACCTAACCGCTTGCCAATCTAGCGTATTTTATTCTAAGAGATTATTTGTATCATGATAGAAAAGTTTGCCGAAGTCGCCCTTCCTGTTCCCATGCGACAAAACTTTAGTTATCGCCTCACTAGCCAACAAGCCATAGATGCCAAGCCAGGCTGCCGGGTACGAGTTCCCTTTGGTCGTCAGCAACTTATTGGCATTATTGCCGCTATAACCGATCACTGTAACTTACCAACCACACAAATCAAGTCAGTGACTAGCTTGCTTGACCTTGAACCTTTACTAGCACCACCTTTATTACAGTTAATTGAGCGCGGCGCCCGTTATTATTTAGCGAGTCTTGGGCAAATGCTTACGCAGGCGCTACCTACTGCCCTGCGAAAAGGTGCTAGCAGTGATGCCAACACTGAAATTTATTATCAATTAACCGCCGCTGGCCAAGCCCTTAAAGATACTGATTTTAAACGCGCCACCAGCCAGCTTAAAATTTGGCAAACGTTAAGCACTGATAAACTCGCCAAAGAACAATGCCAAGCATTAGGTTTAAGCGCACCATCGCTTAAGACTATGGAGCAAAAAGGTTGGCTTGAGACTATTGAAGTGGCGCCTATTGAGGATCTTAGTTGGCGCGACAACCTTATCCTGCTTGAAACCCCGTTACACTTAAATACCGAGCAAGCGGTGGCGGTCGCCGCCATCAATAGTCGCACTGGTTTTTATCCAAGCTTAATCGAGGGCATTACTGGTTCGGGTAAAACCGAAGTGTATTTATCCCTGCTCGAAAAGGTATTGGCTGCAGGCAAGCAGGCCTTAATCTTAGTGCCAGAAATTGGCTTAACGCCGCAAACTATTGATCGTTTCCGCAGCCGTTTTAAGGTGCATGTCGCCGTTATTCATTCTGGATTAACTGATAATCAGCGCCTACATGCGTGGCAAAAATCCCGCAGTGGTGAGGCCGCCATTATTATCGGTACACGCTCGGCGTTATTTACCCCCATGCGCTATCCCGGCATTATTATTCTGGATGAAGAACACGATAGCAGTTTTAAACAGCAAGAAGGTGTGGGTTATCACGCCCGTGATTTAGCGGTTATGCGCGCGCAATTAGAGCAAATTCCTGTGGTACTGGGCTCAGCAACGCCATCTCTAGAGACACTCAACAATGCCTTATCTGGGCGTTATGGCCATTTAAGCTTAAATGAGCGCGCTGGCAAGGCTAAAAAAGTGCGTCAGGGCATTATTGATATTCGCAATCAACCGCTTAATTGCGGCATGTCGAGTGCCCTTATCAATGAAATGCGCCTTCATCTTGATGCAGGCAATCAAGTCTTACTGTTTCTTAACCGCCGCGGCTTTGCGCCAGCGCTTATCTGCCATGAATGTGGCCATTTACACGAATGCGATCGCTGTGACGCCTTTTTTACTGTGCATCAAGCCTTAAATGAAATCTGCTGTCATCACTGTGGCAACCAACACCCCATTCCCAAGCAGTGCCATCAATGCGGCAGCACTATGCTCGCAGGCCAAGGCATAGGCACAGAGCAATTAGAGCAAACCTTAGCAGGATTATTCCCGCAATATCCTGTCGTACGAATAGACAGAGACAGCACGCGCCTCAAAGGTTCATTAGAGCGGCACTTAGGCGCCATTCATCGCGGTGAATTTAAGATCTTGGTGGGCACGCAAATGTTGGCCAAGGGTCATCATTTCCCCGATGTCACGTTAGTTGGGTTATTAGATGTTGATGGCGCGCTGTTTAGCGCCGATTTTAGGGCGCCAGAGCGGTTTGGGCAGTTGTATACACAAGTTGCGGGTCGCGCTGGCCGCGCGGCAAAACCTGGCACTGTGCTACTGCAAACCCATCAGCATGATAATCCCCTTCTTAAAGAGTTATTGCATAAAGGCTATGGTGATTTTGCCAGACAGCAACTGCAAGAAAGAGCTATGGCCTTGTTGCCACCGGTATGGCACATGGTGTTAGTGAGAGCGGAAGCGCATCGCGCAGAAGATGCCGATGCCCTGCTAAATGCCATCGCTAACTTACTCCCCCATGACAGGGAATTTGAAATTATTGGCCCGCTGCCAGCACCGTTAGATCGCAAAGCCGGCAAATTTAGACGACAACTGATGTTTCAAGCCAAAGATAGACAAAGACTACAACGAGAGTGCGAGCGCATTTTGCCTTTGGTGACTCACTTGCCAGAGACCAAGCGCTGCCGCTGGAGTTTTGATAGAGATCCACAAGACTTGTTGTAATGGGAAGCGGTAATAATAAATAGCGGGGGAGCAATGGGCAGTTGGTCTGCACCAACTGCCTCGAAACAAGCTTAGCCTTTACGCCACTTATGGCGAAACTTAATAATCAGCCAGCTGCTAATAGCCAAAATAAGCGTGATCACAGGGGCTGCCATTAAAATCATGGTAGCCACTTTACTTACTGGCTCAGGTAAAGACGGCAATAAATAGCCAAGCCCCACCAGCAGCGCCGTCCACAGCAAAGCACTCAACCAAGCAAAACCATAAAATTTAACGCTATTGTGCATACGCATGCCCATCATTAATGGCAACAATGAGCGCACCACAGGAATAAAACGGGCGCAAAACAAGGCAATTAAGCCATGACGACTAAGTAGCTTATCAACGGTTTGCAGCCTGTTACTCGGCACAGCATTGACCCAACCTTGAACTCGCGGTAAACGATTCAGTAATCGCCCTTGCACAAAAGCCAAATAACTACCAAAGCCCGCGGCGATAAATATCAGCAACAAAATGACCAAGGGATTGAGCACACCAACTGCCGCTAAGGTGCCAGAAAGGATCACGACACTATCGCAAGGCAAAGGCGCTGCGGGCAAAAAAGCACTTTCTAGAAAAATCAACGTGGCGACACATGCATAAATCACTAACGCGCTGCCAGGGGATTGCAGCGCGACAAAATCATGATGCCATAAGGCTTGTAACACACTGCCGACTGAGTCCAGCATGATCATACTCCAAACTTAGAAGCTGCCGATTGGCAAAAAAACAACATCAGAGCCGCTCTTTAAGGAGCATTACTGCATGGCGAAAACAATGAGAACACAGAATAAAAACTCTGACACAGTATGAGCCAACAAAGCCAAACAACAAGTACTTCTAAGGCAAAATTCATCTCAAGTCTTTTACCGTCAAACCTTATAAAAATCAAGCACAACAATGACTAACGCAGTATTGCCCTATGATTAAGTGAACGCAATTTAATCCGCGAGTAAGACCCAAGCCCAGCAGTGTTTAGCTTGAAATTAGTCACTGAAATCGACTAGGTTGACAAAAATTCATCCTGAAGATGGCTTTTAACCATCACAAGAGGCTAGAATGCTTGATCATTCTGTTCCTATTTTTGCCATCTGTGTCGGTTAAGCCAATGAAATCACATATCCACTCTTTACTCGAACAAACTGTCGATCAATTGAAACAACAAGGCATTTTGCCGTCTGACTTTGAAGCTCGTATTCTGGTCGATAGAACCAAAGACAAGAGCCACGGAGATTTGGCGACCAATTTAGCAATGATGCTGACCAAAGCCGCAGGTAAAAATCCACGCGAATTAGCCCAGTTGCTTATCGATAACCTGCCAGCCTCAAGCTATGTTTCTAAAGTAGAAATTGCCGGCCCAGGCTTTATCAATTTTTTCATCGATGACAGCGCCTTAGCTAAGCAATTGCAAGCCGCATTGGCGGACGATCATTTAGGGATTACCCTGCCTGAACGTCAAACTATCGTAGTGGATTACTCATCCCCTAACCTTGCTAAAGAAATGCACGTAGGCCACTTACGCTCCACTATTATTGGTGATGCATGTGCGCGCGCGTTAGAGTTTTTAGGCCACAAGGTCATTCGTCAAAACCACGTAGGCGACTGGGGTACCCAATTTGGTATGCTGCTGGCCTATATGGAAGAGCTGCGCGCCCAACACGGTGAGCATGCTGAATTAGAATTATCTGATTTGGAAGGTTTTTATCGCGCTGCCAAGTTACGTTTTGATGAGTCTGAAGATTTCGCCACTCGCGCTCGTAATTTAGTAGTTGAGCTGCAATCAGGCGATGAGTATTGCCATAAACTATGGCTGCAATTTAACGATATCTCACTCAACCATTGTTTTGATATCTATCAGCGTTTAGGCGTCAGCATGACCCGCGCCGATGTTAAAGGTGAAAGCACCTATAACGATGACTTACCAGTGATTGTTAGCGATTTAGCTGCCGAAGGTTTGTTGTCTGAAAGCAATGGTGCCAAAGTGGTGTTCCAAGAAGAATTCCGCACTAAAGAAGGCGAGCCACTGCCAGTTATCATCCAGAAAGCTGATGGCGGTTATCTGTATGCGACTAGCGATTTAGCCTCTATCCGCTATCGCGCTAATGTACTTAAGGCCGATCGCGTACTGTACTTTGTTGACTTACGCCAAGCCCTGCACTTCCAGCAAGTGTTTTCACTGGCGAAGAAAGCTGGCTTCGCTCCAGAATCTGTGAGCTTAGAGCACTTAGGTTTTGGCACCATGAACGGTGAAGATGGTCGTCCGTTTAAGACTCGCTCTGGCGGCGTAGTTAAACTGGTTGATTTGCTGATTGAAGCTAACACCCGCGCGCTGGAATTAGTTCGCAGCAAGAATCCAGACATGGATGCAGAAACGCTTGAAAATATCGCCCGCGTTGTTGGCATTAGCTCAGTGAAGTATGCGGATTTATCCAAGAACCGCGCCAGCGATTATATCTTCAGCTTTGAGCAAATGCTTAGCTTTGAAGGCAATACCGCGCCTTACTTACTGTATGCCTTTACTCGTGTTGCCGGTATCTTTAAGCGCGCCGAAAACATTGATTTAAGCAATGCCAGCATTGAATTAACTCACGACAAAGAGAAAGAGCTTGGCAACAAGTTAGCTCAGTTTGGTGAAGTATTAAATCGCATGGTCGCTAAAGGTCAACCTCATGCCTTATGTGCCTATTTATACGAACTGGCGGGTAACTTCTCGAGCTTCTATGAGGCGTGCCCAGTTTTGGCTGCAGAAAGTGAAGCACAAATGAAGAGCCGTTTGTTGTTAGCTAAATTAACTGCCAAGACCTTAAAGCAAGGTTTAGATTTACTTGGCATTGAAACGCTTGAAAGGATGTAAGCCGACTAATGACAAACCGTGACTACGCCAATAGAAAACCGCGCAGCACAGGCACCCCCCGCAAAGCGACTGGTGGTCGGACTGCAAAACGCAGTTCGGCTGCAGCTAATGGACAAAAGCCTAGCTTTTTGTTGATTGCTATCGCAGTTATCTTGATTGGGGGCTTTGGCTATTTCTTATATTTCCTCAAGTCTGGCAGTGATACTCCAGCAGCCCCGGTAACGGTTGAAGCGCCAGTCAAGGCCACTAAGCCTGCGGCAAAACCCGATCCGAATGCACTACCGCCTAAACCTACGGAAGAGTGGAGCTATCAAAAGGAGCTGGAAAATAAGCAAGTGATTATCGACTTGCCGGTTGAGACTAAACCCACCAGACCTTATCAGATGCAATGCGGTTCATTTCGCTCTGAATCTCAAGCCAATGAAATGAAAGCGGTTATCGCTTTTCAAGGGTTAGAAGCGCAAGTGCGCAGAACCGATGGTGCTAAAGGTACTTGGTTTAAGGTGGTATTAGGTCCTTACGAGCGCAAACGTGAGGCTGAACGCCAGCGCCACAAGCTGCAAAAAGTTGGCATCAATGGTTGTCAAGTGTGGCTGTGGGAAGGCTAGGCGAGTGTTAGTCAGCAATTGTTACCCTTATACTCCTAACGCCGAGCCTTATGTGCTCGGCGTTTGTTTATTATCAACCCCTCACAACTCCCCCCTTGATATTCGTTAAGATACCCCCATATTTATAATTATCGCACCGCCAATGATTATATTGGCTGGCACTTAAAGAGGAATTATCGTGACCACTATCGTATCTGTACGCCGCAACAATCAAGTCGTTATTGCTGGTGATGGCCAAGTGTCACTCGGCAACACGGTAATGAAAGGCAATGCCAAAAAAGTACGCCGCCTTTACCACGGTAAAGTTTTAGCCGGTTTTGCCGGGGGTACCGCTGATGCCTTTACTCTATTTGAGCGTTTTGAAGCCAAACTCGAAATGCACCAAGGTCACTTATTAAAATCGGCGGTTGAACTCGCTAAAGATTGGCGCACCGACCGCATGCTCAGAAAACTCGAAGCCATGCTAGTGGTGGCTGACACTGAATGCTCATTAATCATCACAGGTAATGGTGATGTCGTGCAGCCAGAGCATGACTTAATCGCCATTGGCTCAGGTGGCAACTATGCCCAAGCCGCCGCGTTAGCCTTATTACAAAACACTGAACTTGACGCTCGCAACATCTGCGAAAAAGCGCTCACCATAGCCGGTGATATTTGCGTGTTTACCAATCAGTTCAAAACGATTGAAGAAATTAACTATTAATCTTAGAGCGTTAGAGGTATTACCATGTCTGAAATGACTCCACGTGAGATAGTACACGAGTTAGATGCTCACATTATTGGTCAGCACAAGGCCAAACGCTCTGTTGCCATTGCCCTGCGTAATCGCTGGCGCCGCATGCAGTTAGACGCCAATCTGCGTCAAGAAGTCACCCCTAAAAATATTCTAATGATTGGCCCAACCGGTGTTGGTAAAACAGAAATTGCCCGCCGCTTAGCCAAACTTGCCAAAGCGCCATTTATTAAGGTTGAAGCCACTAAATTCACCGAAGTGGGTTATGTGGGTAAAGAAGTGGAACAAATTATCCGCGATCTTACCGATTCCGCAGTTAAGATGACCCGCGAACAACAAATGGTTAAGTGCCGCACGCGCGCTGAAGAAGCCGCCGAAGAGCGTATTCTTGATGCCTTATTGCCTAGACCAAAAGATGACTGGGACAATGACAGCAAGAGCGATACTCAGTCTCATACTCGCCAGATTTTCCGTAAGAAATTACGTGAAGGTGAGCTTAACGATAAAGAAATTGAACTGGATTTAGCTCAGCCACAAGCCGGTGTAAACATCATGTCGCCACCTGGCATGGAAGAAATGACTAACCAGTTACAAAGCCTGTTTCAGAACATGGGTAATGCGCCGACTAAACGCCGTAAGCTAAAAATCAAAGATGCCTTCAAGCAATTGATTGAAGAAGAAGCGGCTAAGTTGGTGAACCAAGAAGACTTAAAAGAGCAAGCGATTGAATTAGTTGAGCAGCACGGCATAGTCTTCTTAGATGAAATCGATAAGATTTGTAAGCGCGGTGAAAGCTCAGGCCCTGATGTGTCTCGTGAAGGCGTGCAGCGCGATTTACTGCCATTAGTGGAAGGCTGTACAGTAACCACTAAGCACGGCATGGTAAAGACTGACCATATTCTGTTTATTGCTTCTGGCGCATTCCAAATGGCTAAGCCATCGGATTTAATTCCAGAACTGCAAGGTCGTCTGCCAATTCGCGTTGAGCTTGATGCGTTAAGTGCTGAAGATTTTGAGCGTATTTTGACTGAGCCACATGCCTCACTCACCACTCAGTATATTGCGCTGATGGCCACCGAAGGCGTGCACATTGAATTTGCAGAGTCTGCCATTAAACGCATTGCGCGCGCAGCATGGCAAGTGAACGAGCGCACCGAGAATATTGGTGCTCGACGTCTGCATACTGTGATGGAAAAGCTGATTGAAGATATCTCTTATGATGCTTCTGAACAATCTGGCAGCCGCATAGTTATTGATGCTGAATATGTTGATGCTCATTTAGATGCGCTAGTAGAAGATGAAGATTTAAGCCGCTTCATCCTCTAATACTGCTCTGATGCGCCGCGCCCTTAAGTATTTGACACTTGAGAGCGCGGCGTTTTGTTAATGCCGACCTAAGCCGTTACCCACCACATCCAAATTCAATCGTTAATCTATCTTAAATAAAGCCACTATAGACCTAGAAATGCCAGCAACTTGCACTGTCACACAGCGAGTTATACTATGGCGCTCCTATTTTCAACCAATGCAAAGTTCTCAAGATAAGAGCAATGAGCACGCCTCATTCGTAGCCACTTGAGTTCAGGCTGATGGATATTGTTTATGACAACCCCACTTGTGACCTCGTTAAAATTAAAAAGAAAGTCTCGCATTCTTGAAGTAGGTTTTAGCGATGGCAGCTTGCATCAAATGACCTGTGAATTCTTGCGAGTACACTCACCGTCTGCCGAAGTGCACGGCCATGGCACCCCTGTGTTAGTCACGCACAAGAAAAACGTCAATATCAGTGCCATTGAACCCGTTGGCAATTATGCCGTTAAGTTAGTGTTTGATGATGGCCACGATACAGGGTTGTTTTCATGGCAAGTGCTGTTTGACTTAGCCACTCATCAAACTGAGTTATGGCCGCAATATTTAGCCCGTTTACGCGCAGCCAAAGGCTCGCGCGAACCGCTAATTGCTATGAATATTAAGTATTCTGATTAATGAGAGTTAGCCGCTATGGTTGCTCTACACTGCATCTGCAATTTTTGCAGCGTTAAAGCTTGGTGTGTTAAAGCTTGGGGGTTAAACCTTGCGGCGTTACAGGCTAGCGCATTGACCTTAGATAGACTCAAAGCGGGTTGTTTCGTTCACTTGACGCCTGCTTTTGGCGGTTGATTTTAATTAAATGATAAATATTTATTCCAGCCACAAAAGCATTCATCACAGCCACAGGCCAAGCTAAAATCAGCACGCCATAAACGGTAAAAGCCACACAGCCGACAAAGTTTAGCCAGCGCAGCCAGATGATGTCTTTCATCATTAATGAAATGGCCACCATCACCGAGGCAAAATAGCCAAGAATTTCAACCCACAGGTTATGTTCCATCGCGCCCTCAGTCACTCAATGTTGGCAATCTTAATTATCATTAAAGATTGGCATCATTTAGCTCGACTCGCCAAACTATCACCCGAGCTAATTTCACCCTTATCTAATCCAAGCCATTGCGTGATTGATAACGCTTTTCTTTTCAATAAAGCCTTATATACTGGCTCAAGACTCTTGATTATTCTGCCTAACCGGCAAGGGGAATTTATATGGAATACAACACTTCAGAACTGTGTGACATGTTCATTGATGTGGTTGATGTGGTCGAACCTATGTTCAGCAATTATGGTGGCTGCAGCTCCTTTGGCGGGGCCATTAGCACCATAAAATGCTATGAAGATAATGGCTTGATTACTGAGGTTCTCTCTGAAGATGGTCAAGGTAAGGTGTTATTAGTCGATGGCGGTGGTTCACTGCGCCGCGCACTCGTGGATGCCAGCATAGCCCAGTTAGCCGTTAATAATAATTGGGAAGGCATACTTGTGTATGGTTCAGTGCGCGATGTCGATGCTTTAGAAGAATTAGACATTGGTATTCAAGCGGTTGCCTCGATTCCTGTCGGCGCCGATGCCAATGGCGTGGGTGAAGTCGATGTACCGGTCAATTTCGGTGGTGTGACCTTCTTGCCTGGCGATCACCTTTATGCTGACAATACCGGCGTAATTTTATCGCCAGAACCGCTCGATCTTGAATAAACCAATGAGCGATATCCACTAGCGCTATCTACTTGCTTCAGCTACAAGCGTTAGCTTCAAGCAATAGATATGAGCAATCGATATTAGCGCTAGAGTCTATACGCCTACTCGCACAGTTAACTCGGTGACATCATCAGGGAGCATTTGCTCCCTGTTATTTTTTTTATCCGCGCTAAGGGCTATGATGAGCCATCTCATCATGACACGGATAGCCCATGATTCATTTAGCTCACATAAGCCCAAACCACATCAGCGAGATAGTCAGTCAGCGCCCGCTAGAAACCCATATTGGCGAGCAATGTCAGTGGTTAACCGAGTTAAATCCAGCTGCGTTAAGCCAAGCTAAGCAGCAAGGCGCTCGCTTTGCACTGTTAGGTATTAACGAAGACATAGGCCCGCGGGCAAATCTTGGCCGCGGCGGCAGTGGCCCTGGGTTTTTAGCCTGTCTAAAACAACTACTCAATTGGCAAGCTAATGATTTTTTTCAAGCAGAGCAATTGCTGATAGTGGGTGAAATCAACTTGTCTATACCAGTTGGCAGCGCTGAGGGTTTACGCCGGCAACTACCACTACTTGATGAGACTGTGAGTCACGTGACTCAGCAATTACTGCGCGCGGGGCTTGAGCCTATTATCATCGGCGGCGGCCATAACAATGCTTTTGGATTGATAGATGCACTCTATCAAGTCACATCCCTTCCCGTCACCGCCGTTAATCTTGACCCTCACAGTGATTTCAGACCAACTGAAGGGCGCCACAGTGGTAACGGCTTTAGTTATGCTGCGCAAAGCGGCGCCTTAGGCCAATATCAAATACTTGGACTACATGAACACAAAAACAGCCACGCGAGCTTGCAGCAATTAGCCCAGTTTAATGGCCGCTTTCATAGCTATCAGGCTATTTGGCAGCGCCGCCAACTGAGCCTAACGGATGCTATTGCCGACATCATCGAGCATTTACACCAAGGCGCGCCATTAGCTTTAGAGCTGGATGTTGATGCGATTAATGACATGCCATCAAGCGCCATGACCTGCGCTGGCGTGCCTTTGGCGGATGCTTGTTATTATCTATACCGTTTTGGCCGCGAATGTCAGCCGCGCTATTGCCACTTAGCTGAGGCCGCGCCAAGTTGTCACCCCGCAGGATTTGAGGCTGGTATGCGCCATAGCGGCCAAGCGCTGGCAGAACTGGTGATGAGTTATATTCAGGGGCGGTTAAGTCACTTATTACCGCGCTAATTTAATGACTAATTTAGCGACTACAAGCATTTAGCCTAGGGGATAGGTTCACCCCGCCGCCGCTTTATGGTCTAATGCCCAATCTAAAGGTCAAGTACCGGAATCAAGGACTGGATCACAGAGTGTTGGTTTAAGGATTTTGCCCGTGCTGGCTTTATCTTACACTCCCCCCATTACTTCTGAAGCGAATAGGATACATTGCCATGTCTGAGGACAAGCCAAATAGCACTCATTTTGGTTATAAAACCGTTGATGCCGATAAGAAAGCCGAGTTAGTTGCTGGGGTTTTCCACTCGGTTGCAGCTAAATACGACATCATGAACGATGTTATGTCCTTTGGGATCCATCGCTTGTGGAAGCGTTTCACCATTCAAACTGCGGGCGCTCGCCCTGGCATGAAGGTGTTAGATTTGGCCGGTGGTACTGGTGATTTAACCGCTAAGTTTTCTAAGTTAGTCGGTGACAAAGGCCAAGTGGTGTTAGCTGACATCAATGATTCCATGCTAAAAGTGGGCCGCAGTAAACTGCGCGACCGCGGTATTATCGGCAATGTTAGCTATGTGCAAGCCAATGCTGAAGCGCTGCCATTTCCTGATAATCATTTTGATATCATCACCATCGCCTTTGGTCTGCGTAACGTCACTGATAAAGATGCGGCGCTGCGCTCTATGCAGCGTGTCTTAAAGCCAGGCGGTAAATTACTGGTGTTAGAATTTTCAACGCCGCAGCATGAAATCATGCGCAAAGTGTATGATGTTTATAGCTTTAAAGTGCTGCCTAAGATGGGTGACTTCATCACTAAAGATGCTGGCAGCTATGAGTATCTGGCTGAATCGATTCGCATGCACCCAGATCAAGAAACCTTAAAAGCTATGATGCAAAATGCAGGTTTTGAGCAAGTGGAATACACCAACATGACCGACGGTGTTGTGGCATTACATAAAGGATTCAAATTCTAACATGTTGATTGAATGGCCTATGTTAGTGAGCGGCTTGGTAGAAACCGGCCTAGAGCGCTTACAAAAGCAAGCCCCCCATGAATATCGCAGCAGTCAGCTTATTGGCAAGGTGATCGTCATTGAGCTTGCCCAGTTGCCATTCCCATTATGTTTGATTTGTCACGATAGCATAGCAGTGCTGAGCGACTATAAAGCTCAGCACGATGTGCGTTTACGCACAGATATCGCCACTTTAATCGCCCTCACTCGCGGCGAGAGCGTCACAGACTTAATCAAGCAAGATAAGTTAGTGCTTGAAGGCGATATTCAGGTATTGCAGGCATTAAGCCGCTATCTACAAATGAACCCACCTGATTTAGCCGAGCCATTATCGCAGTTAATTGGCGATGTCCCCGTGCATCATCTTGAGCAAGCGGGTCGCTCGGCTATCGAGTTTTCTCAATACTTATGGCAAGCCAGCTGGCAACACATGGGTGAATTAGCGACCGAAGAATATCGAATCGCTCCGCATCGCATTGAATTTATTCACAGATGCGATGAAATTGAACAACTCGAACGCGACACTCAAGCGTTACAACAAAGAATAAGCCAGTTGATTGCTAAGGTAAGCTCATGACTCTCGCTAGTATTCGCCGTGGCTACCATGTGCTGCGCACCTTATTACGTTTTGGGCTAGATAAAGCCATTCCTGCCAAGCAGCGCCCTAAATCATTAACCTTAATTAAATGCGCCTTATTTTGGGTTCGCGATCAGCATCCTAATATGCACCATGCTGAACGGCTGAAATTGGCCATGCAAGAACTTGGGCCCGTGTATATTAAATTGGGGCAAATGTTATCTACACGCCGCGATTTACTCGATGATGAATGGGCTGAGCAACTGGCCATGCTGCAAGATAGAGTGCCGCCATTTGCCGCAGAACTTGCTCGCGCTGCCATTGAAGCTGAGCTGCAAGCGCCGCTTGCTAGCTTGTTTGATGATTTTGACGATACCCCGCTAGCATCAGCTTCCATTAGCCAAGTGCATACCGCGACGTTAAAATCCACCGGCGAAGCCGTGGTGCTTAAAGTCCTGCGTCCTAATGTTGAGCAGCAAATTTTAGCCGACCTAGAGCTCATGGAGCAAAGCGCTAAAGTGCTTAATTGGTTGCTCGGTGATGATAACCGTTTACGCCCGATTGAAGTGGTGGCCGATTATCGCACTACCATTTTAGGTGAGCTCAATTTAAAGCTTGAAGCCCACAATGCTGTGCGCCTGCGCAATAACTTCATTGACTCTAACGCCTTATACATTCCTTATGTCTATGAAGATTTATGCTTCCCACGCCTTATGGTGATGGAGCGTATTTATGGCATTCCAGTGTCTGACATTGCCGCCTTAAAAGCCCAAGGCACTAACTTAAAATTACTGGCTGAGCGCGGCGTTGAGCTGTTTTTCACACAAGTATTTCGTGATAATTTTTTCCATGCTGATATGCATCCTGGCAATATTTTTATCTCGCGGGAGCACCCAAACGACCCATTTTACATTGGCCTAGACTGTGGCATCATGGGCAGTTTGAACGATGAAGATAAGCGCTATTTAGCCGAAGTGTTACTGGCCTTTTTCAATCGTAATTATCACCGCATTGCCGAAGTCTATTTAGATTCAGGCTGGGTGACGAGTGACACTGACACTCAAGCGTTTGAGCAAGCAATTAAAGCGGTGTGCGAGCCGATGTTTAACAAGCCGCTGAATGAAATATCTTTCGGTCATGTCTTGTTAGAACTGTTTCGCACTGCGCGCCAATTTAAAATTGTGGTGCAACCGCAACTGGTGCTGATAGAAAAAACCTTGTTATATATTGAAGGCTTAGGGCGACAACTCTACCCACAGCTGGATTTATGGCAAACGGCAAAACCGTTTCTTGAGCAATGGATGACAGAGCAAGTTGGCCCTAAAGCCATGTTTAACAAGGTAAAGGCTAATCTGCCTTCTTGGTCAGACAAGATGCCTGAGTTACCAGAGCTGATTTATGACAACTTAACCATGGGTAAAAAGTTGTTAGGTAGCCAGCAGAAACTGCTCGACCGCTACATAAAACACCAAAGACAGTTACATAAAAGCAATTATCTGCTGATATCGAGCGCCAGTTTATTGATCTGTGGCACAATATTTTTCAATCAGCAGGTTACACTATGGCCGGCAATCGTCTGCCTCAGCACAGCCGCAATATTATGGTTGTGGGGATGGCGATCTAGACCAAATAATCGCAAACTTTAGCTAGCACTAAATAACGACAGGTTCATAATAGAACCAAGTATATTCTTGAGAGGAAACCTACACATGGGTGGCATTAGCATTTGGCAACTTTTGATTATCGCACTGATCGTAGTGCTGTTATTCGGTACTAAGAAACTGCGCTCATTGGGCGGTGACTTAGGCGGCGCAGTAAAAGGCTTTAAAAACGCCATGTCTAGCGAAGAAGACAAGAAAGCTATCGAAGAGCAAACTGCTGCCACACAGGCGTCAGCTCAACCTACTCAAACCGCTCAATCAAGTGCGCCGGCCGCTGACAAGAAGCCAGACACTGAAAAGCAGGCGTAAAATCCTATGTTTGACGGTATCGGCTTTATGGAGCTGCTACTCATAGGCATCATAGGCCTAGTTGTACTAGGCCCTGAGCGCTTACCGGTAGCCGTTCGCACCATTTCAGGTTGGATCCGTGCGATGAAACGCATGGCCAACTCAGTCAAAGATGAGCTGGAGCATGAACTCAAAATTGAGCAATTGCATTCAGACCTAAAGAAAGCTGAAGATAAGGGATTATCCAATTTGTCGCCTGAGTTGCAAGAATCTATTGAGCAACTTAAGCAAGCGGCGCAGTCAGTTAACCGTCCTTATCAGGTGGAAGACGTTAAGACTCCAACCCCTGCTGACAGCGTTCAACCTAAGGTTGAACCTAGCGTGGCAGACACGGTTGCGCCGAGCACAAATAATAATGACTCATCTCCAAAAGCTAACGGATAATTGATGTCGCAACAACAACCTTTAATTAGCCACTTGTTAGAGCTAAGAACCAAGCTGTTGCACGCCGTCGGCAGTGTATTGCTGGTATTTGTGTGCCTAGTGTATTGGGCGCAAGATATTTACCACTATATGGCAACCCCTCTGCTACAAGTCTTGCCAGAAACCGGCAGTATGATTGCAACCGATGTGGCAGCGCCTTTCTTTGCACCTTTCAAGCTGACTTTAGTCCTGTCATTTTTTGTTGCCGTGCCATACGTGCTGTACCAAATTTGGTCTTTTGTGGCGCCTGGGCTCTATAAGCATGAAAAGCGTTTAGTCATCCCCTTATTAGTCAGCAGTACCTTGCTGTTCTATTTAGGGATAGCGTTTGCTTACTATGTAGTTTTCCCTGTAGTGTTTGGTTTCTTCACCAGCGTGGCACCAGAAGGCGTTAATATCGCCACCGATATTAATAGCTACCTCAGTTTTGTATTGAAGCTGTTCTTTGCCTTTGGCCTCGCCTTTGAAATCCCAGTGGCAGTTATCTTGCTATGCTGGGCGGGCGTAACCACGGTTGCGGATCTAAAAGCTAAGCGTCCTTACATAGTGGTTGGCGCCTTTGTGGTCGGCATGATACTAACGCCGCCAGATATCATCTCGCAAACCATGCTAGCAATTCCTATGCTGATTTTGTTTGAAGCTGGATTATTAGCAGCGCGTTTTTATAGCAAAAACGATGATGAAGATGACACTGACAAGCCAGAAAGCACAGATAAGTAACTAATACCAATAGACTGTTAGTCTATTGTTTTCGCAGCATTCATCCTTGGTGAATGCTGCGTTTTGTTTTAATCTGCCATGCAGCTGAATCACATAACAAGGACGTACCATGAAGACACCCACGCTCACCACTCTAGCTATTCTCTTTATCGCGACCCCAGCCGCTGCCAATATCCATCAGCAGTTAAGTCAATGCAGCAGCATTAGCGACAAGCTTGAGCGACTGATTTGTTTTGATGAATTAGCCGCCAATGTCGACCCCGCATTAGCCTTAGCGCCAGCGGCTAAAGCGAGCGCAGCAGATACTGCAACTCAGGCCACATCTCAAGTAACAAGTCAGGCAGCAACCGCCAATGCCGACACCAGTGCTGATTTTGGTAAAACTAAAAAAAGCGCGAGCGATGAGCTTCAAAAAGTGTATTTAACTGTGGCAAAAGTCGATAGTGATGCCCGCGGCGATCTTGTTGTCACCTTTACCAACGGCCAAGCATGGCGACAAGTGGACGGTCGCCGCTATAAAGTAAGCGTTGGCCAAGAGGTTTATATTGAGCGCGGCGCGCTCGGCTCTTTCCTGCTCGGACAAGATGATAGAAATGGCGCGGTGAGGGTTAAGCGAGTTGACTAATGTGAAGCGTTACATAGATATTGCCGTCAATATTATTGGCAATTCCATGGAGACTCGCCTTGAGCAAGTGCTCGCGGATGCCGCCAGTGTGGGGGTTAGCCCCATCATCAATATTGGTAGCTCATTAGCTGAGAGCCAAGCGAGCCTTGAGTTGTGTCAGCGTTTTCCAAAGCAGATGTGGACAACCGCAGGCACCCATCCACACCATGCCAGTCAATGGGATCAACACAGCCAGGAGCAATTGCGCCAGCTTTGCCAGCAACCCTGGGTAGTTGCAGTGGGGGAATGTGGCCTTGATTATAATCGCGATTTTTCGCCGCGGCCGATGCAGCGCCAAGCCTTTAGCCAGCAGTTAGCGCTAGCCTGCGAATTAGGTTTACCGGTATTAATGCATGAACGTGATGCCCATGACGACTTTTTGGCTATCCTCAAAGAATATCGCCCACAGCTTAGCAGAGCACTGTTGCATTGCTTTACTGGCACGCAGGCGCAGATGGAAGCCTATATAGAGCAAGACTTATACCTTGGCATTACTGGCTGGGTGTGCGATGAGCGCCGCGGCCAAGAGCTCGCGGAAGTAGTAAAACACATCCCAGCGGATCGCCTGCTTATCGAAACCGATAGTCCATATTTGTTACCTCGTTCCATGCGTCCTAAGCCAAAATCTAGCCGCAACGAGCCTAAGTACCTCCCCGTTATAAGCGATAGTATTGCAAGCTTAAGACAACAAGACTCACAAGAGTTTGCCGAGCAATGCTACCTTAATAGCCAACGATTTTTTAAGCTTGATTGATATGTTTAAGCTATTAATTTTATTAGTATTAAGCGGTATTGGCGTCAGCCAAGCTGAGCCGTTATTGTTAGATCATAACAACACTGACACTTACCCGCTCAATAGCCATGTGCAGTTTAATCAGCAGTCACAAGATATTGAAATTAATGAGTTACTGTCGCAAGACCTGCTGTGGCAAGCGCTTCCTAGCGACTCCTTACCTAAGCTTGGCGCCCGTCATTTATGGCTAACTTTTTCTATCGTTAATACTGGCTACAAGCCCGCATGGAGTCTTGAACTTAACAACCCTCACTTAGATAATGTCGAAGTTTTTTTGCTGAAGAACAAACAGCTTATCAAGCAATGGCGCCTAGGCGACAGCCAAGTATTTACCGAGCGTAACGTCAACATTAGTGAATTTTTACTGCCGCTATACTTAGGCCATAACGATCGCTACGATTTCTATTTAAAGCTCAATACCGAAGGCATAAGTAACCTGCCTATTACCCTCTATAGTCGCGCCCACTATAATGAGGTGGCGCAAACCAAAAATTTAAAGTCCGGCATGCAGATAGGCCTATTATTCGCTATCGGTATTTTTGCGGTGTTTTTGGCGATAGCCATGCGCTCGAGTACTTATGGTTATTACGCCGGCTATGTGCTGGCAATGTCTATGCTGGTTGCGACACTACGCGGTTACAGCTTTCAGTATCTTTGGCCTGAATCACCGTTAATTCAACACTATGCGTTACTGCTCATCATCCCCTTAGTGCTTATTTTCGGTCTCACTTTTACCGAGAAGCTTTTGTGCTTAAAGCGCCATGATATTCCCTTACTACGAGCGCTGCGTACAGCCGTGGCCGTGTGGCTGCTATTAATGTTAGTTGCCCTGGTAGATCAAAGCTTTATGACACTCAAGCTGCAGCTAATTGCGGCCATCGCTAGTTGCAGCTTAATGATTTATACCGCTTGGGTGTTAACTCGCCGCGGCCATACCTTAGCCACCTTATCTTTGATCGGTTGGACCCTGATTCTATTGGGAACCCTTGGCAGTAGCCTGTCTTACCTCAACATTATCTATTTCCAAGGCGGACCAACCTCACCGCTGCTACTGGCCATGTCCACTGAAATCGTATTATTAGCTGGCGTAATGGCCTATCGTTTCCACTTGCAATCAAAGGCGACTCAGCACGCGCAGCAATTGGCGCAGGAGCAAAGCGATCATCTACAAAAGGTGCGTTTAGAGGCTTTGCGCACTGAGGAGAAACGCGCCGAAGAGTTAGAAGATATGGTGCAGCAACGCACCTTAGAGCTTGAAATTGCTCTTAAAGAACTCGGTGAAGCCAATCATAAGCTCACAGTGCAGACAGAAACGGATAGCCTTACTGGCGTAAGAAATCGCCAAGCATTTGATGCGCGCATCTTAGCTGAATGCCGTATCAGCCGCCGCCAACAGAGCCAGCTATCCCTGCTGATAATAGATATTGATAAGTTTAAATCCATCAATGATACCTATGGTCATATGGCGGGGGATGAAACCCTCAAAACCATAGCCATAGCTATCCAGCAGCAACTTAAACGCCCAACCGATCTATTGTCACGTTTTGGTGGTGAAGAGTTTGCTATTCTTCTGCCCAATACCGACCTAAGCGGCGCGCAGCATATTGCCGAGCGCATTCGTTTGGCCGTGGCAAATTTACAACTAGATAGGCGTGGGCAAGCTATTGCGCTTACCGTCAGCATAGGTATCAGTACCAAGGTTATCAGCAATGATGATCAAGCCGCTGAATTACTTGAGCAAGCGGATAACGCCTTATATCAAGCTAAAAATCAGGGTCGAAATCGCGTCTGTCTCGCAAGTTAGAGATGCGATTTGTTATTTTATTCAGGAGTCGAATGTGAATATCATTACCAGTGCTTTTCCAAATCGCAGAATGCGCCGCATGCGCAAACATGAATTTAGCCGCCGCTTAATGGCCGAGAATCGTTTAACGGTTAACGACCTGATTTATCCGATGTTTGTTATCGACGGCGACAACCGCACTGAGCAAATTGCCTCTATGCCAGGCATAGAGCGCTACACCATAGATTTGTTACTCAAAGAAGCCGAGCAACTGGTAAAACTAGGCATTCCTTTAATTGCCCTATTTCCAGTCACGCCGGCTGAAAAGAAAAGCCTATTGGCCGAAGAAGCCTATAACGCTGATGCCTTAGCCCAGCGCGCTGTACGCGCCTTAAAGCAAGCATTCCCGCAACTGGGAGTCATGACAGATGTGGCACTTGACCCTTTCACCACTCATGGCCAAGACGGCATTATTGATGACGAGGGTTATATCCTTAATGACATCACCACTGAAATCTTAGTAAAGCAAGCCTTGTCACACGCCGAAGCTGGCGCTGATATTGTCGCGCCATCTGACATGATGGATGGCCGCATTGGTGCTATTCGCGCCGCCTTAGAAGCCGCAGGTCACGTCAATACTCAGATCATGGCTTATAGCGCCAAGTATTCGTCTAACTACTACGGCCCGTTCCGTGATGCCGTCGGCTCTGCAGGCAATCTTAAAGGTGGCAACAAGCACAGCTACCAGATGGATCCTGCCAACTCAGATGAAGCCCTGCACGAAGTGGCATTAGATATTCAAGAAGGCGCCGACATGGTGATGGTTAAGCCTGGTATGCCTTACTTAGACATAGTGCATCGCGTCAAAACCGAACTTGCTGTGCCAACCTTTGCTTATCAAGTGAGCGGTGAATATGCCATGCATATGGCGGCCATTGAAAACGGTTGGTTGGCAGAAAAAGCCATAGTGATGGAATCCTTATTATGCTTTAAGCGCGCAGGCGCCGATGGCATTTTAACTTACTTTGCCAAACGTGCGGCGCAGTGGCTGCAGGAAGAAAAAGTCTAAGTACTTATCATGCTTACCAAAAGGCTACCGAGTGTAGCCTTTTTGCTGCCTTAAATTTAGCCGCTAAAAGAGTGATCTGCTTAACAGCCACTAATGCTCTGGCTATACCTTAGCAGCTATCCATGGTTCGATAGGTCATCAAGTTGCAATGGAGCCTTCGATGAGCCAAAAAACAATAATGAACATGAAAACGACTCAAGCCACGACTATCGCCAGCCTGCTATTATCCAGTGTACTAGTTTCCCCATTAGCTCTGGCCAACAGTGGGTGCGGATTCAATGATCAAGAGCAAGACCTATTTGCCATTTGCGCCGAGGAGCAAGACGAAGTGATTTTAACCGGAGATGTTAGCCCACAAGCCTTAATGGCGTTAGATGATTTTAGCCATGAGCAAAGCTATCAAGCCGACGCCAACGCGTTAGCGGCATTAAAAGCCATTGATAAGCCGACTGAAGTTATCGTGATTATTGGCACTTGGTGTCCAGATTGCCACCGCGAAACACCGCGATTCATTGAATTAATGGCAGCAGTCAATAACCCCAACATTAGCGTGCGTTATTTAGGGGTTGATAGACAAAAACAAGATCCCGATGGTCTGAGCGGTCAATATGAATTTAGCCGCATTCCGACCTTTATTATCCAGCAGGATAATAATGAAATCGGCCGCATTATTGAGCGTCCACAAGTGAGCCTTGAGCAAGATCTAGTGGCGATAGTCAATAAAGCCTAGTGACAATAAGTGCCTGCAACTAATGCAACTAGCAACTAGCAACTAACGACTCAACAAAAATGACGCACAAAAAAGCCAGAGCATGCTCTGGCTTAATTAGATGGTCCGCCTCACCCCTAAGCTAAGCTTAGGGTTAGGCAAACAAAGAGGCGAACCATCATGTCTACTATTAAAGTAATTGGGATCGATTTAGGCAAATCTTCTTTTCATCTTGTTGCTCATGACTATAGCGGTCGAGAGCAATTTCGAAAGCATTTATCTCGCGCAAAACTTATTGAGTTTTTAGCTCAAATACCCGCAACAATCATAGCTATGGAGTCATGTGGTGGCTCACATTGGCTCGCTCGAAAGTGCCAGTCTTTTGGGCACGAAGTTAAACTCATTCCTCCGCAGTACGTTAAACCTTACGTTAAAACTAATAAAAATGATTACATCGATGCTGATGCAATAGCGGAAGCATCAACACGCCCATCGATGCGCTTTGTTGGTGTTAAAACTGAAACTGCTCAGGTTATCTCAGTGATCCAACGTATTCGTTCTAGTTACGTAAAAGAGCGTACCGCGTGCATGTCCCGTATTGGAGCTATCTTGCTTGAATTTGGTATGAGCTTCCCTAAAGGGCATAGCAAGATGAAGAGCCTATTTCAATGGCTTGCTTATAGTAAAGAATCTATTCCTCAGATGTTAATGCAGGAGTTGATTGAGCATCACGAATACTATTTACAGCTTAATGAGCGTATTGCAGGTCAAGATAACAAGCTGAAACAGCTTGTCGAGCAAAATGAAGATGCTCAACTGCTTAAATCTATCCCAGGTGTGGGAAATTTAACCGCGAATCAGTGTTTAGCGGATATCTCCGATGTGGGTCACTTTAAAAATGGACGACAGTTAGCCGCCTGGATAGGGCTTGTCCCACATCAATACTCAACTGGCGGCAAAACCACGCTTTTGGGGATAAGTAAGCGCGGCAACAAAGCGTTGAGGACGTTATTCATCCATGGTGCACGGTCGATTTTATCAAGGCCAGAGGTCGCAGTCGCTGTTTTTGGTGAATGGATTTTGGAGTTAAGAGCCAGAAAGCCATTTAACGTAGCGGTTGTCGCTTTGGCGAATAAGTTAGTGCGGATAGCGTGGTCAGTGTTATCGACCAAGCAAGCATTTGAAGTAAGAGTTTAAGCCGAGTTTGCAGATGATAAAAAAGATGGCAGAACGGTCAGACCACTAGATTGAAGACCTGACAAAAAAACAGCAACGCAGTATGCTTTGGGCTTTTTGAGGACAATCTAGCGCGGAACTCATCGTGGAGCGGGTGGTAGCACCTAATGAAGACTCCGAATACATTAGCGCAAACCAACCTCGTTATCGAAAATATCATTTGCAATAACGAGGCGGACCATACATTTTTATGCGGAAATATTAGTCATCTAACAAACGATCGGCCAATAACTGCAACACCCCTTCGCGCAAAGCGCCGCCAGAAAGATGCAGTTTTTCCAGCCCTAAGATGTTGAATAATGCCAGTAAGATAGCAACCCCTGCGGCAAACGTCGGCGCACGTTCAGGATTCAAACCACGGATATTACTCAAGTGACTATCAGAGGCCGCTAAGATTTCTTGCTGCAAACTGACTAACACTTCCCGAGTAATAAGCTGAGGTACTTCACGGTGCGCCAATAATTCAATCACAGATTGCACTGAACCAGAAGCGCCAACCACACCATGCCAACCTAGCTCTTTGAGGCGCGCCTTATCACTGCCAAGAATTTCTTCAACCGCCACAGCGGCATCGTCAAAATCTTGCAACTGATAAGGGCTATCGGCAAAAAAGCGTCGGGTAAACGTAACGCAGCCAAAACCGACACTGCCTTTAAACAGCACTTCTTGACCTTCGCCCACAATAAATTCAGTGCTGGCGCCACCAATATCAAGCACTAAACGGCGACCATAACCTTTAGTATTGGCCACCATCCCTTGATAAATGAGCTCAGCTTCACGCATGCCGGAAATCACTTCGATGGGATGGCCCAATAAAGGCTCAGCTTTAGCGCTGAAATCATCGGCATTATTAATGGTTCTTAACGTCGCGGTCGCCACTACGGCGACATTGCCGTGGGGCACTTGATGGTATTGCAGCATGTCACCAAACATAGCTAGGCAGTCCAGTCCCCGCTGCATGACTTCATCATTCAAGCGACCATCAACCACGCCTTCAGCAAGGCGGACTTTACGCTTATATTTTGCAATCACCTGCGGCTGATGCCCACGGGTTCTTGCGACTAACATATTGAAACTGTTAGAACCCAAAGTAATAGCAGCGTATAAATCAACTCGCATATGGAGATTAAGCCCTACGTTGGCGGGTGTGACTGTTACGATTGCGAGGACTCGCTCCTCGTGGGGCACTATTGCGATCCCGCGACGTGCGTGGGTTCGGATGCTTACGATGAATGGCCACAGGCGGCGCGATATCATCTAACAGTGCTTCTCTATCGTATTCGCTCACCGGTATTTGATGGCTAATGTACTCTTCAATGGCAGGTAAATTAAGCGCATATTCTTCACAGGCAAAACTCACAGACACACCTTTTTGACCGGCGCGACCTGTACGACCAATACGGTGCACATAATCTTCGCAATCATCAGGTAAATCATAGTTGTAGACGTGTGACACATCAGAGATATGTAAGCCGCGCGCCGCAACATCGGTGGCTACTAACAGATCTAATTGACCTTCGGTAAACTGCTCAAGAATTTTAAGACGTTTCTTTTGTGGAACATCGCCGGTTAATAAGCCAACTCTGTGACCATCACCTTCTAATGCAGCCCACAATTTTTCACACATGTGTTTAGTGTTAGCGAATACAATCGCTTTTTCAGGCCAATCTTCTTCAATCAAGCTCTGTAATAAACGACTCTTATCTTCCATTGATGGATAGAAGATTTCTTCTTTAATATTTTTAGAGGTTTTTTCTAACGGAGCAATTTCAACTTTTTGCGGATCATTCATATGATCATACGCTAACTCCTGTACTTTCATCGACAAAGTAGCAGAGAACAGCATATTCAAACGGGTATTAGCATCCGGCATACGTCTAAATAAGAAACGGATATCTTTAATAAAGCCCAGATCAAACATACGATCGGCTTCATCTAATACTACCGCTTGAATGCAGCTCAGGTTAATCACCCCTTGACGCACAAAATCAATAATCCGGCCAGTGGTGCCAATTAATACATCAACGCCCTGATTTAATACGTTTAATTGCGCATCATAACCTTCGCCACCATAAATAATCGCCGTTTTCAGGCCGGTGTGCTTGCTCAATAAATTGGCATCTTTAGCAATCTGAATCGCTAATTCGCGAGTCGGTGCCATGATAATGGCACGAGGTTGATTGGTTTGACGACCTTCAACATCGGCAACCGTCAATAAGTGGTTAAAGGTAGCCACTAAAAACGCCATTGTCTTACCAGTACCTGTTTGTGCTTGACCGGCAAGATCGTGATGATTCAGTAAGATAGGTAATGACATTGCCTGAATTGGCGTACAAAATTCGAAGCCGTTTTCATTTAACGCTTCCAGCACTTGTGGGTGCAAAGGCAAATTGGCAAATTTTTGTGTAGATAAATGTGTTTCGCTCATAGCGGCATTTTACCTGTTGGGGTTGCAATAAGATACTTGATCGTTTGAAATAGCGGCAAGTAAAAACGGTCACTTGAAAATCCGTAATTTGTCCCCAATATACAGCGTAAGCCATTAACAAACCAGCAATGGCAACCAAACTGGAGAATATCATGAGCGATAAAATTATTACCCTGAGCGACGACAGCTTCGAAAACGACGTATTAAAGTCAGAATTACCAATTCTGGTCGATTTTTGGGCTGAATGGTGTGGTCCTTGTAAGATGATAGCTCCCATCCTTGACGACGTTGCCGGTGAGTACCAAGGTAAACTTGTTATCGGTAAATTAAACGTCGATCAAAATAGCGTATCACCTGCGAAATATGGTGTACGTGGTATCCCTACTTTACTGTTATTTAAAGCAGGCGAATTAGTAGCGACTAAAGTTGGTGCTTTATCTAAAACTCAATTAAAAGAGTTTATTGACGCTCAAATTTAATCCAAATTAAGGTTGGCGATCACAAAATCGCCAACCTTGGACATGGCGACGCTGTTAATTCATAAAATTGTGTCGTCATGCTCGCAAATATCTGGACGCTGCAACGCTATGGTGCTACTTTAATAACCAGATAACATATTTTCACCTCTCGCTGTTCAATCACACTCATTGCATCCACTCGAACTAGATTGAGCGCGGTAAGCTCTGTCGCGTACAACAAGACCCATCAAGATGAATTTAACTGAATTAAAAGATACACCGATTTCTGAATTAGTCTCCTTAGCTGATAGCATGAACCTAGAAAATATGGCTCGTGCACGTAAGCAAGATATCATTTTCTCTATCCTGAAAGCCCATGCCAAAAGTGGGGAAGATATTTTCGGTGGTGGTGTTCTTGAAATCCTCCAAGATGGCTTTGGTTTCCTGCGCAGTTCCGACGGATCTTATTTAGCTGGCCCAGATGACATTTATGTTTCGCCAAGCCAAATCCGTCGCTTTAATATGCGAACCGGTGATACCATTGTTGGTAAAATCCGACCGCCTAAAGAAGGCGAGCGTTATTTCGCACTGCTGAAAGTCAATGAAGTTAACTACGATAAGCCTGAAAACTCTCGTAATAAAATCTTATTTGAAAACTTAACCCCTTTACATGCTGAAGAACGTATTCGCATGGAGCGTGGTAACGGTTCAACTGAAGATATTACCGCCCGAATTTTAGATTTATGCTCACCTACCGGTAAAGGTCAACGTGGTTTGATCGTGGCTCCTCCTAAAGCCGGTAAAACCATGCTGCTGCAAAACATTGCTCAGTCAATCAGCTACAACAATCCAGAAGTGGTATTGATGGTATTGCTGATCGACGAACGTCCTGAAGAAGTAACTGAAATGCAACGCCTTGTTAAAGGTGAAGTTATTGCTTCTACGTTTGATGAGCCAGCCAGCCGCCATGTACAAGTGGCCGAAATGGTGATTGAAAAAGCTAAGCGTTTAGTTGAACACAAGAAAGACGTAGTTATCTTATTAGATTCTATTACTCGTCTGGCCCGTGCTTATAACACTGTTATTCCATCATCAGGCAAGGTTCTGACTGGTGGTGTTGATGCTAACGCCCTACACCGTCCAAAGCGTTTCTTTGGTGCGGCGCGTAACATTGAACATGGCGGCAGCTTAACTATTATCGCAACCGCTCTGGTAGACACAGGTTCTAAGATGGACGAAGTGATCTACGAAGAATTTAAAGGTACAGGTAACCAAGAGTTACACCTGTCTCGCAAAGCGGCTGAAAAGCGCGTATTCCCAGCGATTGACTTCAACCGCAGTGGCACTCGTCGTGAAGAGAAATTAACCACGTCTGATGAATTACAAAAGATGTGGATCCTGCGTAAAATCTTGAATCCTATGGATGAAGTAAACGCGATGGAATTCTTAATCGATAAATTAGCTATGACTAAGACCAATGAAGAATTCTTTACCGCGATGAAACGCGCTAAGTCTTAATCATTCGCTGACGTCTGATGCCAATCAAGCCACCTACTCGGTGGCTTTTTTATTATCTACATACGGCGATTTAATTTAAGCCACAACCTAATTTAAACCACGACTGAATTTAAGCGACACTCTTATTCAAACCATTATTCTCTTATTGCGGCAAGCAACTCCAACACTTAAGCACGCATTAGCGCTTAAGTTACCCATCTAAGCGCTAAAATGCGGCATTTGTCGCCTGCTACCCTAGGTTTGTATTAGAATAGAGGTTTTCGTCAAATGACTCGCCACAGGGGCAAACAATATGGCCTGGATCCAACTGCGCATCCACACCGGCAAACAAGAAGCCGAATTACTTAGTGATTTACTTATGGAGCTAGGTTCTGTCTCCATCACTTTTGAAGATGGACAGGATGAGCCAATTTTTGAACCTAAGCTGGGTGAAACCCCACTGTGGAGCGATACGGTAGTCATCGCCTTATTCGATGCCGCTATGGATTTAGCGCCAGTCATCGACATGCTGAAAACCTTGCCTTATTTAGGCGAAAACTTCGCTCACAAAATTGAGCAAATTGAAGATAAAGACTGGGTGCGTGAATGGATGGAAAACTTCCACCCAATTCAATTTGGCCAGCGTCTGTGGATTTGCCCAAGCTGGCGTGAAATCCCTGACGAGAACGCCGTTAATGTGATTTTAGATCCAGGCTTAGCTTTCGGTACTGGTACCCATCCAACCACCGCCCTGTGTTTAGAATGGTTAGACAGCTTAACCCTGCAAGATAAAGACGTCATCGACTTTGGTTGTGGCTCAGGCATCTTAGCCGTTGCCGCCTTAAAACTCGGCGCTAAGGCAGTGACTGGCGTTGATATCGACTATCAAGCCATAGACGCTTCTAAAGCCAACGCTGAGCGCAATGGCGTGGCTGATCAACTGGCGTTATACCTGCCAGAAGATCAACCTAATGGTTTAATGGCCGACGTACTGGTAGCTAACATCCTAGCAGGCCCACTGCGTGAATTAGCGCCACTGATTGCTGAAAAAGTAAGAACTGGCGGCGTGTTAGCCCTTTCTGGCCTGCTGCGTGAGCAAGCAGATGAAATTAGTGAATGTTACAGCCAGTGGTTCAACATGGATGAAGCTGTTCACAAAGAAGACTGGACACGCTTGACAGGTGTACGAAAATAACGCTCTAGCAACGCAACCCCGCGCCGCCATTGACTTCTGTCAATTAAATGTCAAGCAAAAAAGTTATTCCCAGGTTATTTATTAACCTTTCCTCGGCGCGGAAAAAGTCGTACTATAGCGCCCCTTTGAAGCGCAAGGTGATCTAACAATGCAGATTGGACCCTATCAACTGACTAATCAGCTGATCGTGGCCCCAATGGCGGGAGTCACCGATCAAGCCTTTCGAAATCTCTGTATCCGTTATGGCGCAGCCATGGCGGTGTCAGAAATGCTATTGGCCAACCCAGAAGTCTGGGATAGCGCCAAAAGCCGCCAGCGTATGACACATTCTGGTGAGGAAGGCATACGCTCAGTACAAATTGCCGGTGCAGATCCAGATCTGATGGCGATGGCCGCACAGTTCAACGTTGAACAAGGCGCGCACATCATCGACATTAATATGGGCTGCCCAGCCAAAAAGGTGAATAAGAAGTTTGCTGGTTCTGCATTAATGCAAAGCCCAGAGTTGGTAGAAGAAATTCTTAAAGCTGTGGTCAATGCGGTTGATGTACCAGTCACACTGAAAATTCGCACGGGGTGGGATCCTGAACATAAAAATGGTGTTCAAATTGCCCAAATAGCTCAAGACAGTGGCATTGTTGCGCTCGCCGTTCATGGCCGAACTCGACAGTGCATGTACAAGGGTAATGCCGAGTACGACACTATCAAGGCGATAAAACAATCAATCACGATACCTATTATCGCAAATGGCGACATTAGGACACCGGCAGAGGCCCGCCATGTGCTGGATTACACCGGTGCCGACGCCGTGATGATAGGCCGGGGAGCTCAGGGGAAACCCTGGATTTTCAGAGAAATCCAACACTACCTGGAGACAGGGACAGAGCTAGCGCCAATCTCACTTGAAGAGAAACGGCAGGTAATGTTGGAACACTTGTCCAAATTATATGGGTTATATGGCGAATACAAAGGTGTCCGTTTTGCCAGAAAACACATGGGCTGGTATCTGGATGGCGATTCTGAACGGCAATTTCGAGCTGACTTTAATCAACTCGAAACGCCACAAGAACAAGCTTCCCTTGTTGAAAAATTTTTTGACGAATTAGTGCAAAATTAATAAAGAGCAGAATACGAATGTTTGATCAGACAACTCACACAGAAGTTCATCAGCTTACCGTTGGTAAAATTGAAACCGCTAACGGCACCATCAAGCCACAGTTATTACGTGACGCTGTAAAGCGTGCCGTAAGCAACTTCTTCGCTCAGTTGGACGGTCAGGAAGCACAAGAAGTTTATGAAATGGTGCTTTGTGAAGTTGAAGCCCCTCTGCTGGACATCATTATGCAGCACACCCGTGGTAACCAGACTCGCGCAGCGAACATGCTGGGCATCAACCGCGGTACTTTGCGTAAGAAATTAAAGAAATACGGCATGAACTAAGACTCTAAGTCTAAGCAATTGTCTAAGAACGGGTTTTTCAGCGATGAAAAGCCCGTTTTTGTTAATATGTACCCCAAGTTGTACACCAACCTAAACTATGAGCATAGTTAACAGCTGATGTCCTGACCTCACGCCTGCCTTAGCGCTGATGACACTTGTCGCATCTATTCGCGCCAGCCTTAATCCACTTGCTCAGTAATTTCTGCGCTAATGTCCGACGACTCGGCATCAAAATGTTGCCAGTGTTGTATGGTGATATCGCGCACTTCACTACCTTGATAACAGGTGGCGTGATGCACGATAAAATCGCGGATGGCGTAGGCCAATGGTTTGTCGGTTAATAGCCAGATAGAGCGCATAATGCGGGTAAGGCGTAGTTGATTATGATCATGCCATTTAAGCCAAGCGCAGTTTTTCGGATTAATAGCGCGCGCTGCACTGATCTTACTGCCGCTGCGCTGCATAGAATAATAAGCCAGTAAGCGATCAAGGTTTGCTAGGTGCGCAGCCTTTAGGGCGGGGTCTTGCTCAAAGGCGGCTATCGTCAACTCATTCACTAATGGCGCATGGCGATTAAAGCGGGTACCAGTATCAATGGGGAACAATAACTGAATAAACTTATGGTCATGCTCTAACCAAAAGTCATCATATTTCTGATAGGTATCAATCAAATTACCTCGATTATCGGCAATTTCACTTTTAAAGAATTTTACGGTTAAGTCGGCATGTTGTTGTGTAGATCATAGACTGAACCTTAAGCATTAAGCTGTTCATAAATTCCATCTAACGTTATGTCTTTCTTAGATTTTCTCTGTTGTGCTTTTGGGGCGTTCTTCGTTATATAACGGATCGCCCAATCAATCTTATCTATTATTTCTGACCATGATTTGTGGCTAATGCACTCAAATATGGGCAGCAGCCACACATCAACATTCTTTGCAGCCTTGAATAACGAAACTGAAGGCATTATCTGCAGTGCCGTACTGCGTCTAATGCACAATGCCAATAAACTGGCCCAGACTAAGCCATCAACGATGGCTTTTTGTGCTGTAGCAAATCGCTGCCAGTTAGTATGAGATTTCAACTCTTTAAACATCAGCTCTATCTGCCAGCGACAGCGATAAATTGCCATAATATCATCTGCAGAGTAGGTTTCTCGTGGCAGATTAGTAAGCCAAATGCAAAATCGTTGTTCTTCGGCAAACCAGCGTCTTATTACCCGAAATGTCTGATTGCCTCTACAAACCGCCAAATCAAGCACCTCTGTCCGATTGGTGCGGCGCGTAATCTCTTTGAGTTTTTTGCCTGCCAACTTAGTCAGTGTTCGACCTTTACAGTTCCTCGCTTCGATGACCGTCGGGTTGAGGGATTTGGCTCCCCGAAAAATGTAGAACCCTCCATGCCGCTCAAGCTCGGCAAAGTAATCAAAGTCTGGGTAACCTGCATCTGCTAGCAGCAATTTGTTGTCCATCGTTGCTGGTTTAGGAAGATAATCTCTCTCCGAAGCCGTGTCGGCACTAATCGTCATTGCAGTAGGACTAAAGGTTTTGAGAGACATGGTCATATGGCACTCTATCGCTGCAGGGTTACGCTTAAAGCGGCTTGGATAAACAGATGCCAACTGCCTATGAACGTGAAAAGAACTACCATCTTGGAGCAACACATCATTAAAACAAGACATCTTATCGGGTAATTGAGCACATTGCTGCCGGGCAAATTGTGCGATAGCAAACTGTACTAACTGACGCATGAATAGAGGAAAAGCTTCTTTTCTGAGCTGATTGTGAAAAGGTTTGTAAGCCACATTATCCATTTCGGTCAGACACATCCCGTTGAACTGCCTGAGCAGATCGGCAATTGAAGTACAATTCCCCTTACTGAGCGCCGAAATCAGACTGAGTACAAGTTGTTCGGGCAAAATCGCTCGACATCGTTTCATGAGGCCAATATTTTTTGCCGTTTTTTGAAGAAAGTGAGCGCTAAAGAATTGCATAAACTGCTTTTTAAGAGAGATAATCATCACTGGCCTTTTTGTGTTTGATGGTTTGTTTGGCGACAATTATCAGATCACAAATAAGGCCATTTTTCTATCTAAATAAAAGCGTTAACTCTTAAGATCCTGTCTATGATGTGTAGATAGAGTCATAAGGCGCAGGCGAACCATGTAGCGTGGCTGATGATTAACATTACAACTGCTGCCATATTTTGTCTCAACTATCATTCGGTTATGTGATTATCTTAAGCATTTGCTGGCAATCGTTATGGCAACTAGCAGTGAATATTACTTTCTATACATTCACTGCTATCACACAGGCTTATTTTGCTAAGTAGTAGCCAATTTAACTCGCCATCGATACTTTTACCTTGGCTGCGTTTATGTCCGGCGCAGACGTAGGAAGTGGCTGCTAGTCTCTCGCCAAGCTAAAAAACTCATCGGCCGGTAACGGTTTGGCATAGCAGTAACCTTGAATTAATCGCACCCCCAACCCATGCAAATAGGCTTGCTGCTGCTTAGTTTCTACACCTTCAGCAATCATCTCGAGATGCGACTCTTTAGCAAACAAAATGATGGCATCTAAAGTCTTACGACTAAAGTTTTGCTCATGCCCGATGGTATCAACAAACATCTTATCGATTTTAAGCGTGCTAATTCCTAGGTTCTGCACATAACTAAAACAGCCGTAACCTGTGCCGGCATCATCAAGTTTTAAGTCAATTCCCAGCGAAAATATTTTGTTGAGAGTGGTTTTAGCCAATTCCATATCATTAATCGGCATGCGCTCGGTAATTTCCAGCGATAACTGGTGCTGACCTAACACGCCACTAGCAACTATCAGTTGTAACTGCTGATATAGGCGATCATTTTAAAGATGGGCCGGCACAATATTGATGCTAAAAAATAACTCAGGCAGCGCTGCGCCATGTTGCTTTATGTCTTCAATCACTAGGCGCAGCATGCTTTCAGTCATTGGAATGATGACGCTATGAGACTCAGCAAAGGGAATAAAATGATTCGGTGGTATATAACTACCATTTGGACGTTGCCAGCGCACGAGCACTTCAGCCCCTACCATCTGGCCGCTAATACCATCCACTATTGGTTGATAGAAAGGTACAAATTCATCGCCAGCTATGCCGCGATTTATTTTTCCGAGCAAAGACATTCTCACCGTTAGCCAACGCCAATACATAACACAAGCTAAAGCCGCCAATATCAAGCCGGTTAACAGGCTGATTTCCCATCCCATTTGCGAGTATTGATCTAAAAAGAGTTGATTGCCGGACAATGAGAAAGTGGCACGATAAAAATCACCATGATGCACGACGCTAGAAGACACTACTTCTTCATCATCAAAGTTATTTAACCCAAATTCAAAATACGGCTCCGAATCCAAAGACACTCGATATTCAAGGCATCGTCTGCAATCAAGCGGTACAAAATAATAAGGCCGCAACGGCGTAATGCTGGCCATGTAATCGTAACCATCCATATGGCGGATAAGAAATATCTCGTGATGCGAGTTTGTAATTTCTGCGGCCACACCTATGCTGATGCTTTCTTTGATTTTATGGCTGCTAATCGTTTCAATATTGTGGTTAGTTTCATCGATTTGGCATACCACACGATTATCTTTAGTGATGGCAACCCAGCGAATAAAGTTAGCGTCAAAGGTGGTTTGTTTGAGTAGTTTTTCGATATCGGCAGTACAACCAATCGGAGCGGCTAAGCTTGGCAATGTCAGCAATTTGTCTGCCGATTCATACAGATACATATGAAATTTATCGGCAAGCACTTTAGCGTCGCGCTTAATCATGCGCTTAGCGATAAATCTATCGGCCACAGCCACAAACGTCATTCCGAGCGAGAACGAAACTAAAAAAACCAATAAGTACTTAAGCTTATCCTTAAACTTAGCCATAGTTAATCCATTATTTTATCGCTTGTTAGCGTCATGCTAAATGACTCATCCCCCTCTGCCTTGAGCCTTGGAATATTCCTCTCGATGGCGGCAATTGCGCTCCCATCATCAAGTTAAAACAGCCACGAAACTCACCCAACCAAAGGTTGCTCAATTGCTGCGATGGTGTGTTATTCATGATAATTTTGCAACAAAAACAAGTCACTCATAGGGATAAGTGTTTTTACTAATGAGATTATGCTCACTATTGATGCGCTCAATTTACCCCTTAGATAGCCCAAATACCCCGCCCTCGCCAATTCAATACAGGCAGTGAAACCGCCTAACCTAACCCTAACTTAAGCCTGCCAAACTAAAAGCTAGTGAACTGAAGGGGAGTAAACCTAGCGCAGTTATCTTGCTAGTCACCAGCCACTAAAGGCGCTATCTTGACTCTAACAACATCGGAGGTTTGCTATGACATTTCATACCTATGCGTTGGATAATATCAATGAGTTAGCTGAATCGGTGCAAGTGGAGTTTAAACTCGCCGGTGGCCGTGATGGTCAAGGCAAAGTGCCTGAAGATATGTGGGAAAGTTATAGTGCCTTTGCCAATACCATTGGCGGTGAAATCATCTTAGGGGTTAGAGAAGTTAAAGGACATTTTACTCTCGAAGGCATACCTAAACCTGAGCCTATGCTTGAACACTTGTGGCAGCGTTTTAACGATAAACACCATGTTAGCCATAACTTACTGTCCGTTAATGATATTCAGCTTATTCGCATTCAAGATAAAACCCTTATTCGCATTCGCGTGCCCCAGGCGCCCTTAGCCTTTCGCCCAATTTTTATTGGTGAAGACCCTTATTCTGGTAGTTACTTTCGCATTAATGATGCCGATATGCGTGCCAGTCATGAGCAAGTCGCGCGCATGTTATTGCAAGCTAAAACGACTCAGTTGGCTACCCCCCATTAAGCTTGGCTCAAAGCCTTACCCGAGCAATCAACTCAAGTATTACTTGTGCGAAACAAAAGATGCAATTAAGATGCGCCTATTGTTTTTATCTAAGGCTTAGCCATGCTTCAAGAACACGATATTTTGTTGAACTCACGAGTGGGCGAATTAGTCGCTAACGACTTTCGCAGCGCCCATATCTTCAGTCAATTTGGCATAGATTTTTGTTGTGGTGGCGGCATTACGCTGGAGCGTGCCATTAGCCGTTTTAATGCCGACAAAGAGCCACTATTGCAAGCCCTTAGCTCGCTTATGGTGACAGGTGATAAGCAGCAAGGGTTAGATCAGCTAGCCTTGCCGCAACTCATCGACTATATCGAAGCTACTCACCACAGTTTTGTGCGTGAAAAAGCAGAGCTATTGCTAGATTACAGCCAAAAAATGGTGCGTGCTCATGGCGAGAAATATGCTGAGATTAAACCGCTAGCGGGTTGGATACGTGCCTTGGTGGCAGATCTTATTCCGCACTTAAACAAAGAAGAGCAAATCTTGTTTCCCGCCATTCGCGATTTACACCAAGGCGTGGCCAAGCAGCACTGCTTTGCGCACTTAAGCCATCCTATCAATGCCATGGCTTATGAGCATGATGAAGCGCTGCAAATCATGGCTAAAATCCGCGCCCTGACTGAAGATTTTCAGCCACCAAGCCATGCGTGCACGACTTGGCGGGTATGTTACGCCAGTCTGGCTGAATTTGAGCAAGACTTAATTCAACATATTAATATTGAAAACAATCTGTTATTTCCACAAGCCTTAGCGTTAACGGCGCAATAGCTTGTCAGTTCAACGAGTGGTTTGCTGTAGGTACTAGTTGTTTGCCGCAGGTAACAGCTGACTAAGCTCACTTAATTGCTGAATTTGAAAAGTTGGCAGTAATTTGGGCTCGGCGCGTTGCTTGCCACCAAAGGCTGGACTTAGCCACACACTTTGACACTGAGCCCAGCGCGCGCCCATAACATCAGATTCAGGATGATCCCCTACGTGCAGCAGCTCTGCAGGCGTTATATTAAGCCGCTGACACGCCAGCATAAACATATCGCTCGCAGGCTTTTTAGCCACAGTTTGCGAAGGATGAATCACAAATCGGAACGGCTCACCTAAACCAATGGCGACATGATCAACATTGCCATTGGTAATGCCTATCAATGGGTAATAGTGCCCGAGCTGATTAAGGAGCGCTATCACCTCAGGCGCGACTTTGAAATTACTGCGATGATGCAAAAATACCGCCATGGCATGAGCAACTTCCGCCTTAACGTCTTTGACGCCAATCTGCTGCAATGCATGGGTTAGCACCGCCGTTCTTGCGGCGGTCGCATCGTTATCTAACCAAGGGGTTTGACGAATTAGCTGCGCCTTCAGCGCCAACCAATCCACGCTCGACCACGCCATCAATGCTGGGAATTTTGAGCGCAAATACTCATCTAAGCTTTGCTGCGCCTGGCGAATAATCGGGCCGTTGTCGTACAAGGTATCATCTAAGTCAAAACTGATAGCGGCAAACGGCTGTGGGCGCAGTAGAATTTGCATCAATTACCGCCTTTTTTCGCGCGCGGATGGGCCATATCGTAAACCTGAGCTAAATGCTGAAAATCGACATGGGTATAAATCTGGGTAGTGGCTAAATCGCTATGACCTAACAACTCTTGCACCGCACGCAAATCACCACTGGATTCAAGCATATGGGTTGCAAATGAATGCCTAAGTTTATGTGGGTGCAAAGGCGCATCAAGCGCTTGTTGCTGGCCGCGTAACTTAAGCCGCGCTTGAATGCTGCGATGGGATAAACGTTCACCTTTAATGCTAGTAAATAAAGCGGTTTCATCGCTTATGCTAGGGCGCACCTTAAGCCAAGTGGCAATGGCACTTAATGCCATTTTACCCACAGGCACTATGCGCATTTTATCGCCCTTACCCAATACCCGCACTTGCGCGGCTTGCACGTCTATATCCTTGATATCAAGCCCCGCCAGCTCCGCTAAGCGCAGACCGCTCGAGTAAAACAATTCCATCATGGCATTGTCCCTCAGGCTTAACGGCTCATCATCACTGACAGTAAGTAAGTGCGACACAGCGTCGGCATCAAGGTTTTTAGGTAAACTTTTGGCCTGCTTAGGAGCGCTAAGGCCAGCCGCTGGGGATAATTTAAGGTGGCCGCGCTTAAGTAAGAAGCTATAAAACCCTTTAAGGGCGCTCACACATAAAGCGATAGAGCGGGCATTTAAGCCTTGGCGATGCAATTTAGCCAACAAGCTTTGCAGTTGCTTGCTATTGGCCTGCCATAAGGCCGTGTCTTCTAACAACTGCTGACAACGCTTAAGCTCGAACTCATAGTTGCGTAAGGTATAAGCAGAAAGGCGGCGCTCGGTTGCTATATAACGACAAAAATCATCAAGATAGATGATGTTATCCATGGGATAAACTCGGCAACACATGATTGAGCAAACGCACTAACTGATTAAGTAGCAAAGAGTCCATCTCGGGATGAAAATGCATAGCATCTGGGCTGGCGATGGCAAAAATCAGCTGACCATCGTCAGCCGCTAAACGGCTTAATGACACTGAGCCTACTTCACTACCAAATAAGCGCTTAGATTCACTCATGGTTAAACGCCCAAAGTAATGGCCATGAATAAGGCGGGTGCGCCACAGCGTAGTTAGCTCGGCATCATCCTTAGGCACGCTAATTAAGCGCACATGACTAAAGCCCAAATGCTGCCGCAAGCCTTTGGCGAGCAACTGATGCACTTCACCGATTTCTTTGCATTTTAGTAGTGCAAAACACAGCTCATTTAAGACATTAAAAATGTGCTCGTTACGCCTTGCCGTGCCAAGCAGCAGAGTAATTTCTTCTTCAAGCTGCATCACCCGTGAGCGCAACATCTGTTGACGACGCTCAACTAAAGACACTGTGCCTTGCTCGCCATGAGGAATGCGCAGCGTCAGTAATAACTCAGGGTGCCGATTAAAAAAATCTGGATTATCTTGCAGATATTCTTTAATAAACTCGCCATCAAACAAGGCGGCCGCGGAAATAGTCACATCTTTCATAACTGAATTTGCCCATCAAACACGGTAACCGCAGGGCCAGTCATCCATAACGGCTTCCCCTCGCCTTCCCAATGAATAAGCAAGCTGCCACCCGGTAAGTCTACTTTTACTTTCTGCGCTAACTTCCCCTGAAAATGTCCAACCACCACAGCAGCGCTAGCGCCACTGCCACACGCCATAGTTTCGGCGGCGCCGCGCTCATATACCCGCAGCTTAATGTGCTCTGGGTTAATAACTTGCATAAAGCCGACATTCACGCCTTTAGGAAAACGCTCATGTTTAGTCAGTAATGAGCCAATTCTATCAACATCGACTTCATCTAAAGAGTTCACACTTAAATCACTGATATCAATGACGCAATGCGGATTACCTAAAGAAGCCGCGCCACATAAAAAGGTCTGCACTTCGGTCATTAATAAGTAAGTTTTTTCGGCGCGCTTGGCCTTAAATGGAATATTGCTCGGCTCAAGATTAGGTACGCCCATATTGACTGTGACATTGCCATCACGCTCTAAGCGCAAGGTCATTTTGCCAGCCGTGGTGCTCACTCGAATCTTACTTTTATGGGTTAAGCCTTGGTTATGCACAAAGCGCGCAAAGCAGCGCGCTCCATTACCGCACTGCTCAACCTCAGAACCATCGGCATTAAAAATTCGATAATGAAAATCGAGATCTGGATCGTAAGGCGGCTCCACCAATAGCATTTGATCAAAGCCCACGCCTTGGTGCCTGTCTGCTAACCGGCGGATCTGTTCGGGTGAGAAAAAAACATTTTGGGTGATGGCGTCAATCACCATAAAGTCATTGCCCAATCCGTGCATCTTGGTGAAATGGATCAAAAGTTATGTCCTTATTAGCTCAGCTAAATTAGCGACTCAGTGCGCTTAATATCGCTAGTTTACGGCAGGAGCTGTTCGCCTTGCCACAGTTGCTCACGCTTTTCTCGCTGGCGCACTAAATGACTGCGTGCGCCATCTACCATAACCTCAGCCACGCGTGGACGAGAATTGTAGTTAGATGACATGCTAAAACCATAAGCGCCAGCGCTTCGCACCGCGAGTAAATCACCACTGGCAATTGATAATGGCCTTGATTTACCTAAAAAGTCACCGGTTTCACACACAGGGCCTACCACATCATAGACTTGCTGATGGCGCTCAACATTCTGGTTTACTTCAATAATTTTTTGCCAAGCACTGTAAAGTGACGGACGCAGCAGGTCATTCATAGCGCCATCGACAATGGCAAAATGCTTGTCGGCGTTATTTTTAAGATACAAGACTTGGGTAACAAAGATGCCGGCATTGGCCACTATGGCGCGCCCTGGCTCCAACACTAAACTGAGTTTCCTATCAGCGACCTTAGCTAATAAGGCTTTAGCATAATCATTAGGATGAGGCGGCGTTTCATTGTCATAAGTTACGCCTAAACCGCCGCCAACATCTAAGTGCTGAATGCTAATGCCCTGCAGCGCAAGGCGATCAATCAAGGCCAGCATCTTATCTATGGCATCAAGGAAGGGCTTTAATTCGGTTAGTTGTGAGCCAATATGGCAATCAACACCTTTAATCTCGAGATGACTTAATTGCTCCGCGCGCGCAAAAATGGCTTCGGCTTGCTCCATGGCAATGCCGAACTTATTTTCTTTAAGGCCGGTGGAAATATAAGGATGAGTGCCAGCATCAACGTCAGGATTCACGCGCAGTGAAATCGGCGCCTTAACGCCCATCTCGGCAGCGACTTCATTGAGCACTTCAAGTTCAGCCGCTGATTCAACATTAAAACAATGAATACCCACGCTTAAGGCTTCGCGCATTTCGCTGACGGTTTTACCCACCCCAGAAAACACGACTTTACTAGGGCAGCCGCCCGCTTCTATTACTCGGGCTAATTCGCCGCCTGACACAATATCAAAGCCGCTGCCAAGACGCGCGAGCACATTGAGCACAGCTAAGTTGGCATTGGCTTTTACGGCATAACAAATCAAATGAGGATGACTACTGACCGCAGAATCAAAGGCATGCCAATGGCGCTCTAAGGTCGCTCGAGAATAGACATACACAGGCGTGCCAAATTCTGCGGCTATATCTTTAACCGCTACGTCTTCGGCAAATAGGGCGCCGTCCCGATATCCAAAGTGATCCAATGCCAGCCTCCTTACTCGTTATTGTTGGGGTAAACCTTGCGCTTGCGTCTTATTAGTCTCTGGCGCCGGCGTCTTATACAGCGGGCCAATCTGGCCGCAACCTGCCAGCGTTAGGCTAGCAAGCAATGCAATTAAAAGCAGTTTCATTTTTCTCATCTTCTGTGCAGCGTCAATGAATGCGCTTATAATCGCATTCATCAGCAAGAATGCAAAGGACAGATAATCATGACGATGACAGACACTGAGTTTCACCGTTTAGCCGATGAAATTTTTCAGCAAATTGAAAATGCTATTGAAGCCGCGATTGATAATGACGGCGCCGATGTTGATATTAATGCGAGCGGTGGCGTGCTGCAGCTTGAATTTGAAGACGGTTCAAAAATTGTCATCAACAAGCAAGAGCCATTACATCAGATTTGGGTAGCGACCCGTTTTGGTGGTCATCACTTTGAGTTAAAACAAGGCTTATGGCTTGATAACCGCAGTGATGTTGGTGAGTTTATTCCTTTCATTGAGCACTCTATTGCCCGCCAAGCCCAAATTACTATCAAGATCCAATCTTGATGAGTGAGTGCGCTTAGCTTTATCGCTTTGTAACTTTGTAACTTTGTAACTTGGGCGATTAAAACTGACCGTTAAGCTCAGCACTTGAAAAACCAAAGGGTAAGACGGCAAGCTCGCCGTCTCCTTGCTCTAATGAGTAAAACTGCGGCAAATTAAAGCCAAGCGCGGCGATGGCTTTATCTTCAAATATTGACTCACTACTGATGTTGCGCACTAACGTCACCATATCAAGGTTCGACTCGACATAATGACTGAGCTCATTTTGCTCATTGAGAACAAACACATAAATTCCAGTTTCACGCTCGCGCAAGAAGTATTGCACTACGCCAAAGCTCGCCATTTCGCGCGCGGCAATGGGCAACACAGATAATGGCTGCTCACCTAAATTGGGGCGCGCAATTTCTTCAAACTTAATTTGCGCTTGCGTATCAAGATGCTTGATATCCGGCTCAATACTGTAAGACATGCCATCAGAGCCAAAGGTCAGCTTGTAGCAACTTGGACCGATAAATAGATGGCGCACTAAATAAGTACCGCCTTGATGATGGCTTAAACGCGCCGCCTGCTGCGCTATGCAATTGACCGCCAGACTTAGCTGCTGCTTTAAGCGCTGACTGTGGCAAATTACTGAGATATCTACCTTTTTAGGGGCACGGCGCAAACCATGACTGACTTTATGCAAGGCTTGTAAGATGGCGCTATTACCTGAATAGCGCACGCAGTGACACTCGCCCCAACTATTAACACTAAAGACATCAATACTGGCGAGCATATTCTGCTTGGCTAACCCCAAAGACAAGACATTGCCTTGGGTGTAATCCACCATCATCTCTTGCCCTTGCCAGCGCGCAGTCGGATCATCTTCTAAGTTAAGAATAAAAATCAGCTGTTTAAAATACCAAGGGATAGATAAGTCGCGCCCTGAAATGAGATTTGAGCCCACCTTGATGGTTTGCACTAACTCGCGGCACAGGCGCGCATAATCAATTAACACACTCGGATCGGAGCGATGCGCTTGGCGTACCCACAAGGTGCGCTGATCGGCCACACCATTAAGGCAAGCCCAGCACAATAAGGCGCCCTTAGTTTCTGCCCGCGCAACAACTTGGGCATGCTCGCCCTCACCGCGCCATAATTGATACTTTCCAGGGTCGCCGACTATGGTGAGTTTTTGCTCCCAAATAGACTGACTCCACAGCATGTTGAGTTTTACAATTTGGTGTTTTGACTCAACAAAATAAGTCGATAACTTACGCGACAACATATTAAGTTCGCTAAAACGTAAGCGCTCGTTTAATTGCTGACACGAGGCAAATTGCAGCAGCACTTGATAGCACTCGAGCATCACTTCGTTAAGCTGCTGATTAAACCATTGCAGCTGCACGCTATCCCATTGATGGCAATTATCCAGTAACTCAATTAAATCGCTGTGCCAGCCCCAACTCGTCACTAAGCTCTTTATCTTATGAAAGCGCCAGTCATTGCTATTTTGGCTATCGCTTAGGCGCACGCCGCATTTTAAATAAAAACAGCGACGTACAACTTCAAGGCGCTTATGTTCTTCGCGTTTAACTAAGTACTTTTCTATCGACAGATACAAGAGCAGATAAGGGTCCGTTTCCGATGAAAAATCCCCTTGAGTTAAGCCTTGCCACACTTGCTCGCTAATTAAGGCGGTGCGCGGAAATTGACTGGCATAAGCTTCCAGTAGCATAACCTTTAACAAGGCTTTATGGGGTTTGACTAACCCTTTATAGAGCTGCCATAAACTAGCGCCAAAATACTCACTGGCAGGCAATTGCGACACATCACCCAAATACAACACGCTAGAGTCAGAAGACGCGTTAGGCCACCAAGCGATGGGGCGCCCCGCTAAATGAATATGATTGCGATAAAATTCTTCCAGCAATAACCAATGCTGCACATTGCCGCTATGCTCTTTGCCGAGTAATTGCCGCTGGCCACTGCCCTTAGTAATAAACTGATCGGCATGCACTAGATAACAATTCATCTCGAGCTGAAATTCAGCGTACCACTGGCAAATACTGCGGGCTTTAGCCATTAAGGCGTGCGTCTGGGTATCGGTAAATTCTTGCTCTATCACCAACCAAATATCGAGATCGCTTTGCTGATTTTGACCAAAAGTTGCCGTGCTTCCCATGGCAAATACACCGGCAATGGCAGGCGCAGCTTGGGCGTTATTATTAATGGCTGGAAAATCGAGAAGCTTAGCCACATTGTCTTCAATGTCACCGCCCATATAAGCTTCAACCCCATGGGGCGTGAGCGGGCCATTAAAGCCTGGTAATTGAGGATCGTTATGATGAAACAACCAAGGAATAAGATGCAATAACTGCCGCTGCAAGGGGGTCATCAAGGCTTTGGCACGGGCAAGTCGCACCCGATTTAAGCGCGCTGAAAGCTGGATTTTGTCCCGCAAGCTGGTCGAGTTGAGCAACCCAGTTGTTTGCAATAGTAATGTCCTTGATATTGCTATGAAGTTCCAAAGACGCATTTTAACAAAAATACTCACGCTGTTGGAATATTTGTGAACTAAATCACTATAAATAGCGTGAATAGACTCTTTCTACTTCAAAGATTTCGGCAGAGCTTCCTGACATCCCCCTAGCCACGGTGATAGCATTAACTAAATTAATCGTCCTGATGGAATAGAAAGCATGTCACAACAACTTATCCGCATTGCCACCCGTAAAAGCCCTTTGGCTATGTGGCAAGCCGAATTTGTCAAAGCCGAATTAGAGCGTATTCACCCAGGGTTGCAAGTGGAATTGCTGCCTATGAGCACCAAAGGTGACATCATTCTCGATACGCCTTTAGCTAAAGTGGGCGGTAAAGGCTTGTTCGTTAAAGAACTCGAAGTGGCCATGTTAGAAAATCAAGCCGATATTGCCGTGCACTCAATGAAAGATGTGCCAGTCGATTTCCCGGAAGGGTTAGGCTTAGAAGTGATTTGTGAGCGCGAAGATCCACGCGATGCCTTCGTATCTAATCACTATCAAACCATTGAAGAATTACCGCAAGGCGCCATTGTCGGTACCTCAAGCCTGCGTCGCCAGTGCCAACTGCGCGCTCGTCGTCCAGATTTAGTGATTAAAGACTTACGTGGTAACGTGGGCACTCGTTTAGGCAAGTTAGATAATGGCGAATATGATGCGATTATCTTGGCGGCTGCAGGCTTAATTCGCCTTGAATTACACTCACGCATTGCTAGCTTTATTAGCGCCGAAGATTCGCTGCCAGCCAACGGCCAAGGTGCTGTGGGCATTGAATGCCGCACCGATGACGTGAGAGTTAAAGCATTGCTTGCGCCACTTGAGCACATTGAAACTCGCTACCGCGTATTAGCCGAGCGCGCTATGAACACCCGTTTAGAAGGCGGTTGCCAAGTGCCTATCGGTGCGTTTGCTGTAATTGATGGCGATAGCATGCACTTGCGCGGCTTAGTGGGTAGCCCAGATGGTAGCCAGATAATTACTGCTGAAATCACAGGCCATAAGCAAGATGCCGTGCAAATGGGTGTCGACTTAGCCAATGACTTACTTGCGAAAGGCGCCAAGACTATTTTAGATGCCGTATACGCGACGGCGTAAATGAAAGTCTTATTGACGCGGCCTCACGGCCGCAATCAAGACATGATAGATAGCTTAACCGCCCGTGGCATTGCGCATCTGGTGGCGCCTTTACTCGCGGTAGCCGAGGTGCCAGCAAGTCAACATTTGCTCACTAAAGAGCAAGTGCTGAGCTCAGATATATTGATATTTGTTAGCACGAATGCCGTTACTTTTGGTAAACAAGCCTTGGGGCAAGAGTGGCCGCAAGATAAGCAATATTTTGCCGTCGGCCAAGCCACTTGGGCGGCGCTAAAAGCCGATGGTATTGAAGCTTTGCAAGCCCCTCTTGATTGCCAAGAAACCGAAGGACTGCTGACATTAGCTGAGCTCAATCAAGTCACTAATAAACAAGTCGTGATAGTGCGCGGTAATGGTGGCCGAGAAGATTTAGGCATCATCTTGCAGCAGCGTGGCGCTAAGGTTAGCTTCTGGCAAGTGTATCAAAGAGTATGCCCAGCATTAGCAACAGGCGCGGCTTTAGCTTGGTACCAATTTGGCATAGACACCATAGTTGTTACCAGTGGCGCCGTACTGGAAAACCTTATCACCTTGGTGCCAAAAGAATTATTTCCTTGGCTGCAAGCATGTCATATTATAGTTCCGAGTAACCGAGTCGAACGCCAGGCAATCGCCCTAGGCATGCTAAAGGTCACCAACGCAGGTGGAGCGCATAGCCAAGCCATGATGGCAGCTTTGTAATCATTGCCTTGATGCCTAGCAAATTATTCAATCTAAGCATCAAGGATTGCTTTCATGAAAAAACCACAGGTCGAGAATAGCCCTATGAGTACTGAAGCCGTAGACACTAATGACGCTTCTGCTCAGTCAGATAAACTCGAGCCTAATCATGGAGCCACTCATGAAAGCAGTCATGAACCCAGCCATGAGGTTAGTTCTAAGACTATTTCTGAGGCCAGCAAGGCCACAACTCCCCGCGTGCGAACTCAAGCGACACCCAAAACTAACAAACTGGTATGGCTGGTTTTATTCTTGCTACTGCTGATATCTCTCGGGGCATTAGCAGTTAGCGCTTGGCTATATCAGCAAATCACTCAACAAAAATCTGAATTTATGGCTGAACTGAGTGAGCAGCAAAGTCAATTCCAGCAAGAGTTGAGTGCACCGCAAGCTAAAATTGCGGAACTCAGCCAGCAACTACAAGCCATATCAAAAACGTCCATTCAAGTTGATAATCTGCAAAAAAATCAGCAAGGCTTAACCCAAAAAGTGTCAGCATTGGCGCAGCGCAGCCCAACCCATTGGATAGCGGCCGAAGCTCAGTACTTAAGCTCATTAGCCGGCAGAAAACTGCTGCTAGAGCAAGACCCAGCCACAGCGGCGCAGTTATTAATCG